>DATEPP010000080.1:0-36466 GCA_035273165.1 Gemmatimonadaceae bacterium
AACCTCATTTTCGGTTTCGAGCTTTAGCAGATGCATATCGCAGTGAAAGCAGTCGCCGCCGTCGGCATGTTGACCCTCTCGGCATCGATCGCGACCGCACAGGGCACGGTCTCGGGAACGCTGTCGCTGGAAGAACGAGCAGGCGCGGATCGGGGAGACCTGCACAGCGCCGTCGTCTATCTCGAGCCGCGGGAGCGCGCCATCCCCGTGAATGACGTGCCGGCGATGCGCTCGCGGGTGATCGCCATGCATGGCCGGGAGTTTCGGCCCCACGTCGCGATCGTGCTGGCTGGAGGAAGCGTCGCCTTCCCGAACGAGGATCCCTTCAGTCACAACGTCTTCTCCAATGTCGATCTTGGGCCGTTCGATCTCGGGCTCTATCGCCGCGGTGCGACGAGGGCAGCCACGTTTGCGAGGCCGGGCGTCTATCCCATTTACTGCAACATCCACTCGATGATGGTGAGCTTCGTCGTTGCCGTGCCTACTCCTTGGGCCACGCAACCCGACGAGGCGGGCCGTTTCACATTGCGCGGAGTGCCCGCCGGGCGCTACGTGATCCACGCGTGGCACGAGCATGGCGCGCGCGAGGTCACGCGCGACCTCCTGGTGACCGACTCCGGCGCCGAGGTTCAGCTCGCGATCGATGCCCGCACTTACGTCGAGGCGCCGCATCTGAACAAGTTCGGCCGGCCGTACTCGCTCATTCGGGATGACCGATACTGATCCGGCGGCGCGCCTAACGGCGCGCGACCTCTGGCCGGCGCGGAGCATGGCCGGCCGTGTCTTCCTGAGCACGGCGGCGATCGTCGTAGCCGTCCTCGTTGCCGCGCTCGTCGTCGCATCGTACTCGGCGCGGCGCGCGACGCGTGAGGCGGAGCGGCGCGGACTCGAGCAGGCCGTGGATCTGACAGCGCAGCTCCTTGCCGGCCGCGGTCGCAGTCTCGCCGGTGGCGCGCGAGTTTTCGTTCAGGGGCCGTCGTTTCGTGCGCTCGTTGCGCAACGACAACACGATGACATCCTCGATCAGGCCATCGAGGCCACGACGCAGCTGGAGGCCGATTGGGTGTTCATCACGGACGAACACGGGATGCTGGTCGCGAAGAGCGACGAGCCGGGTGTACAGGGTGTAGCGATGGGCTCGATTCCTCTCGTCGAGGGAGCGCTGGAGGGACGAACGACGTCGGGCTTCGGCATTTCGCGCGACACGTTGCTCTTCCAAACGGTTGCCGTGCCGATCGTGGTACCGGGCTTTGCGCCCGTCGGCGTCCTCGTCGCGACGAAGCTCGTCGATCGGCAGATGGCCCTCGATGTTCGCGCGGCGACCGCGGCGGATATCGTCTTCTATTCGCTCGACACGAAGGGCAAGCCGCACGTCGTGGCGACGTCGTTGGATAGCGTCTCGGTGGCAGCAGCGGCCATCCCGGCGGCGCCTGGAACTGCAACTCATGCAGCGACGCCTAACGACGGCACACTCCCGGTCGCGACACCCCGCGCCGCGGGAACGGCGGTGATCGCGGGCTCTTCGTACGCGCTCCAGGGCGCGGCACTCACCACGGCGGGGGGCGAGATCGTCGGCGGCTTCGTGGTCGCGCGGCCCGAGAGCGCCACGTCAGCGCAGCTCGCGGGGATCCGGCGATCACTCGCTTTCGCGGGTGCGCTCGGCCTCGTTCTGGCGTTGGGTGCGGCGTGGAGCTCGGCGCGCCGTGTGACGCAACCCGCGCGTGCGCTCGCCGTGGCCGCGACCCGTGCGCTTGACGGCGAGTACGACGATGCGGCACAGGTGGCCGACGAAGCGACGCGGCGCGCGCCGTCGGCAGAGGTGAAAGCGCTCGGCGCCGCGCTGACGGCATTCCTCCGTGAGCTGCGGGAGAAGCAGGCGCTGGGCGCACTCGTCGAACACGTCGGGACCGGTGACACGCCGCCTAACGAGGCGCGTCCCGACGCAGGGGAAGAGCGAGGTCGCCTGGGTCGGTCGCGTTCGAGCGCTGGACGATCGCGCACTTCCCTCGCACCGCAGCTTGCGGCTTTTGCGGGCTCGCTGTCGCTTCCGGCGGGCGTGCTGGCGACCGGCGCGTTGATCGCTGACCGGTACGAGATCCAGGAAGTGCTCGGCGTCGGCGGAACCGGGATCGTCTATCGCGCGTTGGATCGCACCCTCGAGGAGACGATCGCGATCAAGATGCTCCGCGCCGAGCTCCTCGCCGACGATCCGCGGGCGCGCGAAGAGTTGAAGCAGGAGCTCCGGCTGACGCGTCGGGTTTCGCATCGGAATATCGTCCGCACGCACGACTTCGGCGTGAGCCGTGGGATGCCCTATCTGACGATGGAGTACGTCGAGGGGACGTCGTTGGCCGCTGTACTTGCGCGGCGCGGCGCGTTGCCTTCCTCGGTGGTGCTCGCGCTGGCCAAGCAGCTGATGCGCGCGCTCGATGCCGCGCACGAGCGGGGGGTCATGCATGGCGACGTGAAGCCCGCCAACCTGCTGCTCGCAACGGATGGACTGCTCAAGGTTACCGATTTCGGCGTCGCATCGCTCGTGCGACGCCCGGCGTCCCCTGTCTCCCAGGCGTCGCCGGCCGAGGAAACTGTCGGTCCTCCGCGACTGGCTGGCGCGGTCGTCGGAACACCTGAGTACATGGCACCGGAGCTTCTTCTCGGAGGTCAGCCTGACGTGGGTTCGGATCTGTACGCTGCCGGAATGGTGCTCCACGAGTGTCTCACGGGCAGCACTCCCTTCCAGGGTGATACGCCGCGCGGCTTCTTCGCCCAGAAGCTGGATACGCCTAGGGAGACGCCGATTCCCGGGGTGGCCATCGCCCGAGCGGGTCCGAGGCCGACACCTCGGCGGACGCTCTCGGCGATCGTCGCGGCGATGATCGCTCCCGAGCCCATTGACCGGCCGGAGTCCGCCGCCGCCGTGTCGGCATTGCTTGCCCGCATTGCCTGAGCATCACGAATCAGATCGCGAGCGGGAATAGTTCCGCTGCTCGTGCCGTCAGCGAAGTCAGGGTGTGCTTCCCTCACCGAGGCGACCGTGACCGAACTGATGCATCCGGAAAAAGCTGCTCGCGACCGTGAGTTCGAACGCGAGGCATTGCCATGGCTCGACGACGTCTACCGCTTCGCCCTCTCGTTGACGCGAGACTCGGTCGACGCCGAGGACGTCGTGCAGGACACTTTTCTTCGGGCGTACAAGTCGTGGCACACGTACGTGCCCGGCAGCGACTGCCGGCGATGGCTGTTCACGATCTGCCGGAACGTGTTCCTCCGGTCGCTCGAGCGGCGCTCGCCGACGGTCGATTTCGGCGATAGCGAAGGCGATGCGCTGGCCAACGGGGTGACGTTCCGCGAGGCGTCGCGCGACACCACCGACGATCTCTATTCCCGTCTCGACCTGGGACCTGCTATCGAGCGCGCGCTTGCGAAGTTGCCCGAGCCGTTCCAATCGACGCTGATGCTCGTGGACGTCGAGGATCAACCCTACGAGGCAGCGGCGACGATCCTAGGAATTCCCGTGGGGACGGTTCGGTCGCGTCTCTTTCGTGGACGGCGGCTGATGCAGGAGATGTTGATGACGCAGGCGCGCGACATGGGGTACGCGAGCTGAGTGGCGCGTGGCGCGCCACTCGTCACGCGCTCCGCGGATCCGGACGCACCACGAACGACTGCGTGTAGCTTTTCCCGCCAACCGTTAGGCGGGCGGTGAAGGTGCCCGTGAGTGGCATGCCCTGATTGCCACGGCCGCCGCGGCCGGCGTTAGGCGCCGGTGCCACCGGATTCCAGACGAGGCGATGCATTCCGGCCTTCGTTGAGAAGGGCTGTGGAGTCGGACGCCAGAGGGCCGACACATTGGGGATGCCACCGCCTCGCCCGCCACGTCCCCCGCCACCGCGGCCGCCCGGTTGCGGCCCTTCGGCGCCGCTCTCGGCGGAGAAGGTGTGCAGCACCTCGCCATTCGAGCCGAGGATCTCGACCGTAACTGGACCGGTAGCGTCTGTCTTCAGGTAGTAATCGATCACCGCGCCGTTAGGCGGATTCGGTGCCTGGGGCTCGTCCTTCTGGAGCGGCGTTCCATTGTCTCCGCCCTGCTGCACATTGATCGTGTCGCCGGGCTTGAACAGGTACGCATCCGCCGCGAGCACTGCCGGCGTGACCTGACGGAGCGAGCTGATATCGTCGATCACCCAGAAGCCACGACCGTGCGTTGCGACGATGAGATCGTTGCCATAGATCTCGAAGTCGCGGACGGACGTGACCGGGAGATTGAGCTGGAGCGGCTCCCAGTTGTCGCCGTCGTCGAGCGACATGAACGCGCCGCGCTCCGTGCCCGCGAAGAGTAATCCTCGCCGGTGCGGATCTTCTTTCACGGTGTGGACGTACAGGCCCGTGGGAAGCCCGGCGGTGATCTTCTGCCAGCTCTTGCCTCGATCGCGCGTCCGATAGATGTACGGCTCGAAATCCTGGAGCTGGTGTCGATCGACGCTCGCATAGGCCGCGTTCACATCGAAGTGCGACGCCTCCATCATCGTTATGCGGCTCCACGCCGTCACGGTCGTGGGCGTCACATTCTGCCAGCTCGCGCCGTCGTCCGTCGTCAGGTGAATCAGCCCGTCGTCGGTGCCGACCCAGAGTACCGGAGCCTGCAGCGGTGAGGGCGCGATCGTATAGATGACGCCACGCTTGCCGTTGCGATCGACCTGGGCGGCCGCGGCCGCGTCCAGATTCGAGGGAATACCTGGATCTGGCCTCGTGAGATCGGGACTGATGCGCCGCCAGCTCTTGGCGCCGTCGACGGTCTTGAACAGGTACTGATTGGCGTAGTAGAGCGAGCGAGGATCGGCCCGGGAGAACACGAGTGGCTGCGTCCAATCGGCGCGGGCAGTCTCACCGTCAGGAACCGCTGGTTCGGCCGTACCACGTATGGCGATGTTGTTCTCGAGGTCCCAATGCTGACCGGTGCCACCGAATATGATCCCGGGATGCAATGGATCGCCGGCGGTGTAGCCGCTCTCGCCGCCCGCACCGATCGGTTCCCAGTCGCGCATCGAGATCTCGGCGAACTTGCCGCGCGACCTGACCGCAACCGCACCCGAGTCCTGTTGAGCGCCAGTCACCCAGTAGGGAAAGCGATAGTCGACGGAGACGTGGTAGATCTGCGCCGTCGGTTGATTGAGCCAGGAGCTCCAGGTGACGTCGCGCGGATCCTCGGTGCGCGCATTGCGGGTGATGATCGCGCCCTGATCGCTGGCGACGATCATCGTGTTCGGATCATCCGGAGACACCCAGACCTGATGGTAGTCATCTCCACCCGGTGAGCCGCGAAGCGCGACCCAGCTGTGCCCACCGTCCGTCGAGCGATTGACGGCTACGTTAGGCACGTAGACGATGTCGGCGTTCTGCGGATCGACGGTGACCTTCTCGAAGTACCAGCCGCGGCCCCAGAGCGCCGGATCGGAGGAGAGACGCGTCCATGTCTCGCCGGCATCATCCGATCGGAAGAACCCACCCTGCATGGGCGGCGGCTGCGCGCCACCGCGTCCCGGGCCGGGCGCGCTGTTAGCCGCCGAAACGGGCGCCGCCCCGGCCTCGGGCACCAGACAATCGACGACCGCGTACACGCGCCGCGAATTGCTCGGCGCCACGGCGATCCCCGTGCGGCCGATGCCCGCAGCAGGAAGACCTTTGGTGAGCTGCGTCCACGTGTCGCCGCCATCCGTGGACTTGAAGATCCCCCCGCCCGGGCCATTCGTGGGTGCGTAGGTATACCACGGTGGACGGCGGGTATTCCAGAGGCCCGCGTAGACGACGTTCGGGTTGCTCGGATCGATCACGACCTCGACCGCGCCGACGTCAGCATTCTTGAACAGGACCTTCTGCCAGCTCCGGCCGCCGTCGCGCGACCGAAATACGCCGCGCTCTGCGCTGGGTGCGTAGAGATGGCCGATCGCCGCCACGAAGAGAACCAACGGATTGCGCGGATCGACGGCGATCTTGCCGATATGCTGGGTGTCTTCGAGACCGATGTGTGTCCAGCTGACGCCGCCGTCGGTCGTCTTGTACATCCCGTTCCCGAAGCCCATCGAATCGCGCAGCGTCGATTCGCCGCTGCCGACGTAGATCGTCTCCGGCGCCGACGGCGCGACCGCGATCGCGCCAATCGAGGCGACGGGCTGCGAGTCGAACACGGGCGTCCAGACGCGTCCGGCGTCGATCGACTTCCAGACACCACCGTTCACGGCGCCGAAGTAGAACTCGTTAGGCTTGCCGGGCACGCCCGTCGCGGCGGCGACGCGCCCGCCTCTGAATGGCCCCAACATGCGCCAGTGAAGACCAGGGTAGAGCGCGGCGACCTGTTCCGACGACGCCACACGCGTGAGAGCGTCAAGACGCCGCGAGAAGGATGGACTGAGCGCGGCGAGGGCACCCAGCTGTCCAGCGCGCACGAGAAAATCCCGGCGCGAATGCGCACTGTCACCACCGAGTCCAGCAGAAAGGTCGTCGGCCAAGGAACGCTCCGATGTCTGGGAGTCAACTCGATCTACGAGTCAATTCACAGAGCACGACCATGTCAAGCAGATGCCGCGTTGAGCCCGTTGTCGCCGTCACGCGCGCGATCGCGCCGCGCTCGCGGCCATCACGATTAGCTCATCGAGACGCATCGCGATGTCGGGCGCGGTGCCGTCCCAGTAATGCGTGTGTGCGCCCAGCCCGATGCAGGCCTCCCATCGTGTCTCGTCCGCCGAGAAAGTGATTGGCTCAGGATAACCCCCGCTTTCGGCTTTGCCATTGGTGCGCTGGTACCACTCGTCCAGCCACACGCCGCGGCCAACGTAGTCGCCGCTTCGATACGCGTTGCTCCACTGCGCCACCCCGAGCTTCGCGGGTGAAGGATCACGGCCCGTAACCTCGCCTCGCGGAAGTTTGGGTGGCGCGTCCTGCAGCGGCGCACGTCCGTTGTCCGGCTCGTCACGCACCCACCAGAAGCGATGTGGAAAGAAGCGATTCATGAGCTGGCGGAGCGGGCTGCCCATCGTGAAGAGGTAGATCGGCACTCGATTCTCGCTCGTCTTCCCCTTGGCGGCCGTCCTGCCAAAGATCCCGCGCAACTCCGAATCGAGCGGGCCGAGCGTCGTCGCCGCCAGCCGATCGCCATCCTCGCCGCACGCCTGTCGATGCAATACGCGCAGAATGTCTGCCGTGATGGTTGTGCCGAGGCTGTGTGCCACGATGACGCAGGCGTCGTAGCCGCGACCTGCCTCCGAGTAATTGCTGAGATAGCGGAACAACGACGCGTAGCGTTCGAGAATACGCGCGGTCGGCGTGGCCTCGATGGGACCGGTGCTGAGATAGTTGTCGACGTCGAGCACCAGGTCGAGGGCGCTGCCGCCGAACTTTGCCACGGCGGTGAGCAGCACTATCGCCGACGCGGCGAATAACCCACCCGTGGACTGGATGAAGAAGAGCGTGACCTCGGCGAACCAGGAGAGCGTCGCCTCATCCGGCATGAGGCCCGACTGCACGCCGGCGCGACGATGCCACCAGTCGACGAGCGCGAAGGCGGGGATCACGAGAAAGGTCGACAGCCAGAGCAGCCACGTCACGTAGCCGGTGGTATCGAGCCCCCGGGAAAGCCACTGGCCTTGCCTCAGCGAGTCCGCATTCGTGCACTTGCTCGGTGCATCGACCTCGCTCTGCACCGATGGAAGGGCCATCCAGATGAGGAGGAAGAGCGCGGCCGTCTGGAGAAACAGCACCGGCGCGATGCCCGTCGTTACGCTCGATGCAATCAAGCCCGCGAAGTATTGGCGCGCGGTGAGGCCTGCCGCGATACATGGTTCTGGCGGCGCGAGCCGCGCGGCTGGCAGCCAGTGCATGATCTCCGCGGGCGTCGGCATGAGCCACTGTACCCATGATAGTCCGGGGGCCGTACTCGCCGGCACGCAGGCAAAGACCCCGAAGCGCTCGATCGTGAAGCGGAAGATGCCGCTCCAGAGGATGATGACGGTGAAGAGATAGGCGCCCGCCGTCACCGCAACCGTGAGTTGGGCCGTGCGGAGCGCGGCGCGGGTACGGGCAAACCGGCCTAACGAGTTACCAGCACGGTCTCTCAGCGCGCACCAAGACCCAATGACGAGCGCGAGCCAGCCGAAGCCGAAGAGAATGCGCCAGGTGGCGGCGAGGAGGATGAAGACGGCCTGCATCGTCCAGAGCGCCGTCGTCTCAGCCTGGTGAGCGCGTTGATCGCCGTACGACACCAACGTGTATACGAAGTAGATGCCTAACGCGAAGGCGAATGCCGACATGCCGACCACGACCGCGCCAGGGCGAACGCGCGCATACAACCGCATCGCAAACCACGTGACGGCGCCCGCGACGACCCACCACTCGAGGATGAGCAGTGAGGTGCTGCTAGCCAGACGTAACGTGACTACCCGTTCGACGATGACACCAACGACGCCGCCAGCAGTCAGCGAGGCGATGAGCGGCGCGAGTGCCCAGGTGAACGGCTTCCTCGGCGGCGTGCGTGAGCGGAGGAGCCGGTACGCCACCGCTATGCCTAACAGGGCAGCGAAGGCGACGGCCACGCCGCGCGCGAAGCGAGGATCGATCCGCTCGGCGGGAACCACGGACAGCCCTGTCACGAGGAGGACGAAGTTCAACACCGGGACGAAGAGCACGAGCAGCCGAATGACCCAGCTGTGCAGCCATTGCAGAGCGCTCCAACCGCGCGAAGGCTGCTCGGCGCGCGCCGCGTCGATCGCCTGGCGACCGAGTGCCGCGAGATGACCGAGGAGCTGATAGAGCGCGCTGAAAAACTTCACCGGTCCCGAACCGAGCCGGGACAGGTCCGCCCAGTACATCTCGTAGACGTGAACGACGATGCTGTCCCGGCTCTTCGCTGGGTCGCCCCGTGCGGCCCGATGCTCCGTCGCCGACGCGTCGCTCAGCGGACCGGTCGCACCGCTGCGTCTTCCCTCCAGTCGCACCGTTTCGTACGACGCAGTCGCGTCACTGCCTCGATAATCCGAGAGTTGCTCGCGCAGGTACTCGAGACTTACCCGATCCCTCTCCTCCGCGCTCGGCTCCGTGTTCCCGCTGCGGGAAGTGCGCAGCGACGCGATGTAGCCGCGCCGCTCATCGAAGGAGATGGAGCGCCTCATCGGCGTCTCGACTTCCTTGACGGAAAGTGGACGCAGTGGCATGCGGCAGAAGCTCTCCTCGAAGCCCGCGTACGATCCCGCGGGCGCGCCGAGGGGCGCGCTTTTCAGGGGGTCGTGCCGGTGCGGATCGTTGTCGGCACGCTTCGACGGATCGAGCGAGAGGAGAAGCCCAGCAACGGCAGCCGCGGTTTCACCCGGCTTCTGGTCGGCGACGCCGTGGACGGCGATGACGGCGATGCGGGGCTCGCGTGCGCTCGACGCGTTGGTCGGGTGCGAGAGATCCGACGCCTTTGGGATGGTCATGGTACCCTCGGCGAAGACGGACACGACAGGGAGCCGCTGTCGCGTGATCATAGCTCCGCCCCGGGCCCCCGGCAATATTGATGATTGTTAGAAACTTCTCATAGAACATGATCCGGGTTTATTGTGAGAGTGGGGCCGTCACAAACCTCCCCAGACAGAAGCGCCCACCAGTGATCGTCAAGCATGAACGACGTTGGCCTGTGCTCCGAGTGTGTTCACTGCCGCGTGATTGCGGCGCGGCGCTCGCAGTTTTACTTCTGCGAACGCTCGGCGACGGATCCGACCTTTCCGCGGTACCCGCGACTACCGGTACGCGCGTGCCGTGGATTCGAACCACGCACAGACGATGTCGAGCCGGAAATCGACGGCGGGGAGGCGCGGCGCTGAGCCGCGAACGAGATCGAGTGACAACGACTCAGTCGGCGCGCAACGCGCGGACCGCGTCCATCGCCGCCGCGCGGCGCGCGGGAATCCATGCCGCGACGAGAGTGACGGCGACCAGCACCGCGGCGGCCATCAGGAACGTCGATGGGTCGTGCGAGGCAACCCCGAAGAGAAGCGACGTCATGAGTCGGGTCGCGCCGAGGGCGGCGACAACGCCTAACGCGACGCCCGCCGAGGCCAGCACAAGCCCCTGACGCAGAACGAGGCGGATGACACTCTGCGCCGTCGCGCCGACGGCGATGCGAATCCCGATCTCGCGGGTACGGTGTGTGACATTGTAGGAGACCAGGCCGTAGAGACCGACCGACGCCAGCGCGAGCGCCAGCAAGGCGAAGCTCATCCCGAACAGCGCGCCCAGTCGCACGGCGAACATCGCGCGGCCGTTCCGCAGATGCTCTTCCATGCTACGCACCTCGAAGAGCGGAACATTCGGATCGATCTCACGCGCCATGCGAAGGACCGTTGGGATCAACGACTCCGGCGCGGGCTCGGTGCTCAGCTCGAGGAAGGCGCTCTCGCGACGATGCTGCGCGATCGCCGTCCAGAAAAACGGCCGCGGCGGCTCACCGAGGAACATGTACTGTGACGTTCGGGCAAGGCCAACGACGCGAAGCTCCTCCTTATCGTTAGGTAGCCGGAACGTCTTGCCGATGGGCTCTTCGCCCGGCCACAGCTTCTCAGCCATCGCCTCGTTGATGACGGCGACGTGCTGTGACGCGGGTTGATCCTCGTCTGTAAACTCACGGCCGCGCACGATTGTCGGTCCCGCCGTCCGGAAATAGTCCGTCGAGACGACGTTCATGAAGACGAGCTGGCCGTCTGGTGCGTCGGGGGACGGCGCGCCGGTGAGCACACGCTGCGAGTTGTTGCTGTAGCCGAAGGGAATTCGTGCCGCGAGGGCCGCGCTACGCACACCCGGCAATGCCCGGGCGCGCGCGAGAATCTCGCGTTGGAACGCACGGGCGCGCGTGGAATCGTAGTGCGAGAGGCTCAGGTCGAACTGGGCCATGAGTAGCTTCTTGGTCTGGAAGCCAAGATCCATGTGCTCGGTCGCTCGCATGCTACGCGTGAACAGACCTGCGGCGATCAGCACGATGACCGACACCGCGATCTGCGCGACGACCAGGAGAGAACGAACGCGCTGGTGCAGTCGATCCGTCATGGAGCGTCCTCCCGCCGACAACGCGCCTTGCGGCGGCACGCGACCGTCGCGGAGCGCGGGGAGGAGTCCAGCGCCGATAGTCGTCAATAAGGCGGCGCCGAGGGTGAATGCAAACACTCTCCAATCGGGAGAGAAGTCGAAGAACAGGGGAGCGTCTGTCGCGAGATGAATCGTGGCGAGGCGCCCCGTCGACCACCGCGCGAGAGCGAAAGCGCCAAGCGCGCCAGCGAGTGAGAGGAGGATCGTCTCGATGATCGCCGCTCGTGTCAGCCGCCAGCGGCTCGCGCCCAACGCGGCGCGCACGGCATACTCGCGCCGCTTGGTCGTGCTCCGGGCGAGCAGGAGACTGGCGACGTTCGCGCACGCCACCGCCAGCACGAGCAGTGTCAGGCCAAGGAGCACCGTTGCCATCAGCGGTAAAGGTCCGGCAACGGCGAGCACGGGCCGGGCCCGCGTTTCCGGCACAATGACGGGCAACACGTCCTTGTTGGTAGCGGGAAACTCTCGCTGGAGCCGGCGCGCCCGATCGATGAGCGCCGTCCGCGCCTGTCCGAGGGATACGCCGGGGCGCAGCATTCCGTAGACGTTGAACCAATCCGATTCCGGATCGTTCAGGCGCCGCTCTCGAGCTGCGGGTGTCTCGTCGATCGGCGTCCAGGCATCCGTACGGATCATCGGCGCGAAGCCGCGAAAGTTCGGCGCGGCGACACCGATGACCGTATACGCCTGACGCTCGATCTGAATCGACCGACCGACGATGGTAGAATCCGCGGCAAAGCGTCGCCGCCAGAATTCATTGCTCAAGACGATGACGCGCTCGTTGCGCGCACTGGCGTCTTCGGTGTATCCGCGACCGAGCGCGACTGGAACGTGGAGTGCCGAGAAGTAATTCCCCGTCGTGAGCTCGACCCACAGTCGCTCCGTGCGATCGCTTTCGTTCAGGCTCTCGGTGTAGGACAATGTCCCGACCAGATCCTCGAAGACATCGTGCAGATCTCGATAGGCAGCGAAGTCTCGATAGGGGACTTCGTGCGGCTGCGTCAACGAGGGGCTGGTATTGCCGATGACGACGAGGCGATCGGCGTTAGGCAGCGGCGCCGGTCGAAAGAGGTACGCGTTGACGAGGCTGAAGATCGTGCTGTTGAGGCCTATGCCGAGCGAGAGGGTGAGCACGACGACGGCGACGAACGCTGGCGCTTTCCGCAGGGAGCGCGCGGCAAGCCGGATCTCCGTCGCGATCTCGGCCAGACTCTCGACGAGGTTGCGGCGCCGCGCGTAGCTGCGCTCCAACTGTCGGACCTCCTGGCGCACAGCCGACACGTCGCCGAACTCCGCCAGAGCGCGCCGCCGCGCCTCGGCGGGTGAGAGGCCCTCCCGCACGAGCTCCTCGGCGCGTGACGCAACGTGAAACTCCAATTCAGTGTCGAGGTCCGCGTTTGCGTCAGCGCCCCAGAAGCGTAGGTAGCGGCGCCAGGCGGGTGGCGTCCGTTTGGCGTTAGGCAGCTCAGACACGGGCTGTTCCCTCCCGCCGGCTGGATGCGGCAATGATTTGCTGCACGGCGCCAGCATAATCGGTCCACGCGGTCGTCTGCTCGCGCATCGCTTTCCGGCCGAGACGAGTGAGCTCGTAATAGCGGGCGCGCCGGCCGCTCTCGGTGATCCCCCACTCCGCGGCGATCCATTTCTTGTGCTCCATCCGGTGGAGCGCGGGATATAGCGCGCCGTCGAGGATCTCGAGCCGACCGTCGGTGACGGTCTTGATCCACTTGGCGATGCCGAATCCGTGCTGGGGTCCCCAGGCAACGGTGCGGAGGATGAGAAACTCCAGCGTACCGGGCTGGAGATCGAGCAGGGTGCGAGCGGGCATGCCTTACCCTAAGCGGCTGAGGGTGCGCCAAGATGCGGCGTCTCCCCTAAGCCGTCAAGGGTAGCCGAGCGCGTCGACGCTCGACGTTGTCGCCATCAAGAAAGAGATCAAGTCGGCCAGTACGTAGTGCTCGCCGCGGGGCGATCGCTGATGCTTTCACTCTCGGTGAGCCGACAGCGCGCTGATCGAACGAGATCAGCGGGATCCGGCGTCAGACGGACGATCAGGCCTCCATGACGATTTCGCTAACCTGAAGCTTGGGCGCGATGTTGGTGAAGTTCGGCAAGTCGGCGACGAATTCCTGGATGTGCCGGCCGAAGGTCGCCTGCATCGACTCCGCGGAGTCAAAGAGCAGGTGCGCGGCAACCCGGTAGGGCGCCGTCGTGCCGGGCTCGAGACCCATGAGGCCGCGCTCGATCACGCCGCGCTTGATGGCGCCGTCGCATCGCTGAATCACCAGTGGCACATGGTGGTCCTGATAGTACTGCATGTCGAAGGTGCCGTCGGGTGTGTTCGGATAGAGTACGCTGACCCTGATCATCGGATCTCCTTTTTGTGCGAAGTAAGCGATTACTGAACCGCGGGCGCCGGAACGCCGGCAAGCTCCGGGACGTTGAAGATCTGCGCGACCACCGGCCGCAGCGATTCGGACGCGGCGTTGTACTGCCCGAGCAATTGCTGCATGGCGCCGCTCACCAGAGTGCGGAACGGCCGATCGCCAGGCTCCATCTCGACGAGCCTCACGAGCGCGTCCGCGACATCCTGGCTTCCGGGATTGTCCGGCGCATTCGCCACGGTGAGAAACACGTTCCGAACGCGCTCGATTGCCTCTGCCGCATCGCCATACGACGCGATGCGCTCCCTGTCGTCAGGCAGCGCGATGCGATCGAAGATCGCCGTCTTGTAGATCCCGGGCTCGACGAGCACCGACTCGATGCCGAAGGGCGTGAGCTCGTAGCGGAAGGCATCGGCGATCGCCTCGAGGGCGAACTTGCTTGCGCAGTAGGCGGCCATCCCCGGCACCGCGGCGCGGCCAGCTCCCGAGCTGATGTGCACGAGCAGCCCGGCGCGCCGAGCACGCATCGACGGAAGGACAGCCCGATTCACCCGCAGCACGCCGAGCACATTGACGTCGAACATTTGCTGGAACTGCTGCGGCGTATACGCCTCGGAGACGCCAATGCCCGCGTAGCCGGCGTTGTTGATGACGACGTCCAGGTGGCCCGCCTCGGCAAGGGCGGCATCGACCGCCCGCTGCACCGACGCGTCGCTGGTGACGTCGAGCTCGAGCACTCGCAGCGTGAGGTTCTCGTTCTTCGCGAGGGTCGCGAGCGCGGTCCGATGAGAGGAGTTGCGACCGTCGACGTCACGCATCGTGGCGAAGACGCGGTGTCCACGCCGAGCCAGTTGTTCGGCTGCAGCCCGTCCAAAGCCGGTGCTTGCTCCCGTGATCAGTATCGTCGAGCTCATTGGCCCTCCGGGTCTCGTGGTCTGAAAAGGCCGCAAACGTATGTTGCGGAAATGTTCTAGGTCCAATACTTTTTCCGCCCCTCGCCGATGCCGCTTCGGCATCGATGGCGAATGAGCCCCGCACGCGCACCCGATGCTCGGTCTCAAGCGTCTCCGGTCATTCATCGTTGCCGCTGAGGAGGAGAACGTGGGCCGCGCGGCGCGGCGTCTCCGACTGGCGCAGCCGGCGCTCACGCGACAGTTACGCGCGCTGGAGGATGAGGTCGGCGCCCAGTTGCTCGAGCGTCATCCGCGAGGCGTTCGGTTGACGCCTGCCGGCGCGGCGTTCTTGCAACATGCCCAGCGAGTCGTCGCGGCAGCGGACGACGCCGTCCGGTCCGCGCGAGAGGCCGCCGCGCGACGCTGTCACGACGTCCTCCGGATCTCGCCGCCGGACTGGCCAAACCGCGCGCGGCCGGTGCAGCAGGCAATCGAGGCGCTGCGCCTAACGATGCCCCACGTCGCGATCGAGTATGACCCGACGCCGTGGACTATGCATGCCGCCGCGCTCCTGAGCGGAACGATCGACGTCGGCTTCGGAATCGCGATGAGCGCGGCGGACTATGAGGCCGGCGTCACCGCGCACTGGCTACTGGACGAACCAGGATGCAGCGCGGTGCTTCGCGAGACGCATCCACTTGCGAGCCAGCCTTCGGTCGCGCTTCGCGATCTGCGGGACATTCCGCTCCTGGTGCCGGACCGGGACGTCGCACCAGTGCTTCACGACCAGATGGTTGCCACGGTCCGCTCTGGGGGATACGAGCCGCGCGTCGTGACGGGACCGCCAAGTTTCGCCCTCGCGGCACAGCTGATCGTGGCGGGGGCAGGCTGGACGATCGCGACGCATTCGGTCGGAGAAGAGCCGCCGCATGGCGCTGCTGTGGTACCGATCGAAGATGTCCAGCTCATGCTGGGCTTCTTTGTGTTGCAGCGCGAGTCGGACGATCGCGCATCGGTCCATGAGATCGTGAGGCACGTTCGTGCTGCAATCGAGGCCGCGCGCACCGTCGGCTGAGTCCCAGAGCGCGTTAGGGACGCAGTACCACGTCCTGCTTGAGCGCGACCTCGCCAATCGTACCTGCCGGGATGACCAGGTCGCTTCCTCGCATCACGGCGGCGACACCAGCGCCCACCGCGGCCCCGGCGACGGGCGCTCCCGCGATTGCTCCGACGAGCGTCCCCGCTCCAACCTTCGCGAGCCCGCCTCCGCGCTTCCCTTCGGCACCCACCACGTCGGTCACGATCGGGACCTCGCGTCCACCGATCATCAATGAGGTCAGCGTGCCGTCGATCTTCGGCCGCCCGACCCGCTTGTGTCGCTCGACGTCGAGGATTCTTCCGTAGGCAACGGTTCCGCTCGGCACCACCACGCGCCCATCCACGATCACTGGCTTCTCGACGCGCGTACTGAAGACCGATCCCTTGCGCCTGTTTTCGGTCGAGAGCTCCTCGCTGAGGCGTACCGTGAGCCGCGTTCCCGCGGGGATGACCTGTCTTCCCTGCGCCCGAGCCGTGAGTGGTGCGATCATGAGCGCCACGAGTAGAGCGAACGAATGGGTCGACATCTGCATCTCCCTCTGCGTGAGCCGGATATTGCACAGGCTACAGTGCGACGGTCGGAAGCGGGATGCGCCCTTAGGAACGGCTTGCGGAGCACCTGCGACATCGGCAACCCGTTGCTCGAGGCAATCCCGGTTCCAGGCGATGTGCGAAGCCGACGGTGGCGGACATTCTCTCGACCTGCGAAGCGCTCGTGGACGTTCACGTTGACACTGCCCGCGGCGCGGTGAGTCTGAGAATCGACACGTCTTAGTTCACTCGGTGTTGCGCATCCGCGCCGGATCGACTCGCCGGCCTCAGCGCCATCAAAGCGTGACGTCGACCGAGATGTGGGGGTTTTGCCTGTTGGACTTGGTCCGCGCGACGGTTGCTGCAAGTAGAGCTACCGCCGCATCGCGATCCCTTCTCCCACAGGTCGTCCATGACAGAACGCTCACCGCACTGGACTGCTTCTCAGCCAACGCCGATCGCCAGGGCGTCGGCGCACACGCGGTCCATCTTTCTCACCGCCGTCGCCCTCGCCGCGATACTCATAGCGCTGCGACCACAGCTGCCGGGCGCGACACTCGCCGCCCAAGAGCCTGGGACGGTTGTCGGAACTGTCAGCGCGGCGGGCTCGCAGGAGCCACTCGTCGGCGCCCAGCTGACCGTCGTCGGCGGCACGCAGCGAGCGACCAGCGATGAGCGCGGTCGCTTCCGCCTCAGTGGACTCGCCGGCGCGGTGGGCACGCCGATCACCATCGAGGTGAGACGCATTGGTTATCGCGAGTCGCGCGTCAACGCGCGCATCGGCGATACGAACGTCGGCGTGCAGCTCTCCGTGAATCCCACGAGCCTCGAGGCCGTCGTCGTCACGGGCACCCCGGGTGCAACGGAGAAGAGGGCTATCGGCAACGCGGTGAGCACGGTGAACGCGGCCGAGGTGACGCAGATCGCCCCGGTTACCAACATGCAGCAACTTCTCAACGGGCGCGCTCCCGGCGTGGTGATCCTGCCGACCTCGGGCGCAGTGGGAACGGGCTCGCAGGTCCGCGTGCGCGGCGACGCGAGTTTCTCGTTAGGCAACAATCCACTGCTCTACGTGGACGGTGTGCGCGTCAACAACAGCGCCGCCAGCGGGCCGGCGAGCCAGTCATTCGGCAGCAGCCCCATTTCGCGACTCAACGACTTCAACCCGGAGGACATCGAGTCCATCGAGGTGCTCAAGGGACCGTCGGCGGCGACGCTCTATGGAACCGAAGCGTCGAACGGGGTCATCAACATCATCACCAAGAAAGGCGCGACCGGCGCGCCGCGATGGAATCTCGTCGCGCGGCAAGGGGTGAACTACCTCCAGGATTGGCGCGGGCGATTCCCCACCAACTATGGCCACGCGGGCGGCCCGAGCGGTCCGATCGTCGCTTTGAGCATGGATTCGCTGCTCGTGGGGAACGAAGGCGATCTGTTCCGAAACGGCCGGCACCAGGAAACGCAGCTCTCCGTGAGCGGCGGCTCGAATCTCTTCAATTATTACGCGAGCGGGAATCTCCTCGACTCGCAGGGTGCCGAGCCGAGCAACAACGTTCGGAAGTACACCGGCCGGTTGAATCTCGGCATCACCCCGAGTCCGAAGTTCACCGTCAGCGCCGACATGGGCTTCATCACCGGACCGACGTATCTGAGCGCGGAGGCCGGCTTCGGCGGCCGGGTGTGGACGACGCTACTCGCGACGCCGACGACCTACGGCACCTGGCAGCATGGCTTCTATAGCTCGCTGCCGTGGCAGTACGACGAGGTGTACCACATGTGGCAGGACCTCGACCGCTTCACGGGCAGCGTGCGGATCGAGCACCGGCCGACGACCTGGTTCCAACACCGCCTAACGGCTGGCCTCGACCGGACCCGGGAGGGCGACAATTACTATCAGCCGCGCATCGACTCCCTCACGACGGTTCCCTCCATCGGCAGCGATGCACTCGGCTATCGGCAGATCAATCAAATCTCGACCACGTATCGCAGCATCGACTACGCGGCGAGCGCGACGTGGAACGCCAACAGTTCGGCGCGCTTCATCACGTCGGCGGGCACCCAGTACTATCACACGTTAGGCGATACGCTCGATGCCTGGGGTTCCGTATTCCCGACTCCTGGCCTCAGCGCGATCTTCGCGACGACCCAGAGCCCGGGCCAGTACGGCAACTCCGCAGAGTTTGCGACGCTCGGCTATTACGGGCAGGAACAGTTCTCCTGGCGCGATCAACTCTATCTCACCGCCGCGCTTCGCTGGGACAACAGCAGCGCCTTCGGCCAGAACGTCAATCGCGTGGTGTACCCGAAATACAGCGCGAGCTGGGTGGTCAGCGATCTGGGCTTCTGGCGCAATCAATCCCTGCTCACGCGGCTCAACTCGTTTCGGCTCCGCGCCGCGTACGGCGAGGCGGGCAAGGCGCCGGGCACCTACGACGCGCTCCGTACCTATTCCCCGGCGAGCGGACCAGCCGATGCGCCAGCCGTGACGCCGCTCTCGTTAGGCAACCCGAACCTCGGCCCCGAGCGTGGCAAGGAGTATGAGCTCGGCTTCGACGCCGCGGCGCTCGACGACCGCATCGGCTTCGAGGCGACGTACTATCACAAGAAGACCACCGACGCGATTCTCTTCCGGCAGCTCGCGCCATCGGTTGGCTTCTCCAGCATCCAACCGTTCAATGCCGGCGGCATCCTCAACAAGGGCTTGGAGCTCGCCCTGCACGGCGCGGCGTATCGCAGCGAGCGACTGACGTGGGACGTCAGCGCAAGCATCTCCACGAACAACAACAAGGTCCTGAGCCTGCTCCAGGGCACGGACTCCGTGCTCGCCGCGCTCTACTCCACCGCGCCCAGCGTGTGGCACAAGGTGGGATATCCGGCATTTTCGTTCTTCGGTCCGCGCGTCGTCGCCGCGTCGGTCGATCAGACGACAGGAACCGCGATCAGGAGCTCGGCGTTGTGCGACAACGGGAAAGGCGGAACGACGCCGTGCTACAACGCTGCCGGTACGTCCGTGATCGCACCGCCGGTCTTCCTCGGCACGTCCGTGCCGAAGTACGAGGGCTCGTTCTCGACGACCATCTCGTTCCTCCGCGATTTCCGGGTCTACACGCAGATCGACTACAGCGGTGGCAACAAGAAGATCGACGGCAACACGCGCGTGCGCTGCTTCTTCTTCGGCGGACGCTGCGCGGAGAACTTCATGCCGACAGAGGCCGACCCGCTGCGAGTCGCGCAGGTCCAATCGAACGGCGGGTTGACGAACATGCTCGTGGACAACGCGGGCTTCGCCAAGTGGCGCGAGTTCACCGTCGCTTACAACATCCCCGATCGATTCGCGAGCAGGGTGAATGTGAGCCGGGCGTCCATCTCCGTCTCCGGGCGCAATCTGCACACGTGGACAAAGTACCAGGGCTTCGAGCCCGAGGCGATGTTCCTCGGCGGCTCGCGCGGCGGCAACATCCCGTTCGAGCAGACGATCCTGCCACAGCTCACGAGCTGGATCGTGACCCTCAACCTCGGAATTTGAGTTTACTCATGACCGTTCATAGACTGTGGGCAAAGGCGGCGCCGGCACTCGTGGCTGGAGCGCTCGTCCTCGTCGCGGCGTGCAGCGACACCTTGAAGGTCGCGTCGCCGAGCCGTATCGATGCCACCTCGCTCGAGAGCCCGAGCAACGCCAAACTGCTCGTGACGGGTGCGATCTCGGACTTCGAGTGTGCGTTCGGATCGTACATCGTTGCCGGTGGGCTCATCGGCGACGAGTTGATGGACGCGACGCAGACCGCCGACCGCTATCCGTACGAGCAACGCACGATCACCTCCGCGTCGACGCGGTATTCCACGAGTGGCTGCACCGCGATCGGCACCTACAGCCCGCTCCAGACCGCGCGCGTCTCCGCCGACAACGCCCGGCGGCTCCTCGAAGGCTGGACGGACGCGCAGGTCGCGAACCGGCAGCTCCTGCTCGCGCAGGCCGCCGCGTACGAGGGGTACAGCCAGCTGCTGCTGGCAGAAGGATTCTGCGGTACGGTGTTCTCGCACTTCAACGCCGACAAGACGATCAGCTACGGCTCGCCGATCACGCCGGCGCAAGCGCTCGATTCAGCGATTACTCAATTCTCCGAGGCGATCACGGCGGCGCAGGCCGCTGGCGTGGACAGCGTGCGCTTCATGGCTCTCGTCGGACGCGCGCGCGCGAAGCTCGACAAGGGCGACCTGGCTGGCGCCCGTGCCGACGCCGCGGTCGTGCCCCCGGACTTCGTCTACTACGCCACCGCGTCGACGGTGAGCTCGCGTCGCAACAACCGCGTCTGGGCGGACAATGGGCTCGGCGGCGGCGGCGCGATCAACTCGGGATCATCGGTCGGACCACTGTATCGCAACCTCGGTGATCCGCGCGTGCCCGTCACGAATACTGGCAAGACAGCAGGCGGCACCGGCATTCCGATCTGGGTGGAGACGAAGTACACGTCCGCCTCGAGTCCGATTCGCCTCGCCACCGGTGACGAAGCGCAGCTGATCATCGCCGAAGCCGACATCAAGTCGAATCCGGCGAACACGATCACGATCGTCGATGCATTCCGCGCGAAGAGCGGCGGCAGCGAAGCGCCTTACGCGGGCGCGACGGACTCCACGTCGCTCATCGACGCGGTAATCACGGAGCGTCGCCGTTCGCTCTTCCTCGAGAGCCAGCATCTCGGCGACTTCATTCGCTACAACCTACCGTTCAATCCAGCACCGGGCGCCACGTTCTATGGCGGCGGTCAGTATGGAAGCGCGCGATGCATGCCGTTGCCCGACGTGGAATTGGCGAGCAACCCGAACACGAAGTCACCGTAGTTGGTGGTTGGTGACTGGTGATTCGTCGCTGGCGGTTGCGCTACAACTCTGCACTCAGGGAGTCGCTGAGGAGGAACGCAGCCGCTGGAGCTCGGCGCGCGCGCCACGTAACAACGGTTCGAGCAGCGGATCCGCGTTGCGCCAGCTCGCGATCGCCCAGCCGTAGGCGCTCCGCGCTGCCGCCGCCTCGCCGAGAGCGGTGGCAATGCGTCCAGTCTCGAGCGCGAAGAGAACCGTCCCGGGCGCGCGGTAACGACTCCTGATTTCGCGGGCTTGGAGCGACGCCTCGCGCGCCCGGCCCGTCGCGCGAAGAAGTTGTACCCGTTGCAGGCGGTCTATGAAGCAATACTGGCAGAGGCTGTCGGGCAGCGCGACGAAGAGTCGAAGCGCCGTCGCGGTATCGGCGTTGGCGAGGGCCAGATAGGCGCGTGCTGATTCGACAGCGTATCGAGCGCGGTTGCGGCGCACTACGGGCATGTCGACACCCGCGGCCACCGCGGTCGCTTCTAGCGCGAGTCGTTGAATGCGCCCGGTATCATGTTGGATGGCAAGCCATGGCAACAGAGGCCGCGGGCCTAACGAGTCAGCCGCTTGAAAGTGGTCAACGAGCGCGCGGACAGTGTCCGCGGGAAAGAACCCGAGGAGCGCCAATTCGCCAGCAAAGCGGCGGCCGCGTAAGGTCGATTCGATGTCCGCTCGCGTGAGAGTCCCATATGCCTCACGGAGATGGCCGCGAAGACCGAGCTGGCGCGCCAGGAAGAAGCGGGCATCCGATCGATCGCTCTCGGAGCCCTTCGTGTTCGCGTTTGCGAGATATTGCCGTGCGAGGGTGATGGATGCTTCCGCCGAATCGGGCCAGAGGCCGATCATATCGAGCGCGACCAGCAGGGCTTCATTGGATGCAGTAGCTATTGTCCGACGCGTGGTAGCTGCCGTCACGCCCTCCTCAGCGATCGTACTGACGATTCGAGCGCCATCAGCCGAGAAATCAGTTGGTTGAAGATCGAGATACGCGTGTAAGAGCTGGCGCGCGTGTGCATCTTTGGCCAATCCAAACGCGATCTCGATTGGATGGAGATACGCCGGCGCGAACGTGGAATCGAGCGCGATCGCGCGCTCGAAGATTGCTTCCAACTCACTCGTGCCGATCGGACCCGCCGGCGTAGCATAGTGAAAGAGCGCGTCGCCACGCGCCCACCAGACCTCGGCATCGTCACCATAGCGCCGAGCTGCTTCCTCCAGCGTTCCATTCATCAGACGGGCAAGCTTCCATGTGCGCTCGTCGTCCGTCGTGGTGTCGGCCTCGGCATAGAAGAAATCAGCCGCGATGAGAAGACTGTCGCGCGGGCCGAGCCCGTGATTCAGCGCGCCGGCGTGCCGTTTGTACGCGTCGGCATCTTTGTTGAAACCTCGCCAGGACTGCACGACCCCCGCCCGCCACAACGCAAGCACGAAGTCGCTGTCGAGCGCGATCGCTCGCTTGTATGCCGAGTACGCCGAATCCCAGGCGGTCCGCCGGTAGTATTGCTCGCCCGAGAGGAATTCCTTGAGGGCTGGAAGTGTCGTCCCGGAAGCCATCGACACGTGAGACAGCGAGCGAACGCCGAACTCTTCTCCGATCTGGCGCAGGATGCCCAGCGTCACCGAATCGGTCATTCGATCGATGTGCGTGCCGGCATCTTCCCACTGAAGAGTTGGCAGCAACCGGTGCTCGCGCACATCGAGTACGTTCGCGGAGACGCGCACCGAGTCCGCGCCCGCCCGCATGACGCTGCCGTACACAACCAGACGCGCCTTCAACGCGCGCCCGAAGGCCTCGGCCGAGGAACGATCCGCATATCCACTCCAGTGCTGCAGCGAGACGGCCGGCGACACGGTTCGAAGAGAACCTGCCCCGTCGAGATTCCGAACGAGAACGTCGGTCAGTCCTTCCTGCCAGATGGTGTCCGCACCGAAGAGGGTGAATGGCGCGACCGCGAGCAGATTGTCGTCGAGCGACGAGCCACGTCGCGAGCGCGCCAGCCATGCACCGCCGGCGATCACGATGAAGCTCAGAGTCGCCAGCATAACGAGCCGGAGCCTATGGCCTCGCGGAGGAGGCGACGTTGCCCCATCGCCTCGTGGCGGTGTGCTCGAAACGCTGTTCAGCTCCGAAGATGCCGTGACCTGCCCCGTTGGTTGCGCCGTCGATGGGCGTGGCGCCTCGAGCGGCGGCACCTCGGCAAGAGCTGGCGGAGGCAAGTCATACTCCAGCGACCGGCCGAACTCGGTAGCGGTATGAAAGCGATTGGCGGGGTCTACGGCGAGCGCTTTCGATATGGTTGCATCGACGTGGGCCGGGACATCCGGTCTGACATCGCGCACGCAGGGCGCAGGCTCGGTGAATCGCCTGACGAAGCCCTCCTTGCCGAGAAAGGGCGCCTTGCCCGTGAGCATTTCGTAAAGAACGCAGCCGGCGGCGTAGATGTCGCTCCGCTGATCGATCTCGCGGTCGCCGAGCAACTGCTCGGGGCTCATGTACGCAGGGGTACCAGGGCTTCCCGGCCCCGTTCTCGTAATCTGATGGGCACGCGCGGTGTCTATCGCTCGCGCGACGCCAAAGTCGGCAACCACGGCGTGGCCACCGGACAGCAGAATGTTGGCCGGCTTGATGTCCCGATGCACGACGCCACGGCTATGTGCGTACTGCAATGCATCCGCAATCTCATGGGTGATGCGCACCGCATCGCGCACCGCGAGCTGCCGCTCGCGATGAATCTTGTCGGCGAGCGACTCCCCGCTCAGATACGGCGTGATGAAATAGAGAAGATTGCCAACGTGGCCCGAGTCGTGGAGCGGGAGGATGTTCGGGTGCTGCATCTGCGCGAGCCACTTGATCTCGCGGACGAAGCGGAGCTCGTTGACGTCGGAGCTCGGGTCGACATTGAGGATCTTGATCGCGACGAGTCGATCGTGACGAAGATCGAGCGCGCGATACACCGTCGCGTAAGCGCCTTGACCGATCTCGCGCTGTAGCTCGTAGCGACTTGCCAGTGCCTCGCGCAACGGGCCAATCGGATCGCTCACAAGACCAGCGTCTCCCCTGACTGCATGACGCGCGGCCCCAGGGTTCGACGGCTCCATCGCCCAACCAGTGCCGGCACCACGCGCTCGGAACGAGCGTGCAAGGACGGTTCCAATCCCCAAGGGGTGCCGGAATTGACAGCGGGCAACCTGGACCACGATATCATGGCACGGCGTCGCTGGGGACCTCCCGGCTGCTTGGCGGCGCTCGACATCGTCGCCATCAAGAAAGAGATCAATTCGGGACAGGGCAGACCGAACACGAAGTCCGACAACGCTCACGAAAACTTCAAGTGGTGGCTGGAGCGACGATTCCCGAAGCTCACATTCGATCTGAGCTGGGTATACGCGGAGATCGCGATCAGGAAGCTGGTCGAGTACATCAAAAGCGGATCGCCCGTGCTCATGGCGGTGAGCCACGCGCGCGTCGCGGGCCACATCATGCTCGCCATCGGCTACGAGAACTACGTCGCGGGCATGTCGAGTGAGGATTTTCACATCATCATGCACGATCCGTACGGGGCGTTTCATCCAACCCTGCTCTCGAAGAACTACGGGAAGGATCGATTTCTCGGCGGGATGTCGCTGGCGAGCGGCGGTGAGATCGGTCCCGGCCCGAGCTGCCGCCTGCCGATTACCGCAGCGAGTCGCCAGAAGAAAGGCGACAGAGCGCACTCGGCCTCTTCACGCTCCTCGCCGCGCGTCTCTAGCCGCGCGATGTAACAAGTGTCGAGCGCCTCAGTAAGATTAAAGAATTCTCAGTTTTGGTTCGGGCCAGCGTCGCACTCGGGCAGATTGCCCCTCGGGTTTCTCATTGTTGCGTCGGCTTCGATGTCGACGCACAATGTACCATTCGCGCTCTCCTTTGCCTCCGCATGACTCTCCCGAGGATTCCATGCGTCGACTGACGTCATCCCTCACCGCCGCTCTTGTCATCAGCTTCGCCGTTGGGTGCTCCGAACCAACTGCCGTCCAATCGCGGCCGCGGCCGGACGGCCTCCGCAGCGCAAGCTTAACAACTACTAAACCTGCGCTGTACCCGAACACGCGGAAGTACCGGGATGTAGGTTTCAAACCCGCCGTCGGACGCTCCGGGTCAGCGACCGTGCAGACGCGCGCTTTGCTGGGCCGCTCTGGCACGACCGATATCGAAGTCACGACAGGAAGCTTCGATGACTTCGTGCCTGCCTCTGGCACCCTCGGCATGGTCCAGGTAAAGAGTGTGGCAAATGGGACCTCGTTCACCAGCAACCATCCCGGCCTAACGAGCGCCAGCGCCAGCTTCCCATATCGGGGGGTTGCCCATGGTACTCCCGTGAACGTGCAGGCCATCGTGGGGGGCGCGGATGGAGCCCGCAGCGACATCGTCAACGTCGCCGACGTCGTTCATTTCCGCCCCGATCTCTTCGCCGAGATCGAGGGACCGGCAGGAGCGCCGGTGGGCGGCGCCATCAACTTCTTCGCGACAGTCGGCGAGCGGCTGGGTGAGCTCGGTGCGCGCGCGAGCTGCGTGGCCTATGTGGACGGCGCCGAAGTCGATCGCGCCAACAATGTCTGGATCGACGCAGGCAGCTGGGTGGGCTGCACCTTCACCGTTACCTTCGCAACCAAGGGAAGCCACAAGGTCGAGATTCGCGTCGAGAATGTGCAGCCCGGCGACTTCGACAACTCGAACAACAGCGCCTCGACGACGGTTGAGGTCGAGGAACCGAACGGTTACACCGCGTACTCGCTTCAGGCGCACGATTACAGCATCAACGACAGCTTCCGGTTCGTCTCGCTTTTCAACGGCATCCTATCCGATCAGCGAGAGACGGAGACGGGCCGCGAGCAGTACATCTCCTTCGTCGGCCTGATTCCGCAAGCGCTGGCGTTCCCGATCCGCCTTCAAGGCAGATACGCGACGAACGGCACCATCATCGATGACACCGACGATATCTTCGACTCGGCGCCATTCGTCGATTGGCAGCCCGGCTACTGCGATGCGCACTTTCACAATACCAGCGGCGGCGCCACCTACATCTGCGTCTACACTGGCGGCCATCTCGCCGGACAGACGGTCGTTCAGTACGACTGGTCGCATCAGGACGTCCGCTATCACAGCGACACATACAGCAAGGTCTGGGGCGACAACACGTCGGAGCCGAGCTATGAGGCGAATGATTTCGGGCCGTCGATGCCGTTGATCACCTTTGGGCCCGATGTCACCGGTGAGCTCACGGTCTACAGCGGGGGTAGCTCGATGCCAGTGGCTTCCGCGGCGAACACGATCTCCTTTTACCCTGACGTGCTACGATCCGATTACGTAGATCCATCGTGCACTCCGGATCTATTCCCGCCGCTGACCTGCTTCGAGTCGCATTTCCTGCTCGTCGGCAATTTCGCCTTTACCGACTTTGGTTCCTGGCCGCCGTACACGCCATAGGTTGCTGCGGCGCCGAGGCGACCGACATGGAAGGTCAGAAACCAACTTGCACAAATACGAAAGAGCCCGACTTCACCTAACGTGAAATCGGGCTCTCGCGACGGATCATCGGCCAACCCGAACTCGATCCTTTGAGGCGCTTTGCGACGGCGAAGCCATCCCGTCGACGAATTAGGCGCTAATAACCATACTGTCCCTCGACAATACTCCCGTCGGGTTTGATATCGAACTTGACCCAGCCCGTGCCGCCGATCTCTGCTCGATAACAGCCTCTGGAGAGTTGTTGCGCCGGCACAGTGGTGATGTATCTCGGGCCCGGCGCTTTGCCGTACGGAATCAGACTTGGAGCAGGTCCACGAGCGTTAGGATCGGCGGTCTCCATTTGCCACGCGGGTCGCTGTCCAGAAGCACCGTCATCGTCACATCCCCTTACAATTAGCAGCGGAAGACTCTCTAACGGCAATTCTGGGTGGTGTCGACTTTGGCCCAGTCCGAAAACCGGTTGCTGGGCGGTCGAAGAGTGGTCGAGCCAGATGGAGGTCCGCTCCGGACAACCCCACAGCAGAGTACTCACTGCTATGATCGAGATCGTGCGAACGAGAGCTCTGCGCTTTGACATAACTGGTCCTCACGGCAGCCAATATCCGGGTTTTTTTCGATACGGCTCAAACCCATATGGTTCGCCTTCGCAGAAAGCTGCGGTGCTACGAGATCCCAGAGGACGCTGACGTGCTGGCGGTGACCAGCGAAGAGCGACGCCGCGCGAAGTACCAATGCCCCTCCTGGGCTCGAACCAGGACTCTTCTGACCCAGAGCGAGCCTGAATCAGCTCGTCCGCATGCCATGTGCCTTTGAGCTGGGGCGATGACGTTAGGCGTTACGGGATCGCGGCAAGTCGAAAGTGGTACGGACCCCAGTTCCGATTGTCGTAGGCTAACTGCGTCTGAGCTTGTATTCGTACGAGATAGGAGCCATCGCGCGGCAGTGTGATCGTCGGGAGACCCGGGCCGTCGAGCACTGTCGAAGGCGCCGTAATCGTGGCGAGCGATGAAGACGTGGTTAGATCGACCACCTCGAGCTGCAGTCCCAGTGCAGGTGTTGCCGGCCAGCCGTCCGTGTAATACTGGAAGCCGATCTGCACGTTCTGATTCGCCAAGCCTGTGAAGGTGAATTCGTCGATGTCACCCGGCTGATCGATAGCTTCCCCTCTGATCGTGTCGCCCAATGTGAAGGTCGCGGGAAGCACCTCGGGTGCGCGGTCGATGCGATTCACGACGAGCCAGTACCCAGGAAGCACGGCCGGAGGAACGGCGCCGCACGTGAAACCGCAGGACGGCGTTGCGCAATTGGTTCCGACGCAGACGCGAACCTTCACCGAACCACCAGCGGGAATCCGCACCGTACTCGACCACACGGCGTTTGGCTGCGCGTCGATGAATGCCAATGCCGCGTTGGTTGCGGGATCGCTCACCGTCATTCGCAAGAGCGGACCACCGTACGGCAGGCTGACGTCGAACGCTCCGGAGAGATTGATCTCCTGACCAGGCGTGCCGGTGAGAACGTAATCATCGATGTCGCCGTAGTAATCGAGCAAATCGCGAATCGTGTCGCCCACGGCGATTGTCGCCGGCCGGTGTTCCGGCGCGGCCGTGACGCGCTGCGCGGAGAGCGTGTACGCCGCCGAGGTGCCCGGCTGCCACGTGGTGTTGGCGCCTTCGACGTGGAGCTGATACTGCGCACCCGGTGTCATGTCGATGCGAGCGACCTGCGCCACGTCACCAGCGACATTCGCTGTCGTTCGCTGTCCGGTGGCGAGTTCGGTGACCCAGAAGCTCTGGTCCCACGTTGGCTCGTTAGGTGACCGAGTGAAGGTGAACAGGATGGTGTCGGCGGCCGTCGCCGTGAAAACGAAACGATCGATGTCGTCCGGCCACGCGGAGCTCTCGACGCTGATCGTCTGGTTGGCGCCGATCGTCGCTGGCGCGTTCTCCGGCAGCGTGTCGAGGCTCGCGAGTACGAACTGGTAAGGACCACGATAGCTGCTCTGGGCCGTGCCGGGATCGATCCGGAGCCGATAGCTGCCGGCGGATAGCTCCGCTCGATCATAGTCCAACGTATTCATCACGTCATAGCCAGTCGCGTCACTGATGACCCGATAGCGCAATTCGCCAGGGTACGACAACGCCTTGTTAGTGCGGAGGGCAACGACTGCTTGATGGTCGACGGTAAATGAATACTCATCGACGTCTCCGTATTGATCGATGGCTCCAGTCACTGGCGCCGCGCCCAGCTCCAACATCGACGATCCCGTCTCGGGCGCCAGGTCGACTGGGTACACGAACAGCCGGTACGAGCCGCGATACAGTGCACCGGTGCTCCCTTCCTCGATGTGCACGCTCACCGTTCCGCTTGCCGGCACGAGGAACCTTCCGCTTGGACTATCGAGGAGCGGTGCGCCCGGATTGACGAAGAAATTCGCGAGATAAGCAGAGCTGCTCGCGTTCCGAACAGTTGCGAATATGGTGTTCGGTCCAGGGAGGGCAGGCGCGACGAACAGGTTCAGGAGCGTGCCCGGTGGGGCATTGATGATGTAGCTGTCGATATCGCCGACGTGATCGATGCTCTCGGTGATGGTGTCACCGGGCATGAGCTGCGGGCTCGCATGTTCTGGCAAGGTGTCGATGACATAAAGTTGAAATCGATACGGAACGGCGGATGAGTCCAGGCGGACCGTAATCGCCGAGTGAATACGGATGCGGTAGTGCCCACTCGAGCGGAGCGTGTACCTCCCCGACGCACCCGCCTCGAGATCACTGCCTGGAGAGGCGAAAGCGACCCTCGCAACCGGCAACGGGCTCGAGCCCGGGGGAGTGACGGGTTGGTCGTCATCGTACAACTCGGCCGCCACGGCGCTCTGCGGCGTGCCACGATTCTGAAGAAAGAGGTTGACGACCTGACCCGCGGCTCCCGTGAACGTAAAGTCATCGACGTCGGCTGGGTTGTCGAGCGCCTCGTTGGCGATTGTGTCGTTAGGCACGTACGCCGCCGGCACATGCTCGGGCGTGGTGACGATGAGCGTGGGGCGAAGAACGTAGCGACCGCCGCCACTGGCCCGGGAGGTCGTCACGCGGACGGTATCGGTCCCATCGCTCGATGCCGTGATCGGCGTCCACTCGAACGACGCGCCCGTCGCGCGCGGTCCGGTGCTGTTACCGCTGCCCAGTAGCACGCCGTGTGAATCGACGACTTGAATCACGATCGCGGAGTCCAGCGCGTCGACGAAAACGACGAAGAGCTGTCCCGCTTTGACATTCAGCCGGTAAGCGACGGTGTCGCCTCTCGCGACGCTACCGCTGATGCTGCTCTGGAAGGAAAGGGACTGCACGTTCGTGTTCGGCCTGGTCGGCGAGTCACAGGCAAGAAGACAGAGCGCTAGGGCGCCGAGGAGGAAACGACGATGCATCTACTTCGGGTCGGAGGTCTTGGAAGGGGCGCGGTTGCGGAACGGGGCGGGATGCACGCCCACATTCGTCTTCAATCGGGACGAGGCGCCGCCTCGCGACGATACCAACGAGAACAGCATGCCGCCATGTTCTACTTGGCTGCTGCGTCCTGACGAAACTGGCTGACTTCTGGAAAGGCGAAAGAGCCCGACTTCACCTAACGTGAAGTCGGGCTCTCAGTTGCCCCTCCTGGGCTCGAACCAGGACTCTTCTGATCCAGAGTCACCCTGAGCAACTGAGGAATCACAACAACTTGTCGGTTCACAGAGCGAGACCGAGCGTCGGTGCTGGAATCTCGCGATATGGGTGTCGGCGTTTGCCGGAAGAAACGGCACACAAACGGCACCTCGCTCACTGCAGTTCAACGTGCTCGCTTCGATGGCGGAGCCGGGATCTCGCGCCAAGCTACTGGCGGCGTGCCGTGCTCGTATGGCCAAGCCTCGTCGAGGCCGAACAGTTTTGCGGATGGCTCTGTCTCGCCGGGAAAGTACTCGAGCATATTCCCCACTCTTTTTGCATATGGCAGACGCGCTAGCGGCCCATCAAGCGGGAGCTTGGGAGCAGTGTGATGATACATGCGTATCGGCGCCTGCGTCACGTATGGCGGAGACACACTGTAGCAGGCCAGCACTGCGCTGACAGGATCGCTGAACAATGGATTCCTTTTATGCCGGTTCACATCGATGGGTCAAATACGCAGATCCAGCTACAGCGCGCGGCTCTCTTGCGCATTCTCGAAGGGCAATCCGGAACGCCTGAGAAGGTCCGGCCGCGCACTAGCATCCTGCGATATGGATTGGACGGCGCTCCCCAATGCGAGTACGCCATACACGAGGAGGAGGTGCCGCGCGGCGGCATTCGTGTGAAGATGAGCTTCCAGCGCACCCGTTGGAGCGATGGCGGCGTCTGGGTATGGCTGGGCATGCGCAAGGACCCCACGCGCGGGGAGCGCTCAAGTGGTCTGGCCTTCGATCAGTTGGTTCCGACTCCGCCCATGAAGGCCAACGGGTAGCCGCCTCGCGTGACGGATCGGCGATCTCCTCCAGCATAATAACTGGCTGAGAGTTTGGCCGCGATACCATTTGGTAGGCATGCCTAACGACAGCCCACCACTGCCGCAATGGCGTCAGCTCATCGCGGCCAATAGGGTGCGGCTCGCGCAAGCATCGCGCGCGAAGTGATTTCGAGCGCGGAACCATTCGACGGCGGAGCCCGATAAGGCCCAAGTTAAACGCGTCGTGCCGATCACGGCGGAGCTGCACCTGACGTGCGCCGGTATCGAGCAGCCCGACCTCACCTAACGTGGAGTCGGGCTCTCAGTTGCCCTCCCGCGCTCGAACCAGAACTCTTCTGTCCAGAGTCAGCCTGAGCGGTTGAACAACTACAACAACTTGTCGGTTCATGGAGCGAGATCGAGCGTCGCTGCCTACAGCATCTCCTCGAAAATCCCGCGGTTTGTCGGGAGAAACGCAGCCCAAAGGGCACCTCGCTACTTACCGGACGCGGGCCACTGGGCATTGCTGGAACGGTTCAATTGCTCAGCATACATGAGGCGGGCCACAATCGCAGTCGCAGGTCCAGCCAGACAGTCAGGCAGCGATTCTGCCTACTTCTCATGGAGATGCGGATGACCCATCACATAATCGTAGAGGCTCATGACCCACTTCGGCACACGGAGCTGGGCGATCCGTCGCCTTTGTCGATCACGCTGCCGCTCCTGGCTCCACCATCGGTCGTGCAGAGAGCGCCGGACGCGCTCGGAATGCGCTTCTCCGCCGGGGACGCGTGCGGCAAATGCAACTTCGGCTGCCACGCACAATTGCTCCACACGATCGGCATTACGTGGTGTTGTGCGGATGCGCCAACGGTCCAGACGGCCATGAGCACTCTCGTGAATGAGCAACATAGCGGTTGCGATAGCATCACTGACGCCGAGGTAGTCTGGATCCAACACGCATACCCCCAATCCATACCAGTACTCACCCGATCCTCCCGTCGGCGATACAACGATGTGTCGGAGGTAGCGTCGGATTTGCTGCAGGCGGTACGGCTGTACCGTATTGATTAGCCGCGCCGCCTGCTTGAGCAGGGCTCTTCGCGCACGAACGTCACCACGCGCCAAATCGACGATTCGCAACCCTTCAACGTCTTCGAATTGCGCATACCGCAACCAAACCCGATAGAACACACGCGTCCCCCGAAACACCAGCCACGCAACTGGCCGGAGAAGCTTGCGCAACAGTCGCCTCAAAGTGTGTCTCCTCTGCGGCGAAGAGCCCCCGCCAGACGAACCGCTACCGCCTGAAGACAACCCCGGCCAGTCTGTGCACCGGGGTCCAATGATTGGAAACGCGGCCGGTAAAAACTCTAGTACACAACCACGATGGCGTAGGATGCCCCGCCCGTCCCGCCAGCCATCGCGATACGGAGCGTCGTGCCGTTGGGCGATCCGGCTGCACATGTGGAACCGGGCGAGAAGTTGGGGTCACCTGCCCGCACCCAAAAGTTCGTCGTCCCATCGCCGACGTAGAGGTAGCACTCATAATTCGGCAAGTTCGAAATCGAGCCCGCTGCGGCAGGTAGGTCGGCGAATGCAGTGCCATCGGGCGCGAACTGCCCCGTGAACTGAATGCGCGTTCCCGGTCCTGCGGGGCCGGTTGGGCCGGTCGGACCGGTTGGGCCAGCGGGTCCTTGAGGACCAGCGACACCAGCGGGACCTTGCGGCCCGGCCGGTCCTGCTAGGCCGGCGGGACCTTCAGCTCCCTTGCAGGCGCCAAGAGCGAAAGCGACAACGAGCGCAGCCATCGTCGTACGTCGGAACATGTCGTGTCCTCGTTCGGCGGAAGTGAAAGCCGTCGCATGGTAGTGCGCCGTCGCACTGCCAAGTCAACGGTGACATTACGAGCGACACGTTCCAAAGCAACCAATGCGATTATGAGAATCTTCTCATCATTAGAGTTTCTAATACTCGATCACGGCGTACCACAGGCCACACCAGTTTTGGTCTCTGTCGGTACGGCACCATCATTATCCTGGCTCGTCACACGCGCGTCATCAAACCGCCGTGCGACGCAACTCCCGTAACGCCTCGTGGCAGTCCGGCCAACATTCGGGAAGGCAGAACTAAGGGCTGGTACCGACGCTCGGCGAGGGGCTGCAACTGCGCGCGCTCCTCCGCCTCGAAGCGCTCGCGTGGTACCGGCTGCGTCTGCAATGCACCCGCGCCCTGGGATCGATCGCAAGGAAACGCGTGGCCGAGAGGGGCGCTGCCCTGCGACTCCCCACCCCATGGATACGCTCATGCGTGGGGGCGGGCACCACATTGAGTGAATTGCATACCGCCTAACACCAACGTTGGCGTCTTTCCTGGCCGGAGTTCTAACCGACTGCGCAGTTCCGAGAGCACGGCGTCGGGACATCTCAGAACACCCGTGGCCCATTCTCCTCACTGGTGCTCAGAAACATGGACTTTGGTCTTTGTAGCCGACCCTGCCTTGTGATAGGCAACCCTGGCTTCGGTGTCTCTAGCCAATCCTCGCGTTGCGTGTTAATAGCAGTATTAGCCTCGAATGCACGGACGATTGGCGTCATCTCCTCCGCCACTTGAGACTCAAATCACGCCTGCGAATGATCTCTGCCACGCTCGCACTTGCGGCTTCGCTCCTCGCGTCATCGGGTGATACCATATCGCGCGACAGCCTGCTCAATGAACTGCCAGCCGTCCTGTCCTTCTCCCTAGTGCTTTCACAAGGCGATACGATTGTCAATGGAATGTTCCTGGCGCACCCGCCTCCGACGGCATTCCTGGCTCAAGTCCAGGCTGAGCTTCCTTTCGCGCTCACCTGGCTGCTCGAGGGGGCAGCCGGTTACGACCGCCGCCGGCTTCTTCAGGAATTCGGTCTCGATACGGCGGCCATGCGAAGAGCGTTCATCCATTCCATTTTGAACGATACATCGTTCACGCAAGCTGTGGTTCGTGTCTCGGCGCCGATCTTGGAGGCACATGGAACGCACATCGCTGGTGCCCTTCCATTCGCGCGCACGGTACTCACTCGCGCACAAGCCACTGCTCTCGCCGCACGCTTCTTTCAGATTGTGAGCGACGATGGGAGGTTGGGTGTCACCATCTGCGCGAAGCCCAGTCGATTACGTGACCGACCGACAAAGCGCGACGATGTTGTCGAGGCTTGGTTTTACTCCGCCGTGCGTCCCACAACAGTACATAGTACGCTCGCTGACGGTGCGCTCGCCGTGCTCAGGGAAATGACAGCAACAGAGTCCAAGACGTCGAGTAAAAGTGAGCTCGAACAGAACTTCTGGCGTCGCTGGGAACGGGACCCCCGATTATGGAAGGCTATCGCGCGCGCGTACTCGCGTACGAAGGCTTGGGCACCGATCTCGCTTCCTTCAAACCGTTAGGTCAGTGAGCTCGCTGCTGCTGAGTTCTCCCACGACTTGGCGTTACGTGCGAGATATCATCGGGCTATAGAAAGCTATTCGGAACGAGGGACAGTCACACTGCTATCGGGAGAAGCGGCTATCCGAAGGATTGTCCTTTGGGCAGATCCAAAAAGCCGCCAGCGCCAACGTTACTATTCGATACGGCCGACTAGGCGAAATTCGGCCGCTGCGCCAGCCTTCGTGGGCGCCATGATGAACATTATCGAATCACGACCAAGAAACTCGGGAAACATCAATCGGTTTACGTGCTCGCTCGACCGCACTCGCGTCAGACGCAGATCGGGCAAATCCAGGACGAATATGCCCGCAAGTTCTCGTTGGTCGGGTCGCTTCGCTTCCGCTGTAGATCCAGCTCCGGTGCGTACTGAGCTGGGAACAGCAAAGGCGAGTCGGTGTCCGTCTGGCGCGAACGCCACCTTACCGGTCGATAGGCCAATGTCGAGGATCTCGGTGCTCTGTTGATGCTTCGAGAGCCGGAACAATTTTGTCGTGGCGGTTTGCTCATCCCTCGCTGCGAGAACGACTCCATCCGGCGAAAGAATGGGCAGTGAAAGTTGGTGATCTCGGCATGGCTTCTCAGCTGGACCCTGTGTTCGAATAGTGGGAAGGCCGCTGCTTCCGGTGGTAATGTCGTAATCACGATAGACGACCCCGTCGAACCAACTTGTCAGGACTCGGTAAACGGTATGCCCCCGGCCGCCCAGACTCGGTGAGGATTCCGATCGAGGGATACTGGTCGCGCATTCTTTCGTCGGTGAAGAACGGGGCGACAAGCCAGCCACGTCCACGCCGCGCCGAGTCGAGAACGGTTTGAGCATCGTAGAATTGAAGGCCCGCGTGTTGTGGTCCTGGCGTTACGAAGTAACGCCCGTCCGGCGTCGGCACGAAATCGACGAACCCCGGAGCAGGCATACTGGGGCCAATTTCGATATTCAGCAGGTGAACCGCTTCCTCGGCACTGAAGGAGACGAGTGGTTGACCGGGGACGCGACGCACGTTCTGTGAGGCGTATCCCAACTGCTGGCCACCTCGCGCTCTGAACGTGACTGCTCCCGCTCTGCACTGTCCACGCGCTGCAATTACGGCGCATGTCGGCGCCTCGAAAGCTCAGTTTACGATCCTAAACCCTCGGACCGGCGGTTCGAGCACCCGCTGTCCCACACGTAAGGATCCAGTTATCAGATATCTGCCCACCGCGACTGGATTCCCGTTGCGGTCTCGTTGCAGCCATTGCTCCTTGAGCCGGTAAGTCGCCCCGGGCGCCAGACGAATCTCGAACGTAACGCTGGCGTATCCGATGCGTGGCTGGGAGGGAGCCGAATCGCGTGACGGCAACGATTGTGACTTGATCGGGGCTCGACACCAGACCGTGACGCCCCCTCGCTTCCGAATCCACAGGAAGAAATTTGGCTGAGTATCGCTGAGCGACCGCCCAAGAGAAGCGACGACAGGGCGCGTGCCCCGATTGACGAGGACGAGCTCGATCCTGATCGGCGTGCCACGCCTAACGATTCGTGGCGCCTCGATGTGGAGACTGAGCGGTTGGGGCGACGGTCCAAATCGCTGAGTGTCCACGCCGCTCCTCGAAACATTTCCATGGAGGCAGGGCGCGCCCATCAAGAAAAGAACGGTGGCCAATAGCGGCGGCGACGTCATATGGGAAATCCGGAGCTCTCTGCTCTCCAGTGCTAATAGGGCGTCATCAGCCCCAACTCATACGTGATGTCTCAGTACGCTGAAAACTGTCTCCTGAGTGCTCGATGAGCCCCAAGCAACGCCCACAGGTCGACGTTAGTTGTTCCCACGGAAATGTGGAACACGGGAGAGCCACTGTCACCCTCGTCGAAGTGCGCGCCGCTGATGACGTCCTGGCAGTAGACTCGGGCCACGGCCGCGGCACCGGAGAAGTCAACCGCCGCTGCACACGGGCACAACGCCAGCGACCGGCGGAGCGCTGGGCAGGGAAGGCCTGACGAGCCGTTCGTGGTGCCGTAAGATTCACTGAGGCATAAACGCCCGGAATACGCCAATGAGCGATTTACGTTACGCGGTGAGCCGACTGCGAATGGCGCCGGCATGGCGCGCATCTCGCGCCGACCCGATGGTCGTGCTACGCGCCGAGTGACTCCTTCACTCATGGTTCGGAGCTGATCCAGCGCT
>DATEPP010000081.1:0-28294 GCA_035273165.1 Gemmatimonadaceae bacterium
CGCGCCCAGCTACTCCGTGGTCGGCGTGCCCGTTTCCGGCACCGCGACGCGCACCTTCTTTTCCTTGATGCGGGTCGCCTTGCCGGTGAGATGGCGCAGGTAGTACAGCTTGGCGCGACGGACGCGTCCGCGACGGACGACGTGAATCTCGGCGAGCATGGGGCTGTGCAGCGGGAAGATGCGCTCGACACCGACGCCGTTGGAGATCTTGCGAACGGTGAATGACTCGCTGACACCACTGCCGCGGCGCGCGATGCAGACGCCCTCGAAGGCCTGGATCCGCTCCTTTTCACCTTCCTTCACGCGGACGTTGACACGCAACGTGTCACCGGCGCGAAACGGAGGAATCGTGCGGAGCCACTCTTTTTGAGTTTCGATGAAAGGATGCATATGAATGCTCGCGGCTGAGGAAGTCGCCGCGGCAGAGCGCGGCCCCCAGGGGTAAAGGCTATTCTGGTGAGACTGCGGAAGCTAACCCGGCGAATGGGCGAACGCTAGAGCACGTAAGAGCTTGCACCCTGTCCGATTACCCGAGCGGACCATCTCTATCCCGTACCGCCGCGGCGGAGCGCGGAGAGACGCCGAGCTTCGGCTTCGCGCCACTCGGCGATGCGTCGATGGTCGCCTGAAAGGAGCACCTCGGGCACTTCGTGTCCGCGATAGTCGGGCGGGCGGGTGTAGCTCGGCGCGCTGAGCTCGCGGTCGAAGAAAGAGTCGCCGTACGCGCTCTCGTGATCGGACATCGCGCCGGGAAGGAGGCGTACGGTGGCATCGACGATGGCGAGTGCGGCGACCTCTCCGCCGCTGAGCACGAAGTCGCCGATCGAGATCTCCTCCGTCGCGAGGTGGTCGGCGACGCGCTGATCGACGTCCTTGTAGTGGCCGCAGAGGAGGGTGAGCTCGGCGCCCGCCGCGTAACGAATCGCGTCGGCCTGGGCAAACTGCCGTCCGCGTGGCGAGAGGAGCACGATCGGCGGCGCGGCACCCATTCCCTCCACCGCCTCGAAGAACGGTCCGGGCTTCATCACCATGCCGGGGCCGCCGCCGTACGGATAGTCATCCACGGTGCGATGGCGATCGTGGGTGTAGTCGCGCAGGTCGACGATCTGGTACTCGACACTCCCGGCGGCCGCGGCGCGCGCGGGGATCGACAACGCGAGCGGCGTCGTGAAGAACTCGGGAAAGATCGTTACGATGCGAATGCGGAGCATGGCGCGCGTGTCATCCGAGGAGCGAAGCAACTCCCATGTCATCCCGAGGAGCGAAGCGACGAGGGATCTGCTTTCTCCCCAGCGAGAGGAGCAGGAGCGCGCGCCTGCAGCGCGCGCGACTTCAAATAAAATGAATCTGCTTTTCGCGAGCGTAGCGAGCGAAAAGCAGATTCCTCGCTACGCTCGGAATGACACTTAATCGAGTAAGCCCTCGGGCACGGTGACTGTTAGCGTCCGCGCGTCGCGATCCACCGAGAGAACCGACTGCTCGTACAGCAACAGCACGGTGCCGCCACCGACGGCGCGTCTGACGTCGATGGCGAGACCTTGTGGGAGCTCGTAGACCTCGACGACGTCGCCGAGCGAGGCGCCGGACTCGAGGAGCACACGCATGCCGACGAGCTCGTGAACGTACACCTCGCCTTCGTCGAGCGGCGGTACTTCACCGCCGGGCACGAGGAAGAAGCGATTCCGCCACTGCTCGGCCGCGGTGCGATCGGCAATCTCGCGAAATGCGACGATCAGTCCTTCCTTGAAGGGCGTGGCGCGATCGATGTGGAGCTCGCGGCGGTCCGGGGCGAGATCACCCCGGACCGTTCCCGCAAACACTCTCTGACCCGGAGCAAAGATCCGCTCGGGCGCGTCGGTGATGGGCTCGACGACCAGCTCCCCGCGAATCCCGTGTGCTTTGCGGACTCTCCCGACGATCACGAACTCCGCGTCGGCCCCGGAGCGGGCGGGCGCCGTCATCCCTCGCCGTTAGGCGGCGCCGCCCTCGGCCGAGTCGGCACCTTCGCTCACCGGCACCGCGCGCGCGGAGAGCGAGCGGCCGAGGCGCTGCTCGTGGCGCGCCTTGAGAATGCCGGCGCGGCGCAACAGCGAGCGAACGGTGTCCGTCGGCAGCGCGCCGTTGTCGAGCCAGTAGTTCACGCGCTCGGACCGCAAGTTGAGCGCACTCTCACCCTGTCGGGGAGCATACTGCCCGATGATTTCGATGAACTTCCCGTCGCGCGGACTGCGTGAGTCGGCGACGACGATACGGAACATCGGCGACTTCTTGCGACCGGTGCGGCGAAGACGAATACGAACGGCCATGGTCCCCTCTTGGTGATTGGTGCGTGGTGACTGGTGGTTGGTGCCTCTGCGAAGCCCAACCTCCATTGCGCCAAGGCTCCTCGCGCGCTGGGCATTTCCCAGGCGCACCTTGGACCTGCGTACTACCTCATCCCACCGAACATGTTCGGCCGGAACTTGCCACCGCCGCCAGGCATGGCGGCGGCTTTCTTCATCATCTTCTGCATCTCGCGGAACTGCTCGAGCAGGCGATTCACTTCGCTTACCGGGCGGCCGCATCCGCGAGCGACGCGCGCGCGACGGGAACCATTCATGATGCCAGGATTCTTGCGCTCGGCGGGCGTCATCGAGAGCACGATCGCCTCGACGTGCTTCATGCGCTTCGGATCGGCCGCCTTTGCCTGCTTGAGCATCTTTGTATTGACGCCCGGCAGCATCTTGAGCAGACCCTCGAGTGGCCCGAGCTTCTCGATCTGGCGCATCGCGGTGAGGAAGTCGTTCAAGTCCATCCCTTCCTTCCGCACCTTCTTTTCGAGCTTCTTCGCCTCGGTCGCGTCGAAGGCTTCCTGGGCTTTCTCGACGAGGCTGACGACGTCGCCCTGCTGCAGGATGCGGCCCGCCATGCGGTCGGGGTGGAACTCCTCCAGCGCATCGGGCTTCTCGCCGACGCCGATGTACTTGATCGGCTTCTTCGTCACGCCGTAGATCGAGAGCGCCGCGCCACCGCGCGCGTCGCCGTCCATCTTCGTGAGGATCACACCCGAGACGTGAAGTCGCTCGTCGAAGCCCTGGGCGATGCGGACCGCGTCCTGGCCCGTCATGCCGTCGGCGACGAAGAGTATTTCGTCGGGATGGATGGCATGCTTGAGCCGATCGAGCTCACCCATCATCTCGTCGTCGATCTGGAGGCGGCCGGCGGTGTCGACGATGACGACGCGGTCGCGCGCGCGCTTCGCGGCGTCGATCCCGGACTTCGCGATGCGGACGACGTCGTTCGTCGAACGATCGGCGTAGACAGGAACGTCAAGCTGCGAGCCGAGCGTTTCCAGCTGATCGATGGCGGCGGGGCGATAGACGTCAGCGGCGACGAGCCGCGTCGGCTTTCCTTCCGCCTTGAGCTTGCGTGCAAGCTTCGCTGCCGTCGTCGTCTTTCCCGATCCCTGCAGGCCGACCATCATGACGATCGTCGGCGGAACAGTGCTGAGCTTGAGCCCTTCGCGACGTTCGCCGAGCATCGTGGTGAGCTCGTCGTAGACGATCTTGACGAGCTGTTGTGCTGGCGACACGGTGCGCAGCTGCGCGACGCCGACGGCTTTCTTCTCGACGCGCTCGAGGAACTCGCGCGTGAGCTGAAAGTTGACGTCGGCTTCGAGGAGGACGCGCCGCACTTCACGCAGCCCTTCCTTTATGTCGGCTTCGCTGAGAATGCCACGCCCGCGCAATCGCGCGAAGGTGGCCTCGAGTTTTTCACTGAGCTCGTCGAACATAGCCCTGAAATGTAAGGGAGAGCGCGGGTTACGACAACCTGGGACGGGGGACGCGGGGCGCTGGAAGAGGGATGGTCAGGTGTCATCCCGAGCGCAGCGAGGGATCTGCTTTACCTATTGCTCAGACCTCCTCCAACTCCGAGTACGGCAACCATCAATTGCCTGAAAACGAAACGGCCGGAAGCAGCGCGGAAAGAGCACGGGTACTACAAAAGAGCGGCGGCGATCTTCTGTTGAAAGAAGTCGTTGTCGCTCTTTGTCGTTTTCCGGCTGGTTCCGTGCCGTTTCCGGCCGTTTCGATGTTCCACCAGTTGATCTCTGCCTGGCAATGGCGTCGTCGGACCTTTGAGCGGCGAAAACAGATCCCTCGCTCGTCTCGGTTGCGCTCGACTCCTCGGGATGACATCCATCCGCCGCCGAGCCCCGCATCGCGCATTCCGCGCCCCGCGCCCGCGCTCGCTTGACGCTCCGACAACTCGCGCGTCTTACGGGAACAGCGCTCGTGCGACAGGTGCTGGTAGGTCCGACGCCCACTGTTCAGCGGTTCGCCGTCACTCGTTACCTTCCTCCTCATGGCCAAAGTCCAGCGCAAGGACGAGATCCTGAAGTCCGAATTGCCGCCGACGTTACCGTTGATGGCGCTCCGCTCGACCATCGTGTATCCGCTCGGAACGATCGCGGTACAGATGGGCGCACCCGAGAACCTCGCGCTGCTCCGGGCGCATGACGAGCCGGGATTGATCGTCGCTCTCGTCGTCGCCAGCGGCGACCACGATGAGCCGATCGACTCGTCGAAGTTCGTCGGGCGCATCGGCGTGGCCGCGCGCGTGCACGAGCGCATCAACCTGCCCGGCGACACGGTGCAGATCACACTTCAGGGTTTGCGTCGCATCTCGGTGGAAGACATCGCGCGCACGGAGCCCTATCCCGTTGCGTCGGTGCGTCCCGCGAAGGAGACGCCGGCCGACGCGACGGAAGTCGATGACCTCGTGGCGCGCATCGTCACCTCTGCCGAGACGCTCGCGGAGCTCGTCGATCGCATTCCCGACGAAGTCCCCGCGATTCTCAAGATGAACGTCTCGGATCCGGGACGGTTCGCGGATCTGGCGGCGACGAACATGAACTTCCGCATCGCCGACAAGGACGAGGTTTTACAGAGACTTGACGTCGGACAGCGCCTCCGCTTTATCCTTTCCCGCCTCGAACGGGAGGTTGCTCGTGCCCGTGTGATGGAAGACGTGAAGCGCCAGACGGAGATCAAGATCGAGCAGCATCAGCGCGAGTTCTATCTGCGTCAGCAGCTGCGCGCCATTCAAGCAGAGCTTGGGGAAACCGATCCCGGTGAGAAAGAGGCGATCGAGATCCTGAAGAAGATCGAGGAAATAGGACTTCCGGAGAAAGTTGCGCAGGAAGCGCGTCGCGAGACAGAGCGCATGCGGATGCTGTCGCCGGCATCGAGCGAGTATCAGGTCGTGCGCACGTATCTCGACTGGGTGCTCGCGCTGCCGTGGAACAAACGCTCGGGCGACACTGAGATCGACCTCAAGAAGGTGCAGATCGCGCTCGACGAAGGCCACTATGGCCTCGACGAGGCGAAGGAGCGCATCATCGAGTATCTCGCCGTGCGGAAGCTGCGCGGCGGCGATCCGCACGGACCGATCCTCTGCTTCGTCGGACCCCCGGGCACGGGCAAGACGTCGTTAGGCGCGGCGATCGGCAAGGCGATCGGGCGCGAGTTCTATCGCATCTCGGTCGGCGGCGTTCGTGACGAGGCGGAGATCCGTGGCCACCGGCGCACCTACGTCGGCGCGATGCCGGGCCTCATCCTGCAGGCGCTCCGGCGTGTGCAGACGCGCGATCCGATCCTGATGATCGACGAGATCGACAAGATGTCGGGCGGCGGACCGAGCGGCGATCCGACAGCGGCGATGCTCGAAGTGCTCGATCCGTCGCAGAACAACGGGTTCGTCGATCATTACCTCAATCTGCCATTCGATCTCTCGTCGGCATTGTTCATCTGCACGGCGAACAATCTCTATGACATCCCGGCGCCGCTGCGCGACCGCATGGAGGTCATCAAGATCGCTGGCTACACGGTCGAGGAGAAGGTCGAGATCGCGTGGCGCTATCTGCTCCCGCGACTGCTCGAGGAGCATGGCATCACGGACAAGGATATTCAGTTCACCGACGAGTCGCTGTCGTTCATCTCGAATCGCTACTCACGCGAAGCCGGTCTGCGAAACTTCGAACGCAACCTCGCGGCGATAATGCGTAAGCGTGCTCGGAGAAAGGCTGAAGGTGAGGAAGGCGCGTGGGTGATCGACCTCGAGAAGGTCGAGGAGGTGCTCGGCATTCCGCGCTATGCAGTGGAGGAAGCCGAGAAGATGCCGGAGGTGGGCGTCGCGACCGGCATGGCGTGGACGGCGACCGGTGGCGACCTGATGATCATCGAGGCGCTGAAGATGCCCGGGACCGGCCGCCTCACGGTGACCGGCCAGCTCGGGGAAGTCATGCGGGAGAGCGTGGACGCGGCCTACTCCTACGTGCGATCGCGGGCGGCACAGCTCGGGATCCCGGACTCGGATTTCCGCGAGTACGACCTGCATATCCATCTCCCGGCGGGTGCGATCCCGAAGGATGGTCCCAGCGCGGGAATCACGCTCACCCTCACGATCGCGAGCACGTTGAGCGGTCGACCGGTGCGGCGCGACGTCGCCATGACGGGCGAAGTCACGCTCCGCGGCAAGGTGTTGGAGATTGGCGGCGTGAAGGAGAAGGTGCTCGCCGCCTATCGCGCCGGGCTTCGGGAAGTGATCATGCCCAAGTCGAACGAGAAGGATCTGCGCGATGTCCCGCTGGAGGTGAAGCAGAACATTGCCTTCACCTTCGTCGAGCGGATGGACGAGGTGCTGCACCTCGCCCTCCTTCCGGCCCCGTTAGGCGTCGCCGACGTCACGGAGCCGGAGCCCTCGCCGGGGATCGCCGGTGCGTCCACGCGCATCGATCGTGAGGAGCGGGTAGCGCGGGGGGCGTGATGCGTGGCGTGTGACGCGTGGCGCGTGGCGCGTGATGCGTGATGCGAAAGAAGGCCGGCGCCCGAGGGCATCGGCCTTTTTTCACGCGCCTCGCGCCACGCATCACGCGCCACGCTAAGGCATGAGCTTCGAGATCAAGTAGATCACCATGCCGGCGAGGCCGCCGACGATCGTGCCGTTGATGCGGATGAACTGGAGATCGCGACCGATGGCGAGCTCCACGCGGCGCGACGTCACGTCGGGATCCCACGACGCGACCGTATGCGCGATCAGATCCGCCACCTCGCTCTGATAGCGATCCACGAGAAACATCGCGACGTCGACGACGAATTCGTCCACCTTGTGAAGGAGCTCCGGGTCCTTGAGCACGGCTTCCCCGAACGTATTGATCGCGCGCTCGATCGCGCCCGGCGCAAGATCATCCGGCGCCTCCGCGTAGCGCACGAGCGCCGTCTTCGCGCGGCCCCAGAGCCCTGATGAGAACTTGCGCGCCGTCTCGCTGAGAAGGACTTCCTCCTTGAGCGACTCGATGCGGGCGGCGACGGCCGGCGAATAGTTCAGCTTCTCGATGAAGTCCTGCAGCGCGCCGTCGAAGCGCTCGCGGAGTGGATGCTCCGGATCGTCCCGCACCTCGATGAGCGTTCGCTCAATGGCAGCGACGATCTTCCGGTAGATCTTGTCGTCGATCGCGCTCGGGACCCACCATGGCGTCTCCTCCTCGACGCGCAGCCGGATGAGGGCGCGGCTGTCCTCGACGGCGTTGGCGGCGAGCCGAATCGCCTCGTTGAGCAATTCCTGGTGGCGATTGTCGGCGGTGATGACCGACAGCACCCGCCCCAGCAGAGGCGCGGCCTTGATGGAGCGCACGCGCTCTTCCACGCTCCGATCGATGAAGGCCTCGACATCCTCGTCGCGAACGAGCTGGGCCGCCGAGGCGAGCGACGACGCGGCGTGCTGCGCGATCTGACGGACGTTGTCGGGACTGACGAGCCACTGCCCGAGCCGCGTCGCCACATCGAGACTGCGCAGACGATTGGCGATCACCTCGCGCGTGAGAAAATTCTTCTGGACGAACGCGCCGAGCGTACGCCCGACGCGATCCTTGCGCGCGGGCACGATCGCGGTGTGCGGGATCGGGATGCCTAACGGGTGACGGAACAGCGCCGTCACAGCGAACCAGTCGGCCAGACCACCGACCATCGCCGCCTCGGCCGTCGCGCGGATGATGCCGATCCAGGGGAATCGCGACTCGAAGAATCGGGCAACGATGAAGATGACCGTCGCGGCGATGAGGAGCGCTGTCGCTCGCCGTTTCATACGGTCGAGCGCGGCCTGGCGCGTGGCTTCGTCCTGCAGTAGTTGCATTGGTGCCGCCTAACCGCCGATCGTCACGCGTCCGAGATCGAGAAGCTGCGGTGAAACGCCGGACGGTACGTCGACGACGAGCACCGCGTTCTTTCCGCCGATCTCGCGCGGGGTAATCACTACCGTTCGGCCGCGGCCGGAATACGTGCGCGACCCGCCGCCGCCGAGCGTGGGGCCGGTGACGCGGTAGCGCTTCTGCGTCGCCTGTCCGAGCGCGTCGACGAACTCCGCCGCGTCGACCGGTGTGTCCCACACCGTCACCCACGCGAGGCCGACGCCATTCGACGTCCGCACGACCGTATACCGATCGCCACCCCAGCCAATCGCGCCCTGCGACGCGACCTGCTGGTCCTGCAGATGCTCGAAGAGGAAGAGCCGCGTATCGAACTCGCCTAACGTGTTCGTGTAGATCTGATTGGGCAGCGTGGGCAACGTGACGCGCACGGGCATGTCGCGCGGCGACGAGAAATAGGCACGGTCGTGCATGACCTGCTCGGTCGACTGCGGCATGGCACGGAAAGGCAGCGTTCCCGGCTGGCGTTCCTTGAGCCGAGCGACGAAGTCCTGGCCATTGATGTACGGGAACAGAAGCTCTTCCTGGATCACCATCGGCGCGGCGCTGAAGATCGGAGACGCCTGCGATTCCCGGATCATATCGCGCATGCGCTCCTGTCCGCCGGGCATGCGCGTAGCGACGTCGATCTTGCTGCGCCCGCCGAGCGTCCATACCATCTGCTCGTACGTGGCCTCGCCCTCGATCACCGACTGAGCAGCCAGGACGCGATCATCGTCGCCCGTCTGTCGCTGCAACGAGTCGAGGTTGATGTACTGATCTTGAAGCGCGTGCACCAACTCGTGGTAGATCGTGATCGAGACGATCTCGTCGGGCGCGCCATTCATGACGTACAGCACCTTCGTCTTCGGATCGTAGATGCCGAGAATCTGCTCGGTGAGTAGATCGACGAAGAGCTTTCGCACGTTCATGGTGTCGGGGATCAACCCGAGCGCCTTGTACGCGGTCTCTTTCCCAGCGAGCTCGCGCTGGGTCGTGGAATCCTCGAGCTGCGAGAGCACGAATGCGCGAACCTGATCGCGTGACTTGACCTCGAGTTTGGGCGGACGCTTGAACGGAACGCCGACGGACTTCTCGATCAACGGGACATCTTCCGCGACGCGGTCGGCGTAAGGCCCGTGCTGCGACCGCTCCGGCGCCTCGCGACGGCAAGCGACGGTGACCAACAACGCCGTCGTGGCCGCGAGGTAGCGAATCCTCACTCTGACCACACCACACTCTTACCGGACATGAGGCTCACGACTCGTGCGATGTCGTGCCCCCGAACGACGATGCCGCGCTCCATCAGCAGCCGGTTCAACTCGGCTTCGATCTCTGACAGCGACGACGGAACGGCAGTGGTCTCGGGCGCTGCCGTGGGCGGCGGCGCTGGCTGGGGCTCGGCGGTGGCGTTAGGCGCTGCGCGTCGCGGTGGTGGACCCATGAACAACGCTTCGAGCTCGGCCCCGAAGCGCTCGAGCGCGGCGAGTCCATCGTTGCGATCGGGCGGCGGCAGATCGTCGTCCGCCTCGGGGTCATCCTGCCTGGCGCCGCGGCGATCGCCGGGTTCGTCGCGCTTCGGTGCCGCCTCGCGCCGGAGAAGCGACGCGCGTCGCTTCATCAGCTCTTCGGCTCGGGGCGGATACGCGGCGACGGCCTGCATGTGCGCGCAGGCTTCGTCCAGCGCGTCGATCGCCTTGTCGGGGCGCATCCGGTCGGTGACGTAGGCGTCCGTCAGCGTGATCGAGGATCGCAAGGCCTCTTCGGAGATGAGCACGTTGTGGTGCCGCTCGAGGCGCTCACGACGTGCCTGCAGGATCTCCAACGCTTCCTCCGGCCCCAGCTCGCGCACGACGACCTTCTGAAAGCGCCGCTCGAGAGCGGGGTCTCCAACGATCCAGCGCTCGTACTCCTCGTTCGTCGTGGCGCCAATGACGCGGAAGTCGCCGCGAACGAGTGCTGGCTTGAGCATGTTCGCTGCGTCCATGGCGGCGCCAAGCGCGGTCCCCTGGCCGATGAGATTGTGCAGCTCGTCGATGAAGAGGATGACGTTCCTCGCCGCGGTCGTCTCGGACACGAGGGCCGTGATGCGCTGCTCGTACTGGCCACGGTAGGTCGTTCCGGCAAGCAGGCCGACGTGGTCGAGGGAGAGGAGCCGCACGTTGCGCAACACCAGCGGAACGCGGCCTTCCGCTATTCGCTGCGCGAGACCTTCGGCGATGGCGGTCTTTCCGACGCCAGCCGGCCCGACAAGTGTCGGGTTGTTCTTTCCGTGCCGAAGGAGGATGTCTATGACCCTATCGACCTCGGCGTCGCGGCACCGCACGGGCTCGAGCCGTCCGGCTCGGGCGTCGGCAGTCAGATCGCGGGTGAAGCGCTTGAGCGCGTCCCCTTCAGGTGCGAGAAAATCACCGATCACGAGGGGCGAGGGACTAGGGGTTAGGGGCTAATTAGTAGAAGGAGATAGGCAACACCCCTAGGCCCTAACCCCTACGTTCCTAGAAGCCATCCCAGCCAGGTCTCTCCCCAAAGCAACGTCAGCACCGCGGCCGGCGCAAGGAAGACGCCGAATGGAACGAGGGGCGCCGCGAATGGTGCGCCGCCGAGCGCGAGCTCAGTCTGCTCACGATTATGCGTACGGCGCAGCCAGGTGATTGGATACACCACACCGAGGAAAGTGACCGCGCCGATCGCGGAGGCGACGAAGACAGTCATGATCGCCCGCTGGGGACCCACTGCCCCGCCGATGAAAGCCATGAGGGTAACGTCACCGAGTCCCATCGCTTCCCGCTTGAGGGCAACCTCACCGAGCCATCCGACGATCGCAATCATGCCGGCGCCGGCACAGGCACCGATCAGCGCCTCGTACGGGCCCGCGAACAGCGACGACTGGCCGAGGAAGAAAGCAAGGATCGCGGTGAGGAGCGTCCAACCAAGGCCGAACAGGGTGAATCCGTCGGGAATGAGATACGTCTGCAGATCCGTCATCGCGACGCCCAGCAGCACAGTGCCAAAGACAGCGACGCGCACGGCGGTGAAGGTCGGACCGTAGACGAGGACCGCGGCGAGCCAGCCGAGCGCCACAAGGAGCTCGATCGCGGGGTACATCGCAGAGATACGCTCGGTGCAGCAGCGGCAGCGGGCGCGCAGGGCGACCCAGCTCGCGAGCGGGATGTTCTCGAACCACGCGAGCTGATGGCCGCACTTCGGGCAGCGCGAACGCGGCCGAACCACCGACTGCTCGCGCGGCCAGCGCGCGATGCAGACGTTCAGGAACGAACCGATACAGGCGCCGAAGAGAAAGGCGAAGAAAGGCGCAAATCTGGGATCAATCGCAATCATCGTCGTAGCTCGTAAAGCATGATGCCGGTCGCCACTGCCACATTGAGTGATTCGACGTCCGGCCCGATCTCCACTGCAACCAGCCTGGCCGCGCTTCTTCGCGTCTGAGCCGAGAGACCACTCCCCTCGTTCCCCACCGCGATCGCCAGCCGCGTCGGTATCGCCGAGCGGTCTCGCGCGATCAGCGACAGTGGCTCCCCTCCCGCCTCCGCCCCCCAGAGCTCGACGTCGTTTCCCGAACGGAACGCCTCGAACTCGCCCCAGGTACAAGCAATTGCGGGGGTGTGAAAGAGAGCCCCCATCGAGCTACGGACGACTTTGGCGTTCCAGAGGTCAACGGTTCCCGGCAAGGCCACCGTTGCCACGGCCTCGAGGGCGGCGGCAGTGCGCACGATGGTACCGACGTTCCCCGGATCCTGAAGGGCATCCAGCACGACGACGCGTCCGGCTTTGCCGGCGGCGAAAGTGATCGCGGAGAGATCGCGTTCCGGTATCTGCGCGATGGCGAGAATGCCCTGTGGGCTGTCGGTGTCGGCAGCGGACGCGAACTCGTCTGGGGTCACCTCCTGCACCTCGACACCGCGGTCTCGCAGGGCGGCGACGAGCTCGCGGGTGTGGGAAGACTCGGGATTCGTGACTGCGAGCGCGGCGCGAATGACGAGCGGCGAACGGAGAAGATCATGGACGGCGCGGGTCCCCTCGGCTACGAACAGGCCTTGCCGCTCACGCGCTTGCCGGCGCTGGAGATCCCGCGCTACCGAGAGCACGCGCACTGGGGGTTGGACCGGGGTGAGGATGGGTCCGGTATCTTCAAGGAGATACGGGACCGGAGTTTGCTTTTGCCGAGCCTAACTACGAACGCGGGTACGACAATGAGACGAATCTTAGCCGGGGGGTTGCTGGCCGTCAGCATCGCGGGCTGCGGCGTGTCGACGCAGCAGGAAGTGGAGCTCGGCACGCAGTACATGCAGCAGATCAACGCGCAGCTGCCGATCGTACAAGACCCCGAGGTGAACCGATACATCAACGTGCTTGGCGACTCGATCGCGCGACTCACCTCGCGCGGTGATCTGCCGTGGCAGTTCTTCGTCGTGAACAGCGCGGAAGTGAACGCATTCGCGGTGCCGGGCGGATACATCTACGTCAATCGCGGGCTGATCGAGCGGGCGAGAAATCTGAGCGAGCTGGCGGGAGTGCTCGGCCACGAGATCGGTCACGTCGTGAAGCGGCACTCGATCAAGCAGATGCAGCAGGAGCAGGGTGCGCAGATCGGCGTCACGCTCGGCTGTGTGCTGATCAACGTGTGCAACAGTCAGATCGCGGGCGCGGCGATCAACGTCGCCGGCAGCGCCATCTTCGCCAAGTTCAGCCGGGACGACGAAGCGCAGGCGGACGAGGTGGGGATCGACAACGTGGTTCGCGCAGGCATCAGCCCGAAGGGGATCCCGGAGATGTTTCAGATTCTCCTCGATGAGCGCCAGTCGAACCCGGGGGCCGTCGAGCTCTGGTTCGGGACGCATCCCACGGAAGAGAGCCGCATCGCCGACACCCAGCGCATCATCGACAAGATCGATCCCGCGATCATGAGGACGCTGACGTACGACTCGCCACGATTCCACGACTTCAAGCAGCGAGTGCAGGCCCTGCCCGCGCCACCGCCGACGCGCAGTGGCTCGTGACGTGATTGTCATCCCGAGGAGCGAAGCGCCTGTCCCTGAGGAGCGTCAGCGACGAACGGGACGAGGGATCTGCACTCTCGCCGTCGGAGCATCCCTGCGGCGCAGCGCCTGAGGGAACGCTGATGACGATGACAAGTCGCAGATGACGCTGATGAGAGAGCGGGAACGCCTTTTTCAAAAGGACGTTCCCGCTCTTTTTGTTGTTTCTGCGAAATCTGCGCCATCAGTGAAATCTGCGTTCAGTCCCCTCTCCTCCTCAGGGATGCCTCCAAGGCGCAGCGAATCAAATCAGAGTTTCTCCACCACTCCCGTAATCAAGCGCTCGAACTGCGCGGCGGCGCGGGTGGTCGTCTCGATGACTTCCGCGTGAGTGATCGGCTGGTTCGTGAGGCCGCAGGCCATGTTCGTCACGCAGCTGATGCCGAGGACGCGCATGCCGAGGGCGCGGGCGACGATGACCTCAGGGACGGTGGACATGCCGACGGCGTCCGCGCCCATGAAGGCGAGCATGCGCACCTCGGCTGGCGTCTCATACGTCGGACCGAGGAGACCGCAGTAAACGCCTTCGGCGAGCGCGATGCCGTTCGCGCGAGCGACGTCGCGCGCCATCTCCGCGAGCCGGCCATCGTAAGGCGCGGACATGTCGGGAAAGCGCGGCTCGCCTGGGTCGTTGGGGCCGAGGAGCGGGTTCCGGAACATGAAGTTGAGGTGATCGCGAATCAGCATGAGATCGCCGGGGTTGAGCGATCGTCTGATCCCGCCCGCGGCATTGGAGACGATGAGTGTTTGCGCTCCTAACGCCACCAGCACCCGCGTGGGAAAGGCGGCCAGAGCGGCCGCGTGGCCCTCGTACATGTGGAAGCGGCCCGCGAGAGCAAGGACGCGTCGGCCAGCGAGACGGCCGCCGATGAGCATGCCCGCGTGTCCAGCGACGGTCGCCGAGGGAAATCCGGGTATCTCGGCGAAGGGCACGCGAACCGCGTCGGTGACTCGATTCGCGAGGCCGCCAAGTCCAGAGCCCAGAATGATTGCGGCAACCGGGCGGTCGCTGCCGAGGCGCGCACGGACCTGCTCCGCGGCCGCCTGTGCCGCGGAGGCGTCGTGCAGGATCTCAGGCATCGAGGCAGTCATGTTGCTCGCGAAGCACCGCAATATCGGCTTCGACCCGCGCGAGCAACTGGCGGCGCTCCTCCCACGGGAGAAACGCCGACGCGAATCCATTGCGCGCGATCTCGCAGAGCTCGTCGAAGGTGAAGCCGAGGTGGGTCGCGGCGACCTCGTACTCGTCGGTGAGCGTGGTGTCGCTCATGAGCCGATTGTCGGTGTTCAGGACGACGTTCATGCCGCGGTCGAAGTATTGCCGCAGTGGATGCGTCTCGTACCGATCGGTGGCGCGCGTCTGCACGTTACTCGTGAGGCAGATCTCGAGCGGGATGCGGCGGTCGTTCACGTACTGCGCCAGCGATTCGTCCTCGAAGAGATGGGTGCCGTGGCCGATACGGTGCGCGCCGCACACGTGGATTGCTTGCCGCACCGAAGAAGCGTCGTCTCCTTCGCCGGCGTGGCAGGTGCACGCGAGATCGTGATCCTGCGCGTAGCGGAATGCACCAGCGTGCTCCGACGCCGGGTGACCGCGCTCGCCGCCGGCGAGGTCGAAGCCGACGACGCCGCGGTCGCGATATGCCACGGCGAGGCTCGCAAGCTCCCGCGAGAGCTCGGGCGACATGTTCCGCAGGGCGGTGACGATCACCCGGGCGGTGATCGGGTGGCGCGCCGCCGCCCGGTCGAGCCCACGAAGGGACGCTTCGAGCACATCACCTAACGAGAGACCGCGGCGCACGTTGAGTATCGGGGCGAAGCGGACCTCGATGTAGCGAACACCTTCGGCGGCGGCGTCTTCGGCGAGCTCGTACGAGATGCGCTCGAGCGCGTCAGCCGTCTGCATGACGGCGAGAGTCACGTCGAAGCGCTCGAGATAGTCCTCGAGACTCGCAGCGTCGCTGACGCGCATATAGTCGCGTAGCGCGCTCGCGGTGCGCCGCGGCATCGCGACGTCGTACTCGTCCGCGAGCTCGAGCAGCGTCGAGGGCCGGACCGAGCCGTCGAGGTGGCAGTGCAGCTCCGCCTTCGGTAACCGGCGCAAGAGCTCTCGGTCGATCGATGGCATTGAGCGGTTACTGATCTTCGGAGCCACGATCGTCGTCGTACTCGCGCGCGCCGCCCCGCTTGCGCACCGGCACGAGCCGGAAGATCGATCCAGCGCTGACCGGTTTGTCGGCGTCGATCGGAAGGCCACGGCTGTCGGTCACCATCTTCTCGCCATCCGCGACTGCCGTGCCCTCGGACTCGTTCCAGCGACGCACGGCGTCGAGGATGGAGGAGCCCGCTGGTACCATCACACCCACGGCGTTCACGAAGACACGCACCATCTTCTCCTCGGCAGCCGTCATCGGGGCGCCACGATCACGAAGCGTGGATCGGTCGGTGGTGCCACTGGCTGGGGCAGATGCGCGAGATAGTTGACGAAAGCATCGAGATCGACCAAGTCGAGGTTCTCTCCATGTTTCGCGGCGGCGCCGAATCCGAGTCCGCTGCCGCCGGTGTACTCGAAGTCATTGACGACGACGGTGTACGTGCGCGCGTCGTCGAGCGGCCGCCCGCCGACGCGGACGGCGAGTATCCGCGAGCCCGGCGCACGCGTCGTGTCGTACTCGACGACGATTCCGCTCAGATGCACGATCGGTCGTCGCCGGCCGACGAGGCGCTCGAGATAGTCGCGGAGGTCCCTGCCGCCAATGCTGACGCGATAGAGAATGTTGCCGAAGGGCTGCACCTCGAAGAGATCTCCGTAGGTCGCCATGCCCGCGCGCAGCGGCGCGCGGATACCGCCGTTGTTCATCATGCCGATGTCGCCCTTCCCTTCCACGCGCATGGCGTCGGCGATGAGATTGCCTAACGGAACCTGCTCCTCCGCTCCCGACGCCGACTTCTTCATATACTCGGCAATGCGAGCGACCGGTCGATTCACTCGCGACGCAACGGCCTGGGTCGCGCGTGTGACGATCGCGGCCACCGCCGTATCGGCGGCGATCGAATCGGGAAGCACGTCGCGCACTTCGTGCGCCGGCAAGCCGGATTCGCCGGCGTCGAGCGGAAGGTCGACGACATCGATCGCCTGGCCGCTGGAGCGACCTTGCACGATCGGAATGCCGTTGACGATCGTGTTGACGAGCGAGTGGGTGTGCCCGCTGATGATCGCGTCGACATGCTGGGTGAGATGCTGCGCCAGATCGACGATCTCGCCCGCGCATGCGCTCTCGCCCGTGCGATCGCAGAACGCGCCGGCATGGGCGACGACCACGACGACGTCCGCGCCATTGGCGCGCAGCGCTCGCGTCAGCGTGTCGACGACAGGCGCCGGATCATCGAAGCGCAGCCCGACGACATTGGATGCCCGTGTCGACGTCGCGGTCTGGCGGGTCGACACGCCGATGATGCCGATTTTCAGGCCATTGCGTACCACCATCGTGTCGCGCCGGATCCAGGGAACGGCTTGACCGAGCGTGTCGCGGACATTCGCGCCGAGGAACGCATAGCGTGCCTGATGCATGCGAGCGCGTAGGGTGTCCTGGCCCCAGTCGAACTCGTGATTGCCTAACGCGGCAGCCGCGTAGCCCAAACGATTGAAGATGTCGACGACCGGGCGACCGAAGGCGAGGTTTGACGCGGGCGTCCCCTGAAATTCGTCGCCGCCATCGAGGAGCAGCGACGTGCAGGCGGGTGGCTGGCACTCGGCTTCCGCGCGTTCGATCGCACTGGCCACGTACGCAAGTCCGCCGCGCATGACGCCATTTGCATCCGGACGCGGCTCGAGGGCGCCGTGGATGTCGTTCGTGCCGATGAGCCGGAGCCGCCGGCCCGTGATTGCGCGCGTCGGCAGATAGGGGCGCGTTGAGCTTTCATCCGGTATGCGGTGTATCGCCGAGTACGCGCTGGCCACGGCCGTGCGAGGCACGATCTCCCAGTTGCGATGAAAGTACACGGCTGGGTCGAGGGTACCGCGTGCGCGCACCTCATCGATCAGCAATTGTCGAATCTCGAGTTGGCGCTCGTCGAGGTTGCGTGAACCGGCCAGCATCGCGTAACCACCGCCGCCAGTCTGGCGATAGTTGTTGAGCGCAAAGGTGAAGCTGTCGGTGGGCGCTACCGGCCGGCCATCGTAGACCAGCTTCGTGATGCGGCCGCCGATCGGCTTCGTGACGTCGATGGTGTAGTCGACCCCGGCGACGATGTCGAAGTTGTAGCCGGGAATGGATGGGTCGACGCCGATGCTGCCGTTCGCGTCGCTCCGGAAGTAGCGCGCGCTGTACTCGAGATAGTCGCGCAGCTGTTGGCCAGTGATCCAGATCTTCCGGAGCGTATTGTCGTACGGGTAGAGCGCGGCAATGCGTGCGATCGTCACCGGGCCCGCGGCAAGCATCGCATCGCTCGAGAACGCCGCTGTGGAGGCGAGCTGCGCGCCCGCCGCCTTTCGTTCGACCTCGAGGATGAAGTCGATCAACGGCGTGTCGACGACACGCGTCGAGTCCCCGCGCCATGTCACTGGCGTCGTGCCGATGGGTTGCGTGACGTACGCAACGGTCTCGTTATGCAGCGCACTCGTCGCGGCGAGCACCGCGGCATTCTCCGCATGGCCGCGGGCGGGAATGAGCTGCGAATGCTTTTCCACGACGCGCCAGCGAGAGCCCTCGCGCGCCAGGCGAAGGCGCGCGACGCCGAGGCTCGTCGCCCAGTTCTTCGGCTGCATGAGGAGCGCACCGCCGATCACGGTGTCCGCGAGCTCCTTGTGCGAGTGACCGAATACGATGAGATCGATACCGGGCACCTCGCGGGCGACGCGCGCGCTCACGTTCTCGCTCGCGACGCCACTTGTCACCGTGTCGTAGCTCGAAGGCTCGTCGAGGCCAGAGTGAAGCAGTACAACGATCACGTCCGCGCCCGCCGCTCGGGCGGAGCCTACCGCTTCGTGAACGGACGGGACGATGTCTCGCACGACCACACGCCCGGCGAGGTTGTCACGGTCCCAGAGATTCGACCCCGGCGTCGTGCCGCCGATCACCGCGACCTTCACCCCGTCGCGATCGATCATCTTCCAGGAGTCGAATGCGTGCGCCCCCGACGGGGTGTACGCGTTCGCGGCGAGCATGGGGAAATGCGCGTCGCGAATCATCCGGCGCAGCGTCGGCAGGCCGTAGTTGAACTCGTGATTGCCGATGGCGGCCGCGTCGTACGACATCGCGTTCATCGCCGCGGCGACTGGATGCGGCGACGAGCTGTCGACGCGCGCGGCGACGTACGTCATCGGATTGCCCTGCAGGAGATCGCCGGCGTCGAACAGCAGCACGCGTCCCGGATTCGCGGCACGAAGCGAATCGACGATCGTCGCGACGCGAGTGAGACCGCGCTGCGGTTCCGGAGCATTTGCGTAATAGTCCCACGATCGCAGACGGCCATGCGTGTCCGTCGTCGCCGCGATCACGAGCTCGATCTCGGCAGCGCCTGATGTTTCTGCGCTCGTGTGGGAAGCAACTGTTCCAGCTGGCTGCACCGCGCGCGCGCAACCCAGCGCGACGCCAGTGGCGAGAGCCAGATGCAGCGCACGACGCGGCAGCGCGCCGAGCGAGAAATGATGCGTCATGGGCGACAAGCTAGCCGTCCGACGAAACCCATGGCAGTGTATGCTTATACATGATTGTGACCGACTGGCCGCTTCACTCCCTCCGCGAGCCGCGTCATTTTCACCGCTCGATGAGCTCCCGATGAAGCCGCTCGTCATCGGCATCGCCGGCGGCACCGGCTCCGGCAAGTCGACGGTCGCTCGCAACGTTGCGCAGGCGTTGTCGACCTCCTCGGTCGCGTTCATCGACATGGACGCGTATTACCGCAACTTCGCCCACGTGCCGCTCGAGGAACGGCGACAAATCAATTGGGACCACCCCGATGCGTTCGACTGGGAGCTGTTGATCGCGCAGCTGTCGGCACTGGTTCGCGGCGAGGCAATCGACAAGCCCGTCTACGATTTCGTCTCGCACACGCGAAGCGGGAAGACGGTGCGTATTCCGTCCGCCGAGGTGGTGGTGATCGACGGAATCCTCCTTTTCACCGACGCGCGCGTTCGCGAGCTCTGCGACGTCAAAGTGTTCGTGGACGCCGACGCGGACATTCGCCTCATCCGACGCATCCGCCGCGACGTTGCCAAACGCGGCCGCACCCTCGATGACGTGATCGACCAGTACCTAACGACTGTCCAACCCATGCATCTGCAGTTCGTCGAGCCGAGCAAGCGCTACGCCGACGTGATCGTGCCGCGTGGCGGCCACAATCCGGTGGCCATCGAGATGATCGTAGCGAAGATCGGTCGTCGATTGGCGGCGCCCCGTCCGGAAACGTCGGAAGGAACTCCCGCGTGACGGACACCCCCATCCCGCCCGGTCAGCGGATCCTCGTCGTCGGCGACGAGCCAGACATCGTCGCACTCATCGTCTATCATCTCGCCAAAGCCGGGTACCGAGTTTCCACAGCGGCCACCGGGCCGGATGGTCTCGAAGCAGCCCGGCGTGAGCGCCCAGCGCTCGTCATCCTCGACCTGGTGCTTCCCGGTCTTTCGGGGTCCGACGTCCTGGAACAGCTGCGGGCCGCCGACGCGACGAAGGGCGTCGGCGTGCTGATGCTCACGGCCCGCGTCGAGGATCCGGATCGTGTTCGCGGATTCGCGCTCGGCGCCGATGACTATCTCACGACGCCGTTCAGCCCGCAGGAGCTCGTGCTGCGCGTCGGCGCCATCCTGCGACGAATGCAGCCACCGTCCTCGACGCCGAGCGAAGTTCTCGCCATCGGCCCGATCCACATCGACCGAAGCGAGCATCGCGTGCTCGTGGATGGCAGCGCCATCGATCTGACGCCGACCGAGTACAAGCTTCTCCTGACACTCGCGGAGCGTCGCGGCAGGGTCCAGGCGCGAGGGCATCTGCTGGAGACTGTCTGGGAGGCGGCGCCGGATATCCAGACGCGCACTGTGGACATGCACGTGCAACGACTGCGAGCGAAACTCGGCAATGCCGGCAATCTCATCGAGACGGTGCGCGGCTTCGGCTATCGGCTTCGCGGCGACCAGGCGCGCGCGACGTAGCTTCCACGCACCTCCCAGAGCTGACCGGTTGCAGATGACCGGATCAAACGTCACCCAGCAGGTGCCAGTGATCACCATTCAAGATCTGCCGTTCGCTGCGCTCACGGCAGATCGTAATTCCATTTGGAGTCGCGCGCGCTGCTCGCGCGCGCTCCCGCTCCTCTCGCCCCGCCGTCCGCTCGCATGACTGCCGCGCCGACCCCAACGAAGGCAACTGAGTCCCGCCGCATCGCCGCGATCGACATCGGATCGAATTCGATCCGGCAGATCGTGGCGGACGTGTCTCCCGACGGCGGAATCCAGGTCGTGGACGAGATGAAGGCGGCGCCCAGACTGGCCATGGGGTTGGTCGAGTCAGGACTGCTGGACGAGGACGCGATGTCGCGCGCCGTCGAGGCGATCGCGCGGATGGCGACGCTCGCCCGTCAGCTCGGCGCTGAGCGTGTCGAGGCGGTGGCGACGAGCGCCGTGCGTGATGCGGCGAACGGCGACGCGTTCGTTCAGCGCGTCGAGCGCGACACGGGACTGCGCATCCGTGTGCTCGACGGCGAGGCCGAAGCGCGACTGAGCTTTCGCAGCGCCCTCGCGCACTTCGACCTCGGAAGCGGACGCGCCGTCGTCGCGGATATCGGCGGTGGCTCCCTCGAGCTGGTACTGAGTGTCGACGGCGTCATCGAGCGCATCGCGTCGCTCCCGCTCGGCGCCGTACGGCTCACCGAGCGCTTCCTCTCCGATGGCTCGACGCGACCGAAGCTGCTACGTGCGCTTCGACGCGAGGTGCGTGCTCAGCTCCGCCCTCACCTGCCCGTGCGCGATTGGCGCGGCGCGCCGCTCATCGGATCGGGCGGCACCTTCACGAACCTCGCCGGACTCTATCTCACGCGACAGGGCATCTTCACGGCCCGCAGCGTTCACGCCGCGAAGATACCGCGCGGCGATGTGGAGCATCTTCTCGAGCTGCTGCACTCGATGACGCCCGTGGAGCGGCGCGAGCTGGAGGGACTCAACGCCGACCGCGCCGACATCATCGTCGCGGGCCTCGCCGTCGTCGCCGAAGTGATGGCGCGCCTCGAGGCGCGCGACGTTCAGGTGTCGCGGTACGGCATCCGCGAGGGCATCCTGCTCGAGGCGGCGCGGGTTCGGCCAGTAATCGCCGATCCGGGGGAAGCGCGTGAGCGATCGGTGCGCGAACTGGCCGAGCGGAGCCACTACGAGGCGCCACACGCGGCGAATGTGCAGCGCCTGGCGCTCCGTCTCTTCGACTCGTTAGGTGGAAAGCTTGGTGCCGTGCCCGCCGAGCGCGCGCTCCTCGCCGACGCCGCGCTCCTGCACGACGTCGGCTACCACATCAGCTACGATCGGCACCACAAGCATTCGTATCACCTCATCGTCCACGCCGAGCTCCTCGGCGTGCAACCAGCCGATCAGATCGTGATCGCCAACGTCGCCCGGTATCATCGCGGCGCTCCGCCGAGGAAGAAGCATCGCAACTACGGCGCGCTCGATCGCGAGCTGCGCCGGTGCGTGCGCCGGCTCTCGGCCATCCTTCGCGTCGCCGACGGCTTCGATCGCGGCCACACCGGCGCGGTGAAGAATGTCCGTGTGCGCTGGCTGCAGCGTGCGCTTCGCATCAGCCCCGAAGCGAGCGATCCGCGCGCCAGCCTCCGACTCGAGTGCTGGGGCGCGCACCGGAAGTCGGCGCTCCTCGCCAAGCTCGCCGGTGTTCCCGTGGAGATCGTGGCGCCCGACGGGAGCGTATTGTCGTCGGACGACACCGACTCCAACGCCGAGTGAGCGGCTCGTGGCGGGTGGCTGGTGACGAGTCAGACGAACGAGCCGACTGAGCGCCCTTCCGCGCTCGGCTGGTGCTCACTCGGCAACAAGCCCCATGACTCGCGGAGCAGCACGTCGTGCGTGCTGTGCACGACGCCGTTAGGCGTGCGCTGCGTCCAGCTACCGTCGGCGCCCAGGTCCCAGGCGAGTCGATTGTCTTCGAGTGACGTACGAAGGAGGCTTCGCAGACGCACGTGCAGCGTGGAGTCCTCGACGGGCGCCACTGCCTCGACCCGGCGGTCGAAGTTCCGTTGCATCCAGTCGGCGGAGCCGATGTAGAACTCCTCCGCGCCGGCATTCGCGAAGTTGAAGAGACGCGAATGCTCGAGGAATCGACCGACGATGCTCACCACGCGAATACGGTCGCTCACACCGGGTAAACCAGGGCGGAGACAGCAGATTCCACGGACGATGAGATCGATCTCGACTCCGGCGCGGGAGGCGCGGTAGAGCGACTCGATGATGTCGGGATCCACGAGCGCATTCATCTTCGCGATGATGCGACCGCCGCGACCTGCCTTGGCGTGATCCGCCTCGCGATCGATGAGATCGATCAACCGAGCGCGCATGTTCGCCGGCGCCACGAGCAGCTTTCGATAGAGACGCTGCCGCGAATAGCCCGTGAGCGAGTTGAACAGATCCGTAACATCGGCCGCGATCGAGCGGCTGCAGGTGAAGAGGCCGATGTCCGAGTAGAGGCGCGCCGTGCGGGAGTTGTAGTTCCCACTGCCAAGGTGCACATAGCGGCGAATGCCGTCGGCTTCGCGTCTGACGACGAGTGCGAGCTTGGTGTGCGTCTTGAGTGTCGCCGAGCCGTACGCGACGTGCACGCCGAAGCTCTCCAGCCGGCGCGCCCACCCGATGTTGTTCGCCTCATCGAAGCGCGCCTTGAGCTCGACGAGGACCGCCACCTGCTTGCCCCGCTGCGCCGCCTCGATGAGCGACTCCACGATGGCGGTGTCGCCGGACGTGCGGTAAAGCGTGAGCTTGATCGCCAGCACCTGATCGTCCTCGGCCGCCGTCTCCAGGAATCGCTCGACGGTCGCGGAGAATGAATCGAAGGGGTGATGAACGAGGAGGTCGCGCTCGCGGACGACGTCGAAGATCGAGCGGCGTGGATCACGCAGCTCGGGCGGGATCGACGGTGTGAACGGTGGGTCCTTGAGCGCCGGACAATCGAGCGCGTTCAGCGCGAGGAGATCGCCGAGGCCCAGCACTTTGCCCGCCTCGAAGATGTCCCATTCCGTCAGGGCGGCACCTTGTGGCACTTCCTCGGCGCGGAGCTCCTCGAGCAGCAAGGTACGGAGATGGGACGGCATCTCGTCCTCGACCTCGAGCCTGACGACCTCGCCGAAGCGCCGCTTGAATACTTGCTCCTCGATGGTCGCGAGCAGATCCTCGGGCTCTTCAATGGGCATCTCCAGATCCGAGTATCGCGTAATCCGGAAGGCATGCCAGCGGAGGACCTCCATCCCGGGGAAGAGGGCTCCGAGATTGGCGCCGATGACTTCCTCCAGGGGAACGAAGTGCGTTGGCCGGCCGATGACGGGAACCCAACGCGGCAGACTCTTCGGAACCTTGACCCGCGCGAAGTGATCTTCGCCGGTTTCGGGGTCGCGAATCTCGACTGCGAGCGAGAGCGAGAGATTCGAGATGTAGGGAAAGGGATGCCCGGGATCGACGGCGAGCGGCGTCAGCACCGGAAAGACCTGCGACTCGAAGTACTCGTCGAGCGCGCCCCATTCCCTGGCGGTGAGGTCCGTGACGGCGACGAGGCGAATGCCGTTAGCACTGAGCTGCTCGAGGAGCTCGTCGAAACAGCGACGCTGGACCCCGAGCTGTTCGCGCACGACGCGGTCGATCGCGACCAGCTGCTCCTGCGGACTCATGCCGTCCACGGGCGTGGCCTGCACATTGGAGACGACCTGCCGCCGCAGGCCGGCCACTCGCACCATGTAGAACTCGTCGAGATTGCTGCTGAAGATCGAGAGGAACTTCACGCGCTCGAGCAAGGGGGTGCGCGCATCCACCGCCTGCTGCAGCACGCGTCCGTTGAACGCGAGCCAACTCAACTCTCGATTGATGAAGAGCGAGCTTTGTGTGACGACTTCCTGCATCCGCGACGAGTCCAGTTCGGGCTACCGAAGGTATAGCTCCGGAACCAGCTCGCTGTCACGAGTTCGTCACGGCCAGACACCTCCGAAGACCCGGTCCGGACATGTTGCCCTCCCCGCCCCTCCGCGGGATACGGGATCGGTGCTCTCGTCAGCGTTAGAGTGGCCGCTGAAACCGCTGACACAGCGCTGAGACCACTGACGACTCCGTACGGCACGATCGATTCGGTCGCAGAACGCACCAAGTTGGCTTGCTCACGAGTTTTCGTGTTGCGCTATACGTCAGCGGTTTCAGAGCCGCGTCAGTGGTCTCAGCGGCCAAATGGGACGCCACTTCGCCACGGAGCCGCCCTCGCCAGGAAGATCCATGCTTTACATCGGCACGATGCGGCTGAGAATCTGGTAAGCGATCGCTGCCATGATGCCCGCCGCGGGGATCGTGAGTACCCACGCCCACACTATCCGCCCCGCGATACCCCACCGCACCGCGGAGAGGCGATGCGTGGCGCCGACACCGACAATAGCGCCCGTGATCGTGTGCGTCGTGCTCACCGGAATGCCGAGGCGCGTCGCCAAAAGGATGGCGAACGCGCCGCCCGTCTCGGCGCAGAATCCCCCGACCGGACGCAGGCGAGTGATGCGCGAGCCCATCGTGTGCACGATGCGCCATCCGCCGAAGAGCGTGCCGAGCGAGATCATGATGTACGCGGAAACCTCGACCCAGAACGGGATGTGGCTTGCCGACTCCAGATAAAAGTGGTGCAGCACGCCGGGCTGGAGACGGAAGAGCTCGCGCGTCGAGAAGAGCAGACCGGCGATGATGCCCATCGTCTTCTGCGCGTCGTTAGCACCGTGCGAGAACGAGAACAGCGCCGAGCTGCCTAACTGCGCCACGCGAAAAACCCGATCGACACGATGCGGCGACGCGCGCTGGAAGATCCAGTAGACCGCGATCATGAGAGCGAACCCCGCCAAGAGACCGATGATCGGGGAGAGCGCGATGAATTCCAGCGTCTCGATCCACTTCCGGCCCCAGAGGATGGCGGCGAGTCCGGCCTTGGAGACCGCGCTGCCCGCATAACCGCCGATGAGCGCGTGTGACGAGCTGGATGGCAGACCGAAGAACCAGGTGATGAGGTTCCAGATGATCGCGCCGAGCAGCGCGCCAAGGATGACGTTCGCATCGACGAACGAAATGTCGATCATCCCCTTGCCAATCGTGCTCGCGACGGCGGTACCGACGGTGAAGAGCGCGGCGAAGTTGAACGTCGCCGCCCAGAGCACCGCCGTGAACGGATTCAGAACGCGAGTGCCCACGATCGTCGCGATGGAGTTCGCGGAATCGTGAAAGCCGTTGATGAAGTCGAAGACGAACGCGACGATGACGATCGCGACGACGTACGCAATCACGCGGGGCGCTGCCTCACGCGTTCTTGAGGGAGATGCTCTGCATCACCTGTGCAACGCCCATACAGCTATCGGTGGCCCGCTCGAGCGTGTCGTACATCTCTTTCCACTTCAGTACCTCGAGTGGATCGGGGTGGCCGGAGAACAAGTCGCCGACGGCAGCGTGATAGATCGCGTCCGCCTCCTCCTCGAGCTTCTTGATGTGCGTCGCTTCCACGCCGACGGCTTTGGTCTCACGAATGGATTTCACGCCTGTCTGGATATGCTGCGCGGCGTCGATGAGCACCCGCGCAAGCTGACGGGCAGGCTCCTTCACAACCGTGATGTGGAGCATCTCGAACCGGCGGGACGTCCCGTCGAGAAGATCGATGACATCGTCGAGCCGTGACGCGAGCATGTGGATGTCCTCGCGATCGATGGGCGTCACGAAACTCTTGTCGATGCGCTGATTGATCGAGCTGGTGAGAACATCCGCCTTGTGCTCGACGTCCTTGATCGCGCGCACGTGATCGGCGACGTGCTGCGGGTCGGCGAACAGCTCCGCCAACATCCGCGCCGCCTGCGTGAGGTGCGCGGTGAGCTGGTCGAAGAGGTCGAAGAACTGCTCGTCTCGAGGAATCAGTTTGCCGAGCAAGCTCACTCCGGCCTTCCCTGTGATGGCGGCCGGAAGATACCCGCGCCAAACCAGCCGTCAAAGGCCGCTCTGTCTAGAGACTCGGCCAACTCTGTTGTGAGCGACGGACCGCATCGCGCTCGGCGACGAGCGCCCGCTTCTCGAAGAGCTTGATCAGCACCATCCCGGCGACGAAGCCGCCGACGTGCGCCCAGACCGCGACACCGCTCGAGACATCGGGGTTCACCTGCGAGAGCGAGGGCAGTGCCGAGATCAGCTGAACGCCGAACCACCAGATCAACACCAGCCAGGCCGGTACCGGAATGACGCGAAAGATGATGATGAAGATGAACAGCATGTTCACCCGCACCCGCGGATAGAGCACGAGGTACGCGCCGAGTACCCCGGAGATGGCGCCGGAGGCCCCTACCGTCGGCACGGGCGAGCCAGGCTGCATGAGGACGTGGGTGGCGGCTGCCGCCAAGCCGCAGATGAGGTAGAAGGCCAGGAAGCGAACCGGCCCCATGCTGTCCTCGATGTTGTTGCCGAAGACCCAGAAGAAGAGCGCGTTGCCGAGGATGTGCATCCAGCCGCCGTGGAGGAACATCGAGGTTAGCGGCGTCCACTTGTTGATGGGGTCGTTGTCGACCACGCAGGCGAGGCCACGCGCGATCGGAACGCCGGTGCCCAGCGCCGCGCGATGAGTGAGCTCGCCAGGCACCATGCCGAGGTTACAGATGCTCGTCGCGAGCTTCACCTCGTCGAAGCCGGCGCCCTGGATGATGAAAAAGACGGCGAACATTGCGCCGAGCAGCGCCCACGTCATGATGGGCGTGTGCAGCGTCGGGTTCTCGTCACTGAGTGGGATCATTGGCCGTGCTGGCGCGCGTGCGTCAGAAATGTAACGGGTCGCTGGTTGACCGCTGCCAAGTTGGCGGAGCGCTTCGGTCCCCGACTTGCCTTGCCAGAGCAGCATCGGCGGAGCGGCTGGGTGTCGCATGATCTGCTCCGCCCGACTTCACACTCGAGGTAGCAATGGCGGATAAAGTCATCGGTATCGACCTGGGCACGACCAACTCGGTCGTCGCCGTCATGGAAGGCGGCGATCCTGTCGTGATCCCCAACTCGGAAGGCGGACGCACCACACCATCGGTGGTCGGCTTCACGAAGGATGGCGAGCGACTCGTCGGACAGGTGGCGAAGCGTCAGGCAGTCACCAACCCGCAGAATACGATCTTCTCCATCAAGCGCTTCATGGGCCGCAAGATGCCCGAAGTGCAGCAGGAGATTAAGCGAGTTCCATACAAGGTCGTGGCTGGACAGAACGATCTTGCGACCGTCGAGGTCCAGGGGAAGCGCTATTCCCCGCCCGAGATCTCGGCGATGATTCTCCAGAAGATGAAGCAGACGGCCGAAGACTACCTCGGACATGGTGTGTCCAAGGCAGTCGTGACGGTCCCTGCGTACTTCAACGATTCGCAACGCCAGGCGACGAAGGACGCCGGCAAGATCGCCGGTCTCGACGTGCTGCGCATCATCAACGAGCCGACGGCCGCCGCGCTCGCGTACGGTCTCGACAAGAAGAAAGATGAAAAGGTTGCAGTTTTCGATCTTGGGGGTGGGACGTACGACATCTCGGTTCTCGAGCTGTACGACGTCGAAGGGTCGCGGCAGTTCGAGGTCAAATCGACGAATGGTGACACTCACCTCGGCGGCGACGACTTCGACCAGCGCGTGATCGACTGGATCGTGGGCGAGTTCAAGCGCGATCAGGGGATCGACCTCTCGAAGGATCCGATGGCGCTGCAGCGGCTCAAGGAGGCCGCCGAGAAGGCGAAGATGGAGCTGTCGGGCACGATGTCGACCGACATCAATCTGCCCTTCATCACAGCG
>DATEPP010000082.1:0-8325 GCA_035273165.1 Gemmatimonadaceae bacterium
CCATGTTCGTGCTCTTGCTCGTCGTGACCTTCACTCTCGCGACCGCGGCCTCGTACGTCGTGACACGCATGTTCGACAAACCGCTCGCGGGCATCATCGCCCGGCTCATCCCCGATGAGCTGTCCGTCGCCTGGCACCGATACGTGCTTTTCGGATTGTACCTCATCGGCGTCAACGGAGGCGTGCGGATCTGGGAGTTCCAGAAGTACGTGCTTCCGATCGGAGCTGCCCGGGACACGCTCATCCTCACTCCCGACCGCTGGGCGCTCGAGGTATATCGAACGCTCATGGGAACGCTACAGAGCACCGCGCAGGTCCTGCTGCTGCTCTTCATCTGTGCCCTCATCGGGTACGTCATCGTTCGCGCCCGCGAACGGACGGGCCTCTCCGCCGCGACACCGGTCACGCGCGCGGCCGCACGCGCCTGAGTCGCGGTGAGCACCGAGCCGGGTCGCTGGAGCCGTTGGGGATCGTGGGTCCTGCTCACAGTCGGCGCCATCCTCATTCTGCCCCCGCTCGCCGTCTCGATTTCGCCGGATCCGCCTATCGCCGCGACGGTTCCGGCCATCCCCGCCGGGACGTACCACGTCTACGTCGCCGACTGGGGCTACCACACCTCGATCATCCTCGAGCAACCGCCGAGCTGGCGGCTTGGCTCGTTAGGCGGAGAGACCGCGCCATTCGTCGAGTTCGCGTGGGGCGATCGACGGTTCTACATGGAAAGCAACTACAGGCCCGACGCCCTCTTCGCCACGCTCTTCCTGCCAACGGAAGCCGTCGCATATGTCGCGAGCTGGACGAGCGATCCCGCTCGCAGCGCCCGGGCCCGTGCGCTTTACGAGCGGGACGTCGGTGCGCGTGAGGTTGGCGAGCTCGCCGCCGTCCTGGAGGGAACGATCCTCCACGCTGCTACCGGTGAGCGCGAGTCAGCCTTCCCTGCCGTCGGCGGCTATTCCGGACGGTTCTATCCGGCGCACGGCCGTTATCTGTGGTTCACCGACTGCAATCGCTGGACGGTCGAACGCCTCGCCTCCGCGGGCCTGGCGCGCGGAGGCGTCGGAGTGATCTTCTCTGGCCAGGTCGCCGGCCATCTTATCGGCTTTCATCGTGTGAACGGCCAGTGAATGTGCTAAGCTCTGATCCGATGACCCGTCACAGCGACTGAACGATGGCTGACTCTTTCGGGCTCGCGGAGGCGATTCCGCTCCTCGAGCAGGACGTGGTGCGCACGATCGGGAAGCGCCATCGCGGCGTCGTGCACGATACCGCGGCCAACATCCAGGCTCTCGGCATCGCGACGCGCGTCGACAAGCTCGTCGAGGATGTTCAGCAGCATTTTCACGATCTCTTCGTCGACACGGTCTGGCCCGCCTGCCCGCGTCACCCCGCGCATCCGCTCTCGTACCGCGACGGCGCCTGGTGGTGCGACCGCGACACCGTCCCGATCGCCGCGCTCGGCGACCTGCCGCCGGGACCGGGCTTCGAAGGTGGCTGACGATCCGTCGAATGGCTCAACCACCGAATGAGGGCGGAAATCACTCCTTCGCCAGCCGCTAGTCCGCGCGCAGTGCCTCCGCCGGATCGGCGCGACTCGCCCGCCACGCCGGGGTGAAGGACGCGACGGCGCTCGTCGCCGCGAGGATGGCGACGACCCAGACATAGCTCGCCGGATCGTTAGGCGAGAGGTCGAAAAGTAGGGACGCGAGGACGCGCGTCGTCGCGAGCGCAACGACGACCCCGACCGCCGCGCCGAATGCCATGATGCCGATGCCGTGACGGAGCACGAGCCACTGGACGTCGGCCGGACGAGCGCCAAGCGCGATGCGGATCCCCATCTCCCGCGAGCGACCGCGTGCGATCTGCGCCAGCACACCGTAGATGCCGACGGCGGCGAGTAGCAAGCCGACGCCCGCGAACAGCGACAGCATCGCGGCGAAGAATCGCGACCGCGCCATCTCAGCTTGTCGAAGGTCTTTGAGCAGTCGCAGCGTTCCAAACGCGATCGCGGGGTCCATTTCGCGGAGTATCGACCGGAGCGGCGCCGCGAGGGCGTTCGGATCGCCAGCCGTGCGGACGAGTAGCGTCGGACTGCTGAAGTTCTGGAACTGGTCGATCACGAGCGGAGCCGGGCGCTGCATGAGCGACGTCTCGTGCACGTCGCCGACGACGCCGATAATGGTGTACACGGGCGGCCCGTAGTCCCTCTTCGTGAACGAGACCTGGCGTCCGATCGGATTCTTGCCGGGAAAGAACAGCCGCGCGAACGTCTCGTTGACCACGATCCGCGAGAGGTCGGCGCGATCGGCGTCAGTGAAGAAACGGCCCCGCCGAAGCGGGATGCCTAACGTGGCGAGCCAGTCGGGCGAGGCGTACATGTGCGGGACCTCGAGCGAGGCATCGACGGGCCGGCCCCGGATGATGACGGCGCTCCGCCAGAGATTCGGCTCGAGCGGCGTCGAGCCAAAGGCGGCGTGCGTCACCCCTGGAATGCGACGCGCCCGCGCCAGAATCTCGTCGTGAAAGGCCTGCCGGTGCGTGGCCGAATCGTAGGCGTGCGAGTAGAGCGAATAGCTGGTGGCAAGCACACCGCGGTCGTCGAATCCCGGATCGACGCTGGCGAGTCGCCGGGCGCTTCCGACGAGGAGCGTCGCGCCTAACGTCATGAGCAGTGCGAGCGCTATCTCGCCGGCGGCGAGCGCGTCCGCCCAGCGACGCGCGCCGCCGCTCTGCGTTCCCGACCGCGCCCCCTGCTTCAGCACTTCCGCCGGATCGCGGCGCTGGATCCAGAGCGAGGGGGCGAGCCCGAAGAGCATCCCTGCCGCTGTGGCGACGAGTGCGACGAACAGCATCACCATCCCGTCCACACCAAACGATTCGGCGCGAAGGAGACCCGTCGGCTGCAACGTGGCGAGCGCACGCGTTCCCGCCCACCCGAGCACGAGGCCGCCCACACCACCCATCGTGGACAGCAGGAGGCTCTCGGTGAGGGCCTGCCTGACGAGACGAGTCCGCGCCGCGCCGAGCGCGAGTCGCAGTGCGAGCTCGCGCTGGCGCCCCGCCGCCTGCACGAGGAGCAGATTGGCAACGTTCGCGCAGGCGATGAGCAGGAGAATCGCCACCGCACCAAGCAGAACGAGCAAAGGCGTCCGCCGATCACCGACGAGGTAGTCGTGCAGGTCGATAAGGCTCGCGCCAGCATTTGCATTGGTGGCGGGAAAATCGTGTGCGAGCCGTGCGGCCACAGCGTCGAGCTGCACCTTGGCCGTCGTCATCGAGGCGTTCGGGCGCAGCCGTCCGACGACGCGAAGCCAGCGCTCGCGCCGCCACATCTCCTTCGCGCGCACGCTCGCGCTCCAGCGGAAGGACACCCAGCCGTCGACGTGCTCATAAGGAAAGGCAAAGCCCGGCGGCATGATCCCGACGATCCGCACGGACTCACCGTCCAGTGTGAGCTGCCGCCCGATCACCGTCGGATCACGCCCGAACTCGCGCGTCCACATCGCATCGCTCAACACCAGCGTCGCCGGCGTATCGTCCCACGTCTCGGCGTCCTCGAGCGCGCGTCCCCGCGCGGCACGCACGCCGAGCGTTGCGAAGAGATTGCCGGTCACGAAGACGACGCGCACTCGCCGGCTCTCGCCCATCCCGGAGAGAGTCTCGCTCGAAGCCGAGTAGTCGTACGCCGCAAGATGCTCGAAGGAGTGCACGCCGTCGCGCCAGTCGAGATAGTTGGCGGTCGACACCATTGCATGGTGCCATCCCATCCGAGGATTCTCTTCCGTCACTGCCCAGAGCCGCTCCGGATGCGGGAAGGGCAGCGGTCGCAGGACCACTGCATTCACGGCGGAAAAGATCGCGGCGTTCGCGCCGATGCCGAGCGCGATCGTCGCGACCGCGGCGGCGGTGACGACGGGCGAGCGCGCGAACATGCGCAGAGCGAACCGGACATCGTGCATGACCTGCTCGATAGAGAGTGTCATGCGCGACGATATCCCTGCTGTTGGCGAGAGTCAAACTCCTGGCTCTGGCAAATTACGGCGTCCTCGTGCAGAATGTCCGCATGCGGCGTCGTCGTCACGGTGTGTTCGCTCCACGTGATCCGCATCTTTCATCCGCCCCAACCACATCCGAACATGCGTCTCCTCCGCCCCGTCATGACCGCCGCGTTGGCGATCGGCATCGGCGCTCCGCCACTCCTCGCCCAGGACAGCACGCGTCGTCTTGCATCGCACAAGCCGGATCTCGAGCTCGTGCCGGGCCGCAGCGTCAATCTCGACACCGACGAAGGGACCTGGATCTCGCTCGACGTGTCGCCTGATGGCAGGACGATCGTCTTCGACCTCCTCGGTGATCTCTACACGATCCCGATCACGGGCGGAACGGCGACCGCCCTCACGAGTGGAATGGCGTACGATGCGCAGCCGCGCTTCTCGCCCGACGGCAAATCGATCGTATATACGTCCGATCGGGATGGAGGCGACAACGTCTGGGTGATGGACCTCGCGACGAAGCGAACGAAGGTCATCACGAAGGGAAAGACGAGTCGTTATCGCTCGCCGGAGTGGACGCCGGACGGCAATTACATCGTCGTCTCGCGCGCGGCGGCGGCGATCGGCCCGTCGAAGCTCTACATGTATCACAAGGACGGCGGTGGCGGCTTCCAGCTGACCAGGGATCCGCAACCGCTCAACGGTGCCATCCCCGTCACCACGTTAGGCGCGGCGTTCGGCAAGGACGATCGCTACGTCTGGTACGCGCAGCGATTCGCGTCGTGGGAGTACAACGCGGGGATGCCTCAGTACACGCTCTACACCCTCGACCGGCGGACGGGTCGCCGGGAGCTGCGCGCGAACATGCACGGCGGTGCCTTCCGTCCCGCGCTGTCTCCAGACGGAAAGTACCTCGTGTATGGATCGCGCTACGAGGCGCAGACCGGACTTCGCATCCGAGACCTCGAGACCACCGAGGAGAAGTGGCTCGCGTATCCGGTGCAGCGCGACGAGCAGGAGTCGGTGGCTTCGATGGACGTGCTGCCAGGCTACTCGTTCACACCCGACAGCAAGGCAGTGATCGTCTCATACGGCGGCAAGATCTGGCGCGTCCCTGTGGACGGAAGCGCGGCGACGAACATCCCGTTCCGGGTTCAGGCACGGATCGACGTCGGCCCTCGTTTAGCGTTCTCGTATCCGATGTCGGACTCGGCCGACTTCACGATGCACCAGATCCGGGACGCGGTGCCGTCCCCCGACGAGAAGCGGCTGGCGTTCGTGGCGATGGACAAGCTGTATGTCATGGACTACCCGACCGGCACGCCGAAGCGGCTGAGTGACCTGGATGGCAACGAAGCAGAGCCGGCGTGGTCGCCCGATGGGAAGTGGATCGCCTTCGTGACGTGGACCAGAGATGGCGGGCACTTGTACAAAGTTTCATCGGCGGGCGGACGGCCGGTGCTGTTGACGACGGCGAATGCGATGTACTCGTCGCCGGTCTGGTCGCCGGATGGGAATCGTGTCGTCGTCGACCGCAGCCCGGCGCAGACCGTACGTGAGCAGACCGGGTTCGAGGGGGCCTCGGAGCTGATGTGGGTGCCGGCGGCCGGCGGAGCACTCACCTTGATCGCGCCGACGCAGGGGCGCGGCGCCCCGCACTTCGTGCAACGCGACACGGGTCGCATCTATCTCTACAGCCCTAACGAGGGACTGATCTCGCTGCGCTGGGACGGCACCGACATCCGCACCCATCTGAAGGTCACCGGCCTGCGCACGCCCGAGGCGCCGCAGCCGACGAACGCACAGCTGATCAAGATGGGACCGACTGGTGACCAGGCGCTGGCGCAGGTGTCCAACGACCTGTACCTGATCACGGTGCCTGTGATCGGCGAGGCTCCGACGGTGAACATGGCCAATCCGGAGAACGCCGAGGTGCCGACGCGGAAGCTGACGGACGTCGGCGGGCAGTTCCCGGCGTGGAGTGCCGATGGCAAGAAAGTGCACTACTCGATTGGCCACTCGCATTTCGTGTACGACATCGAGCGTGCGCGTCAGGTCGATGACTCGATCGACCAGGCGCGCCGCGCGCGCGGCGACTCTGCGGCCAACGACACGACGCAACGGCGCACGCAGGGGCCGGCGGCCAATCCGCGTGGATATCAGCCGGTCGAAACGCAGATCTTGCTCAAGGCGAAGCGCGACATTCCGCAGGGCACGGCGCTACTCAAGGGCGCCCGCATCGTGACGATGAAGGGCGGCGGCGACGAGGTCATCGAGTCCGGCGACATTCTCGTCCGCAATAACCGCATCGCGGCGATCGGTCCGAGCGGCAGTGTGCCGTCGCCGGCGGGGACGCAGACGATCGATGTCACGGGCAAGACGATCGTCCCCGGTTTCGTGGATACTCATGCACACCCGGACGTCGAGCACGGCGAGCATCAGCAGCCGTGGTCATATCTCGTCAATCTCGCCTATGGCGTGACGACGATGCGCGATCCGCAGACGGGCACCACCGATGTGCTGACGTACGAAGACGCCGTGGACGCGGGCCTCGCGATCGGCCCGCGCATCTACTCGACCGGTCCTGGGCTCTTCGGCCCGACCTACTTCCCCGGACTCGGCGACGACATCAAGGATCTCGACCACGCGCGCCGCATCATGCGCCGCTACAGCCAGTACTACGATACGCATACGCTCAAGATGTATATCACCGGCAACCGTCAGCAGCGCCAGTGGGTGCTGATGGCGGCGCGCGAGCAGAACATCATGCCGACCTCGGAGGGCGCGCTCGACCAGCGCTACGACATCACGATGGCGCTCGACGGCTATCCGGGTCAGGAGCACGCGTTGCCGGTGACGCCGCTCTACAAGGACATCGTCCAGCTCTACGGCGAGACGAAGATCACCTACACGCCGACGCTGCTCGTGGTCTATGGTGGACCGTGGGGGGAGAATTACTGGTACACGCACGAGCCGCCGTACAACGACCCGAAGATGCGACGTTTCACGCCGTACCAGGAGCTGGCGAGCAAGGCGCGCCGTCGCGTGCGCAGCCAATTCCCGGGCGCGGGCAACGCCGGCGGCTGGTTCATGGATGAGGAGTACAACTTCCCCCTCGTCGCGAAGGCCGTGAACGACATCGTCAAGGCGGGCGGCCACATCGGCGTCGGCAGCCACGGCCAGCTGAACGGCATCGGCTATCACTGGGAGATGTGGTCGATTGCCAAAGGCGGCATGTCGCCGCACGACATCCTGCGCTGCGCGACGATCTTCGGCGCCGAGGGAATCGGCCTGCAGAAGGACATCGGCTCGCTCGAGGTGGGGAAGATGGCCGACCTCGTGGTGCTCGACGGAAATCCCCTTCAGGACATCCGGAATACGAACACGATTCGATATGTGATGAAGAACGGGCGCCTGTATGAGGGGAGCACGCTGGACGAAGTGTATCCGACCAAGCGTCCGGGGCCGAGGGTGGAGGGCGTGCCGGAGAAGCCTAACGTGAGAGCTGGCGTCGATCTGCCGTAGAGTGACTGCTCGCCGCCGCTTCTTCGCGCTGACTGCACCGCTCTGGATGGTTTGCGGCGTGTTCGTCGCCGCCATCGCAGGCATGTTTGGCTATTTGGGTGTTGGCTTTGCCTTTGGCGCGTTGCGGAGCTGGATCCCTGTTTCGCTCCGGTTGGCCATCTACTTCATCTACGTCCTGATTCCGCTGTTCATCGGACATCTCATTCTTCGCAGCATGAGCCGCTCGCTCCTTGCCGAGGAGCGCCCGGAGCGTCCGGGAGTGCGCCGACACCTCTGGCACTGCGCCGTGTTCTATCCAGTCGTACTATGGACGGCGTACCAGATGATCGACTGTCCCCGACACGCCGGTTCCCGACCAGTCCCGGCACGTTGTGCGGATCCGATGGGCATGACACTGGCGCTCGGTCTCGCTAGCTTGGCCGCCATTCTCGCGGATTCCTGGGTGGTCTGGCGACAGAGAAGGCTTGGCCGTGACGCATGACCGGTCGCGCTTCAACTCGTCGACGTGCCGCGCGCGCGATCGAAGGCTACGCGTGCATAACGACGCATCGCCGCCCACTCGCCGCACTCCTGTGCGACGTGGCCATTCCAGCCGCCGCGAAGATCGGATTCCACGTCCTCGAACGATCGACCGGCATACTCGGGGTTGCGCCCGGCGAGGTGTCCCGTTACGTAGGCCGGGCGGATCTGATCGTACGGCCGGTCCGCGAGTCGATCAGGCGTGCTCTCGAAGTCGCGCCGGAATGCGGCCTCGTCATCGCTGGTGATCGCGTCGGCGATCCCGCGGCCGGCCCACCAGCCGCCGAGGGCG
>DATEPP010000083.1:0-1197 GCA_035273165.1 Gemmatimonadaceae bacterium
TCGCCCGCGACCTCGGCCGCCGAGGCGAGCGACTCGAGCGCAGCAGCGTACGCCTGGGCATAACGAGCGCGTTCGCCGTCGAGCCATTGATCGAGCTCGTTGGCGGCGTCGGGAATGTGTAGGCCGGCGAGCAGCTCGCCCCGGAAGAGCTCGACGGCGCGTGCGTAGTCGCCGGCGTCGATCGCCTGCTCGAAGGCGATGGCGTCACACCACAAAGCGTCGACGCTCAGCTCGATGGCGTCGCCGTTCCGATTCGCGATCGTGTCGGGACCAAGAACGCGCCTCAGAAAGAAGATGGCCTGACTCAGCGCGTTCCGCGCGTGATCGGAATCCTGTTCAGGCCAGAAGAGCGCAACGATCTGGTCGCGGCGCTGTGGTCCACGCGGTCGTGCAAGGGCGAGATAGACGAGCAGCCCGAGGCGCTTTGGCTGCGCGAGCACGGCGCGAACTGGCTCGCCCGTGTCACTTCGCAGGTCGATGCTGCCGAGAGTCAGAAGCTGGAGCATGGAACCCACCGAGAGCTCGACGACGCGCGAGGTCACAGCTCTGAACGCGGAAAATGCGCTGCCTTACGCGCGAGATAAGACACAGAGGAGAGCGGCGTAAGCCCAGGGCGCGAGCTTCCCGAAAGTAGATCGCGGCGAGAAAACCGCAAGAACGAGCTGGCGTTAACACACTCTAATGAAGATGGCTCAACGGTTCACTCAGGAGGTTGTCATGCAGAGACAGTCGCTTCTTGCTATCGGTGGTGGTCTGGTCCTCCTCGCGGGCCTCGCAGCGTGTTCTTCTCTTCCGGACCGTATGACAGGGCTCAGGGCGGGTGCGGCGCAGATGGCGGACGTGGATGGGAATCCCGTCATCCAATCCGTCTCGGGACACTGGGAGGTGATCGGATCGTTGGGGAACCTGAACAAGATCTCCGTGAATGCGGAGAAGCGCCTCGACGGCACAGTCACCGGTGAGGTTCAGTACGAGCAGTTCACGCCTGAAGGGCTGTCCATTCTCGCACACGCCGTGGTTCGCTGCCTCAAGGTCCAGGACAACGTCGCCCGCCTCGCCGTGGAAGGAGATGAGACGACCGAAGCGGGGACTGTACACGGCTTCGGCATTCTGACGGCTATCGACAATGGCGAGGGACAGCCGAATCCCGACATGGCGTCGAATCTGATTCCAGTCGCCTCGGGCGAGACAAGAGCG
>DATEPP010000084.1:0-6072 GCA_035273165.1 Gemmatimonadaceae bacterium
GTGCGGACGCACTAAGCGGGGTTTGTCGTTCATAAAATCGTTCGCGCCTTACTCTACCACCGATAATGCGCACACGCCTTGTTCGCATCCGCCATGCGGTGCGTGTCGTCCTTCTTCTTCACGCTATTCCCTTCTCCCTTACTCGCCGCAATCACCTCAGCCGCCAGCTTCTCCGCCATGCTCTTCTCGCCCCTTTCGCGCGAGTACTGCATGAGCCACCGCATCCCTAACGCAGTCCGACGCTCCGGCCGCACTTCCACGGGCACCTGGTACGTCGCGCCGCCAACGCGCCGGCTCTTCACTTCCACCACCGGCTTGATGTTCTGCAGCGCGGCCTTGAACACGTTCACGCCCGGCTGGCCCGTGCGCGACTCCACGAGGTCCATCGCGCCGTAGAAGATTCCCTCGGCCGTCGACTTCTTGCCCTCGAGCATCAAGGTGTTGATGAACTTCGAAACTGTCTGGCTATCGTAGCGGGCGTCGGGGAGAATCGTACGCTTTACCGCTTTGGAGCGACGGCTCACTTCTTACCTCCTGCTGGTGCGCCGGCCTTCGGCTTCTTCGTGCCGTACTTGGACCGACTCTGATTGCGGCCGTTCACGCCCGAGGCGTCCAACGTACCGCGCACGATATGATAACGGACGCCCGGAAGATCCTTCACACGGCCGCCACGAATGAGCACGATCGAGTGTTCCTGCAGGTTGTGCCCCTCGCCCGGAATGTACGCCGTCACCTCGAAGCCGTTCGTCAACCGCACGCGCGCAACCTTGCGCAGCGCGGAGTTCGGCTTCTTGGGCGTGGTGGTGTACACGCGCGTGCACACACCGCGCTTCTGGGGATTTCCCTTGAGCGCAGGCGCCTTTTCCTTCTTTTCGACATCCTGGCGACTGCGCCGGACGAGCTGATTGATAGTCGGCATAACCCTAGGTAATACGCAAAGATAGACGGTAGAGCCCCCAAAATTAGGCGGGCTCTCCGAGAGAGTCAAGCTGAATGCGAAGAGCCGGGAGACGGCCAGGCCGCCTCCCGCTCCCCTCTACTACTCCTCGTCGTCGCCGAACGGCAGCAGCGAGCCGCCGCCAGCGACGTTCCCCACCCCACCCGTGAGCAGCGCCGCGAACGACGCCTCCGGCAACGGCTCCGCAATCGGCTCCGGCGCCACGGGAATGTCGATCCCCTCGATGTCCACTTCCTGGTACCGGTACAAGCCCGTACCCGCCGGAATGAGGTGACCGATGATGATGTTCTCCTTCAAGCCGAGCAGATCGTCCTTGGCGCCGCGGATCGCAGCGTCGGTGAGCACGCGCGTGGTCTCCTGGAACGAAGCCGCCGAAATGAACGACTGCGTCGTGAGACTCGCCTTCGTGATGCCGAGCAGCAGCGGCTCGGAGGTGGCCGGACTCTCGTCGCCCTGCTTCGAGCGCTCGTTCGTATCCCGGAACACCGCCTTGTCCACGTGCTCGCCCTCGAGCATCTGGGTCTCCCCAGGCTCGAGCACCCGAACCTTCTGCAGCATCTGACGCACGATCACGCCGATGTGCTTGTCGTTGATCTTCACACCCTGCAGGCGATAGACCTCCTGCACTTCGTTCAACAGATATTCCTGCACCGCCCTCGGTCCCTTGATCCGCAGAATGTCGTGCGGGTTCACCGGTCCCTCGGACAGACGATCTCCAGCGCGCACGCGGTCGCCCTCGTGCACGCGCAGGTGCTTGCCCGCAGGCACCTCGTACAGCTGCGCCGGCTGCTGCTCATCCACCGCAAACACGCCGTCGCTCGTCTCCATCAGCGGCTGCACGAAGATCTCGCGCTTGCCGCGCTTGATCTCGCCGAAGCGCACGACGCCGTCGATCTCCGAGATGGTCGCCGGATCCTTCGGCCTGCGTGCCTCGAACAGCTCCGCGACTCGCGGCAGACCGCCCGTGATGTCGCGCGTCTTGTACGCCTCGCGGCCGATCTTGGCGAGAATGGTTCCCGCGCTCACGCGCGAGCCATCCTGCACGATCAGCTGTGCACCAACCGGTACCACGAAGTCGCGCAGACGCTTCTCCTTCCCGCCCTTCTCCTGAATGATCTCGATGTGCGGGTGGAGCTTCTTCTCACGATCCTCGATCACGACCCGCTGCCGCAGACCGGTGAGCTCATCGAGCTCCTCGGAGAGCGACTCTTCCTCGACGAGGTCGACGAAGCGAATCGTACCTTCGACGTCCGCGATGATCGGCGTGGTATACGGATCCCACGTGAACACCACTCCGTCCTTCCTGATCTCCGCACGATCCTCGACCATGAGGAACGCGCCGAGCGGCACCTGGAATCGCGACACGATCGCCGAATTCTCCTCGGCGCTCGCGCGGATCATGATGTCTCCCTCGTACGAGGTGACGATGCGCTGTCCCTCGGGGTTGGTCACGAACACCAGGCGCTCGCCGTACTCCACCGTGCCCGCGACCTTCGACTTCCGCGCCGTCTGCTCCGCGATACGTGCCGCGGTGCCGCCGATGTGGAAGGTACGAAGCGTCAGCTGCGTGCCCGGCTCGCCGATCGACTGCGCCGCGATGATGCCCACCGCCTCGCCGAGATCGACCATCGCCATCGTCGCGAGATTTCTGCCGTAGCACATCTGGCAGAGACCACGCTTCGCTTCGCACGTGAGCACGGAGCGAATCCGAACCGTCTCGATTCCCGAATCCTCGATCGCACGCGACGTCTCCTCGTCGATCAGCTCGCCCGCTTCCACCAGCAGCGTGCGGCGTCCCGACTCGTCGACCTCATGCGGATCCTCGACATCCTCCGCGGCCACGTTGCCGACGATACGCTCGGAGAGAGGCTCGATCACATCCTCGCCTTCCTTGAGCGCGCCGACCTCGAGCCCGAGGATCGTGCCGCAATCCTCTTCGGTGATCGTCACATCTTGCGCGACGTCCACCAGACGACGCGTGAGGTATCCTGCGTCGGCCGTCTTGAGCGCCGTATCCGCCAGACCCTTTCGCGCGCCGTGCGTCGAGATGAAGTACTCGAGCACCGACAAACCTTCACGGAAATTCGACTTGATCGGGCTTTCGATGATCTCGCCGATTCCACCAGTCAGCTTCTTCTGCGGCTTCGCCATCAGTCCGCGCATACCCGCCAGCTGGCGGATCTGATCGCGGCTGCCTCGCGAGCCGGAATCGAACATCATGAAGACGGGGTTGAAGCCGCTCTTCGACTCCCGCATCGTCTTCACCATCGCATCGGCAACGTCATTGTTGGCGTGCGTCCAGGTGTCGATCACCTTATTGTAGCGCTCGCCGTTGGTGATGTTACCGGTACTGTACGCGCGCTGGAAACGCGCGACGCGCTCCTCGGCTTCCTCGAGCAGCGTCTCCTTCTCGTTCGGAATCTGAAGGTCCTCGATTCCGATCGACACGCCACCCTGCGTCGCGTACCGGAATCCGAACTCCTTGAGCCGGTCGAGGAACTGCACCGTGCTCGAGAGCCCTTCCTGCCGGTACGCCTCGAACACCAGCTCGCCCAGCACCTTCTTCTTCATCTCGCGATTCTGATAGCCGAGCGCCGGCGGCACGATCGAGTTGAACACCACGCGACCGACGGTCGTGTTCTCCCACCGTCTGCCGTTCGTGTCGTCCACCAGGTAGCGCACCGGCGTGTGGAACGTCGCCTTGTTCAGCGCGAGCGCGACCTCCGCCTCCGCCACCGTCGTCATGCGTGGCGCGTTCTTCACCGCCGCCTCGAAGTCCGCCGGCGCCTTCGTCAGGAAGTAGCAGCCCAGCACGATGTCCTGGCTCGGCTCCGCCACCGGACGACCGTCCGACGGCTTCAGGATGTTGTTCGACGACAGCATGAGCAGACGGCACTCGAGCTGCGCCTCGAACGACAGCGGCACGTGCACCGCCATCTGGTCACCGTCGAAGTCGGCGTTGAATGCCGCGCACACGAGCGGGTGAATACGAATGGCCTTGCCTTCCACGAGCACGGGCTCGAACGCCTGGATGCCCAGGCGATGGAGCGTCGGCGCGCGGTTGAGCATCACCGGATGATCCTTGATGATCTCCTCGAGAATCTCGAAGACCTCCGGGCTCTCGCGCTCCACGATCTTCTTGGCGCGCTTCACCGTTTCGGCGATGCCCTTGTCGACCAGCTTGTGGATGATGAACGGCTTGAACAGCTCGAGCGCCATCGCCTTCGGAAGCCCGCACTGGTGCAGCTTGAGCTCCGGACCCACGACGATGACCGAGCGGCCCGAGTAGTCCACGCGCTTGCCGAGCAGGTTCTGACGGAACCGGCCCTGCTTGCCCTTCAGCATGTCCGAGAGCGACTTGAGCGGACGCTTGCCACGACCGCGGATCGCCTTCGAGCGGCGTCCGTTGTCGAACAGCGCGTCGACCGCCTCCTGGAGCATGCGCTTCTCGTTGCGCAGGATGACCTCCGGCGCCCGGTGCAGAATCAGCTTCTGCAGACGGTTGTTGCGGTTGATCACCCGGCGATACAGATCGTTCAGATCGGAGGTCGCGAAGCGGCCACCATCGAGTGGCACCAGCGGACGCAGGTCCGGCGGAATGACCGGGATGACATCCAGGATCATCCACTCCGGCTTGTTGCGCACGCCGCCCGCATCGCCTGATCCACGGAACGCATCGACGATCTTGAGCCGCTTCAGCATCTGCTTCTTCCGATGCTGGCTCGTCTCCACCGCGACCTGCGTACGCAGCTCCTCGGAGATCGTGTCGATGTCGAGCCGCTTGAGCAGCTCGCGAACCGCGGGCGCGCCGATGTCGGCCTTGAAGGCGTCGTCGTTCTCCGACCTCGCCTTCTCGCGCAGATTCAGAAATTCATCTTCGTCGAGGAGCTGGTTCGCTTCGACTTCCTGCGAGCCGGGCTCGATGACGACGTAATTCGAGTAATAGATGATCTTCTCGAGATCACGCAGCGTGATGTCGAGGAGATTGCCCATCGGGCTGGGCAGCGTCTTGAAGAACCAGATGTGCGCGACGGGTACGGCGAGCTCGATGTGCCCCATGCGCTCGCGACGGACGCGCGACAGGGTCACCTCGACGCCGCAACGATCGCAGATCACGCCGCGATAGCGGATGCGCTTGTACTTCCCGCAATGGCATTCCCAGTCCTTGACGGGACCGAAGATGCGCTCGCAGAACAAGCCGTCCTTCTCGGGCTTGAACGAGCGGTAGTTGATCGTCTCCGGCTTGGTGACCTCGCCCCACGACCACCAGTTGCGGAGCCCCTGCATCTCGTGGCGCTCGCGCTCCTTCGGGTCCTTGGGGCCGCGGATCTCTTCCGGAGAAGCGATGCGGATCTGAATGAAGTCGAATGCGGAGCTTCTCTGCTCGCGCACACTGCGAAAGTCAATCATTTACTCAATCCTCCCCGGTGCCGTTGCCATTCATCCCGTTCTCGCCTGTCGCGCCCAGGTGCACCCAGATTCCAAGCGCCTGCAATTCCTTCACGAGCACGTTGAACGACTCCGGAATCCCCGGCTCTGGCAGATTCTGGCCCTTCACGATCGCCTCGTACACGCGGCTTCGACCATTCACGTCGTCCGACTTGACGGTCAGGATCTCCTGCAGCGTGTGCGCGGCGCCATACGCCTCCAGCGCCCACACTTCCATCTCTCCGAAACGCTGGCCGCCGAACTGCGCCTTTCCGGCGAGCGGCTGCTGCGTGACGAGCGAGTACGGTCCGATGCTCCGCGCGTGGATCTTGTCGTCGACCAAGTGCGAGAGCTTGAGCATGTAGATCTCACCGACGGTCACCGGCGAGACGAACGTCTCACCACTGCGGCCGTCGCGGAGCCGTACTTTCCCGAACGGAGTGAGGCCCGCTAGGCGAATGAGCTCCACCGCCGCCGCGTCGACGTCGGCTTCGGACTTCTTGCCGAGCATCGCCGCGAGAGCAGGCAGCTCGAGATCGCCGAGCAGCTCGCCCGGTTCCATCGCGCTGCGCTTCTCCAACTGCTTGAGCGCCGCCTTGTACTCCGTACGCTTGTTCGCCGGCTGCGACTCGTCGTCGATCCACGCCGTGTGGAACTCGATCTGGTTCGTCGTCGCCGTCGATTCA
>DATEPP010000085.1:0-1306 GCA_035273165.1 Gemmatimonadaceae bacterium
GGCTGTTCACTCGCTGGCTGTCTGTGTGGGTTGCGGCGAGCCTTCGCGCGGCCCGATCGCTCGCGCCGGTCTTCGCGAAGGCCGAGTGCTCTCCCGGAGACTTCGACGACGCACTGGCCCGCGCTCGCGCGCGGCTGCACGAGATCCTACTTTCGCTCGATATTCAGGCGCCGGATTCGCTGGAGCGCTGATGTCGCAATCCCCGCTTGAGTTCCGACGAGAGCCGTCGCACCGCTGCGGCGTCACCCTGATGGACACCCAGGCAGGACGTGCCGTCGCCAACGCCATGCGAGGCAAGCGCGGTGTGACCGTCACGCCTCTGGAATCCATGATCAGGATCGACGGAGACGCACGGCTCGACTTTGACTTCGATGAGCTCGCCGAAGTCGTCGGCGAGGAGTTCGACCAGAACGCCTTCGAGCAAATCCTGTCGACCCACTACGGCCGAATGGTCGCGCTCGACGATCGGATGATCGTGTTCGCCGACCCAGAGGATGCGGCGCACCATCTCGGCTTCGACCTCGGGAAAGAAACGTGATCGACTCATGGCGAAGACGCTCTGCTACCACGACGAAGCGCGGCGCCACCTGGGGGCCGGAGTCGACAAGCTGGCAGACGCCGTCAAGGTGACGTTGGGGCCAAAGGGCCGCAACGTCGTGCTCGAGAGAATGGCGGCGGCGCCCATGATCACCAACGACGGGGCTGGAATCGCCCGGGAGATCCACCTGTCAAACCCCTTCGAAAACATGGGCGCGCAACTCATCCGGGAGGTGGCGAACCAGACGAGTGAGGCCGTGGGGGACGGCACCACGACAGCGATCGTGCTCGCCCAGGCCATGGTTCGCGAGGGCATGGCCCAGATCGCCGTGGGAGCAAACCCGATGCTCCTGCGCGGAGGGATTGAGCGGGCCGCCAATCAGGTGCTCGACGAACTGGCGCGGATGGCACGCCCGGCGACGACACGGGAAGAACTGACCCGGGTCGCCACCGTCGCTGCGAACAACGATCTCAGGATTGGCGAGGTGATCGCGGAGGCCCTCGACGCGGTGGGACCCGATGGCGTGGTCTCGGTCGAGGAATCGCCCACTTTCGAATTCGGTCTCAAGTTTGTGGAGGGGTTCACGTGGGAGTACGGCTACCTCTCGCCGTACTTCGTGACCGACTTCGAGCGGGTGGAGGCCGTTCTCGAGGAGCCGCTGATTCTTCTAACCGACTACACGATTTCCGAGGTCCAGCTCCTCATGCCGGTGCTGGAACACGCGATGCGCGCGCAGAGGCCGCTGGTCGTCGTGGCCGAGCAGGTCGA
>DATEPP010000086.1:0-4429 GCA_035273165.1 Gemmatimonadaceae bacterium
GGCGGACCCATCATTCGAGATCGGCTGCTCTTCTTCGTCTCGTCGGAGATGCAGCGCCGTTCGATTCCGGCACAGGGCACCTACGTCGGAGATGCTGGAGTGGGCGACGGGACGCTGATGGTGAGCCCTGACGACATCGCGCGCTTTCAGAAGCTGCTCAGCGCGCGCGGTCTCGTCGCCGGCTCCGCCGGCCCTATCACCAATGCCAATCCGTCGTCGAGCACGTTCCTCCGACTCGATGCGCCGCTTCCGTGGTGGAACAGCCGAATCTCCGTCCGCGGAAACTACGGTCGCGCGGACAGTGCCATCTTTGCTCGTCCGACCATGCTGTCACCCACGAACTGCTCGACGAGCGCGTGCTTTCCGCTCTCGTCGCTCCAGCATTCGCGGTGGTTGGACAAACGATCGGCCTCGATGTCGCTCGGCACCAACCTTCCGGGCGGGGCATACAACGAGCTCGTTGCGGGAGCGATGCATCTTGTCACCGGGTTTCGTCCTACCGTCGACGCGCCGCTGATCCTCGTCAGCGTGCCTGGAGCCAACGGCATGCCCGCTCTGTTACAGGCGGGCACTCACGAGATCGCGACGGGACAGCGGAACGTGAGCTGGTCGACGGAGATAACGGATAATCTTTCCTTCTCCGCGGGTCCCCATCGGCTCACCATTGGGGCCTCGACGCAGCTCTTCGATCTCTGGGCGTTTCAGCTCCGCGGCTCTTTTGGGATCTGGGAGTTTGCCAGTCTCGATTCGCTGCAGAACGGCGTCGCCTCTCGCTATCGCATAACGAGGGACACCGGAAGCGTGACGGCCGCGTCGGGCACGTACGGGTCGATCTACCTCAGCGACGAGTGGCAGCTGTCGTCCCGTCTGCTGATCACGCTTGGCCTTCGCGCCGACGGATCACAGCCACGCTCCCACACACCCTACGTCGCGGTTGTCGACTCCGCCTTTCATCTTCGCACCGACCGGATGCCGAAGTCCGACATCCAGTGGTCGCCACGCCTGGGCTTCAACTACGACCTGACGAGACGCGATGGCGCGCGCACGCAACTGCGGGGTGGTGCCGGCCGGTTCACGGGCCGAGCGCCCCTCTTCTGGTTGTTCGGCGGGTTCGCGGCGTACGGACTCGCGACGCGCACACTGCAATGCGGCTTACTCCCGGGCGATGCCGGGCCCGCGCCCGCATTTCGTCCAAGCTTTCGTGATCCACCGCTCGCATGCGCCGGCGGTCAGACGTTCGGCCCTTCGGGCATGGGAGAGATCGATGTCCTCGACCCGCAACTACACTCGCCGCAGTCCGCGCGCGCGTCGCTTGCCGTCGATCGGGAGCTGCCCCTCGGCGTAGTGGGTAGCATCGAAGTGCTCTACACGCGCACGACGCAAGCGATCTTTTTCGCTCCGCTGAACCTCAGGGAACCGGTCGGCCTCGATCGGCACGGGCGACTTCTGTACGGCGCGATCGACGCGACGGGAATCGCCACGCCCGCTCGCGTCGACTCGCGCGTCGGCGATGTCGTTTCGATCACGAACCAGTCGCGCGATAAGGCCTATGACGTGACTGCGGAGCTGCGAAAGCAGACGCGCAACCTGGACATCGCCTTCTCCTTCAGCTTCGGCCACGCCCGCGATGTCGAGAGCCCGCGAACGGTCAGTGCCCTCCTCACCGACAACTGGCGCTTCGCTCGTCCGATTGCCGGCCGCGAGGATGCGCTCACCCTGGCTACGTCCGACTTCGATCAGCCCTATCGAGTGCGCGCGTCGGGAACCTTGCGTTCGCCCTGGCAAGCGTTTCCGACGGAGCTCTCATTCTTCTATGTGGCCGGGTCGGGGCTGCCGTACACGTACGTCGCGAGCGGAACGTCGCGACGCGGTGATCTCAATGCCGACGGCGTGGTGGGGAATGACCCGATTTACGTCCCGGGCAGCGCACTGGACACGGCAGAGATCCAATTCGGCGGCTCGCCGGCGGAAGTGTCCGCGCAACAGACGAGCCTCGATCGGTTCATCGACCGCTCGGCGTGTTTGCGGAAACAGCGCGGCCGAATCATGACACGCAACAGCTGCCGGTCACCCTGGATGAATGTGACGAATCTCGCCGTTCGTCAGACACTGTACGCAGACGGCGCGCATTCACTACAAGCCGAGGCCCAGGTTTTCAATTTGCTCAACCTGCTCAATGCCGAGTGGGGCAGGCTTGCCTTACCGACCGGTCTGACGCTCGCGACCACAAGTCAGATCCCGCTGCTGTCACAGGTAGGCGAAAGCACGGGGACGGCGCCGCAGCCGATCTATCGCTTCGACTCGACGATGAGTCAGTACGACTCGCAAAACGTCGATTCGTACTATCAGATCCAGTTCGGGATTCGCTACAGCTTCTAACCAAGGCACCCGATGCGCCAGTCACTGCGGCCGCTTCGCTTCGCATCAGTCGCCCTCACCGTCTGCGGCATTGTGGGAGAGAGCCACGCCCAGCGTCCGGAAGAGCGCCCAACACGTGTCCTCGTGATCTATCAGCAGCAAGCCGAGACGGGGCCGATGCTGCAGTTTGGCGAACATTTTCGCCGCACGGTGCAGGACGAGATGCGCGCGCCGGTCGAGTTCTATCAGGAATCGCTGGACTTCGATCGCTTCGCTCAGCGTGAACATTCTTCGCAGCTCGTCGGCTATTTCCAGGACAAATACCATGGCTTCGGCATCGATGTCATTGTCCCGGTGGGCGGACGCGCGCTGACCTTCGCCGTTGAGCATTTGAGTGCCGTGCTTCCGGGAACTCCGATCGTCTTCGGCCTTTGCGCAGAGCCCCAGACGGATCCGTTCTCATTGCCCGGTCATGTGACGGGTCGCCTGGCACTGGCGACTCGTTTTGGGCCCACACTCGAGATGGCCCGACGGCTTCAACCGGATGCGGAACGGATCGTCATCGTCGGCGGCGCGGGTTCATCCGACTCGGCCGCCGTCTTCGCCGCCCTCAGTGCGATCCAATCGATGACCGATCCACTGCCAGTCATGAAAGTTCAGGGCCTCCCTCTCGATGCGACCCTGCCAAAGCTTCGCAAGCTACCACCGCAGTCGATCGTGCTGTTTGCGAATTATCGCCAGGATGGACAGGGACATTCGTTCGAGCCTTTGAGTGTCGTCGCCAGCGTCGCACGCGCCGCGGCGGCACCGGTGTACACGCAACTGCGCAGCTACGTCGGTGAGGGGCTGGTCGGTGGCTCCGCGACAAGCTTCGACGAGGAAGGCATCCGTACGGCGCGACTCGTCGTGCGCGTGCTGCGACGTGCAGCTGGAGAAGCGATGCCGCCCGTTCAGTACATTCAGAACTCGTTCGTCGCCGATTGGCGTCAACTGCGGCGTTGGGGCCTCGCCGAGTCACGCTTGCCCGAAGGTACGACCGTCTTGTTCCGGCAGCCGACTCCCTGGGAGCGCTACCGATTGGTCGTCCTTGCTGCATTCGTGATTGCCAGCGCCGAGTTCCTGCTCATCGCCCGTCTTCTAAACGAGCGCCGTCAGCGGATGCGTGGGCAGCTCGTGCTGGAGGAGCAACAACTCCGGTCGGAGGAGGCCAGGCGTCAGATCGCGCACCTGGGACGCGTGGCGCTCGTCGGCGAGCTGGCCGCGACGATCTCGCACGAGATCCGTCAGCCGCTCGCCGCGATACAAGGCAACGCGGAAGCCGGCGCACTCTTTCTCTCACGCCACGCCCCCGATGTCCTGCCAGAGCACAAACGCTTTTGTGAGGTGCTGTTCCAGGAGATCGCCGCGGAGAACGAGCATGCCTCCGCCATCATCACTCGCGTGCGCACGCTGCTCCGACGGGAAGAGATCCCCCGGGACCGCGTCGACCTGAATGTGGTCTGTCGGTTCGCGGCGCGGCTGCTCGAGCACGAGGCGGCGGCACGCCATGCCGAGCTCACCCTATCGCTCTGTTCCGGCTCCCCGGTCGTCCTCGGGGACGCAGTCGAGTTTCAGCAGGTGGTATTGAACCTCGTCTTGAACGCCCTCGACGCGTGCCGGTCCTCGCCGGAGCCACACGTCGTCATCAGCACGAATGTTCGGGATGCGGAGGTCGAGGTTGCGGTGCAGGACAATGGGACTGGGCTCACGCCGGATGTGCGGGAGCATCTCTTCCAGTCGTTCTACACGACGAAGTCCACGGGCCTGGGACTGGGTTTAGCGATCGTTCAATCGATTGTCGAGCGCCACCAGGGTCGCGTCGATGCGGAGAGCAGGGAAGGACGGGGCGCAACGTTCCGTGTTCGGTTCTCCCGTCTGTCGAGCACCGAGGAATCGACCGGGCGCCGTCTCAATTCATCGTTGCTCTCAGCTCCACCAGTGTCTGGTCCATCGCATCCAGCCGGATCAAGCCAAGGCGTGGATACTCGAGCTCGAGAATCACGTACGTTGCAGTCGCAATCGTAGCGGCCAC
>DATEPP010000087.1:0-2062 GCA_035273165.1 Gemmatimonadaceae bacterium
CGTTCGAGAAAGCGCAGTGGAAACCGCACCAGAAGTCGTTCTCGTTAGGCCATCTCGCGCAGCTCGTCGCGTGGATGCCGGGGTGGATCGCGCAGACGCTGCGCGAACGCGAGCTCAACCTCTCCGGGCAGGCAGGGTATAGCTACGAGAAGACGGACACGCTCGTGAAGATGTTCGACGACAACGTCAAGCAGGCACACGACGCCATCAAGGCGGCGAAGGATTCCGACTACGATGTTCAGTGGTCGCTCAAGTTCGGCGACCGCACGATCTTCACGCAGCCGCGCGGAATCGTCGTGCGCCAGCATCTCAACCACCTCATCCATCACCGGGGTCAGCTCACGGTGTATCTGCGTCTGGTGGACGTCCCGATCCCGTCGATCTATGGCCCCACCGCGGACGAGCGGATGCCCGGGTTTTAGCCTGACACTGGCACCAGCCTTGCCCCTTGCGGGCCGAGGCTGGAGCCAGGAGTCCCGATGCATCGCCTCACCGCAGTCCCTACCGCTCTCGCACTTGCAGCACTCGCCGCTTGTAGCTCGACCGAGCCGACGGCGCCCCTAACGAGAAAGCTCGTCCCGACGCGGCCGCTATTCGCCAGTGTGGCGACGCAGGCCGACGCCGACGCGATCTCGGCCAACATCAGGGCGCTCCACATGCCGTATGGGACGCTCGCCGATCCGGGATTCGCGTCCGCTGACTCCACGTCGGCCGACTACAGCACCGTCGTCAGCTACAATCGTACGGGCGACGGCGCGATCTGGACCGGACACTACCTCGCGGCCGAGTCGTATCGTTATGCAGTGACGCAGTCGGCGGACGCGCTCGACGCCGTGCACAAGGCGCTCGACGGCGTGCAGTCGCTCGTGGACGTCACGTCGCCGCTCGATCCGGACGTCCTCGCTCGATCGTGGGTGCCGCAGAGCTCGCCCTATCTCGGCAAGATCACCGCCGACGAGGGCCACAACGGTATGTACGCGAGCGTATACAACGGCCAGCCGGTCTACTGGATCGGCAATACGTCGCGCGATCAGTACGCGGGCGTCTTCCTTGGACTCGCCGTCGCATACGATCTCGTGAGCGACAACACCGTGCGCACGCAAGCGGCGGCGCTGGTGACGCGTCTCCTCGATTATCTCATCGCGCACGAGTGGAGCGTGCAGATGCCGGACGGCTCGTACTCCACCACGTTCCTCGGGCGTCCCGACCAGGAGCTCGCATTACTCCAGATCGGACGTCACGTGAATCCCGCGAAGTACGACGCGCTCTACACCGCCTTCGCGACGGCAAACGCCGCCACCGTGGTCGCGCCGATCCGCGCCGAGTGCTCGGACACGTACGGGAGTTACTACAAGTTCAACCTCGACTACGCGACCTTCTTCGATCTCATCAGACTCGAGCCGGGCGGGTCACCGTATCTGACATTCTACTCGACCGCGTACAGTCAGCTGCGACAGTGCACGGCGAAGCATCAGAATGCACACTTCAACATGATCGACCGCGCCCTCCGCGGCGCGAATGGCCGCCGCGACGCGGACACGCGCAATTATCTCGGACTCTGGCTCCAGCGCTCGCGACGCGACTACTACACTGACGTCAGTAGCAAGTACGCCGCGTGCGGCACCAACAAGGCATGCGACATCGTCGCGGTGAATGACCGGCCGAACACCGACTTCCTCTGGCAGCGGAGCCCGCAGCTCCTCTACGGCGGCGGCGACGGTACGATCGAGACGGCGGGAATCGATTATCTGCTGCCGTACTGGATGGGGCGCTATTACGGCGTTGTCACTCAGTAGCCGTACTCGCAGAGCAGCTTGACGAGTGTCGGGCGATTCATCGAGTACGCGCGCCAGACGGACTCGGCCCACTCGTGAATCGCCCGGTCACGCTCGTCACCCTCGGGAGCGCGCATGACATCGATCGCAGTCATCGTCCCGCGACTCTCCGGGAGAATGAAGGCCGGCCAGTCGCGCTTCTGCTTCGCCATCCTCATGTGCGCGAGCTGCACCTGCCGTCCCGTGAGCTGACGCTCGACGTGCAGATACAAACCTGCTAACGCGAA
>DATEPP010000088.1:0-2441 GCA_035273165.1 Gemmatimonadaceae bacterium
AGCGCGATGAGGCTGTCGCCGCGGCCCCAGAGCGACTTCATCGCCAGCTTCGTGTGGGAGACCTGAACGGGAAGGCGCGCCTGGCGTCCGATGTCGATGATCTCGTCGATCGCGCTCCAGAAGGCGCGATCCTCGCTCCGGATATGGGAGATGTAGCGGCCGCCTAACGACGCGGTCGCTTTCGCGAGCTCCACCAGCTCTTCATGGCTCGAGTAGATGCCGGGATCGTACTCCAGCCCCGACGACAGTCCCAGGGCGCCGGCGCGCATCTCCTGCTCGACCAGCTCACGCATGCGTCCCACTTCGGCCTCCGTAGCCGTGCGCTTGTAGTCGGCGCCGAGCACGCGGTCGCGCACGGTACCATGCCCGACGTACGACGCGACGTTGATCGCGGGATTGGCGGCGCGCAGCTTCGTGAAGAAATCCGCCAGCGGATAGGGCGACTCGCCGTCCTGGCCAACGACGACCGTAGTGATCCCCTGGTTGAGCGCACCGATGGCATCGTTACCGTCGAGCAGCGATCGATCGGCGTGACTGTGCGTGTCGATGAAGCCCGGGGCGAGGGTCAGCCCCTTTCCATCGACGACTCGGTCACCCGCGCGTGGCCCCGTGCCACCCGGTTCGACCGCGACGATTCGCCCGCTCGTTATGCGGACCGCGGCGCGCATCGCCGGGCCGCCCGATCCGTCGAGCAGCGACACGTTCGTGATGAGCGTGGACGGAACCGTGACGCCGGTCGCGGGTCGCGGCCCACAGGAGGCGAGAAACGAGATGACGACGATGGTGACGGCGAAGGGGACGAATCGATGCGGCATGCGTTGCTTGCTCGGGGATACGGACGGCTATAGCATATCCGCCGCATCGGTCCGTCTCCAGTGCGCACCGCCTCGTGGCCGATGACCCGCCCGCTTCAGGGAGTGCCCATGCGATCGATGCCGCGTTATGCAATCGTCTCGATGCTCGCCGCCATCCTCTCGGCGCCGCGCGCGGAGGCGCAGCCACCACGCGTAAGCGTCGACTCGAGCACACACGGGCGTGTCGACGCCATCTTCGCACGGTGGAACCGAACCGATTCGCCCGGCTGCGCGGTCGGCGTTTACCGCGGCGGTATGATCGAATACGCGCGCGGCTACGGCATGGCGAATCTCGAGCTCGGCGTCGCGCTCTCGCCGCAATCGATCTTCGACATCGGATCGACGTCGAAGCAGTTCACGGCGATGAGCATCATGCTCCTCGCGCGCGATGGGAAGCTTTCACTCGATGACGACATCCGAAAGTATCTTCCCGAGCTGCCGAACTACGGGAAGACGATCACGATCCGGCATATCCTCACCCACACGAGCGGCATCCGGGATTACCTCACGCTGTGGGGGCTTGCGGGCGTCGACGACGCGGATCTCACGACGGACGACGACGCGCTGGCGCTCATCGCACGCCAGCGCGAGCTCAACTTCGCGCCGGGCGAGCAATGGCTCTACAGCAACTCGGGCTTCTTTCTCGCCTCGATGATCGTGAAGCGGGTGAGCGGCAAGTCGCTGGCGCGTTTCGCGGCAGAGCGCATCTTCGCGCCGCTCGGAATGACGCATACGCGTTTCAATGACGATCACATGTCGATCATTCAGAACCGCGCGACCGGTTACGCGCCCCGTGACAGTGGGGGATGGGCGACGGCGATGTCGAACTTCGAGCAGACCGGCGACGGCGCGGTCCAGACGTCGATCGAGGATATGCAACGCTGGGATGAAAACTTCTACACCGGCACCGTCGGCGGCGCCGAAACGCTCGCGGCGATGCAGAAGGTGGCGGTCCTCAACGACGGCAAACAGCAGACGTATGCGCTCGGCCTCATGGTGGATCGATATCGTGGGCTCCGCTCGGTGAGCCATGGCGGCTCATGGGCGGGCTACCGCGCCGAGCTCTTGCGCTTTCCCGATCAACATCTCTCGGTGGCATGCCTCTGCAATCTGGCGCGCACGAATCCGTCGCTGCTCGCGCGACGCGTGGCCGAGATCTACCTCGGCGATCAGATGACGCCGGCCGATGCCAACGTCACCGCCGCAGGCCGGCGCACTCCACCACCGGTCGCGAGCAGCTGGACGCCAGCGACGAACGAGCTCACTCGTTATTCAGGGCGATACGAGAGCCTCGAGCTCGAGACGACGTATGCGCTGTCGGTGGAGAACGGCAAGCTCATGCTGCGCCGCCGCCGTTCGGAACCGATTGCGCTCACGCCGACGACGGCCGACACGTTCATGGCCGAGGGAATCACGTATCGATTCGTGCGCGAGAAGGGCCGAATCAGCGGCTTTGTCGTGGACGCCGGCCGGACGAGGAATTTGAGATTCGATCTCGTTGGCGCGCGGTGATCACGCTCGGTGCGGGAAAGGCACCAGTTTGGTTCGAGATTGAAGCGTCCGGAGGTCGTCGCAAAAAAATCCCGG
>DATEPP010000089.1:0-10547 GCA_035273165.1 Gemmatimonadaceae bacterium
GACGCAGGCGCGGCTCAGCGACCAGTGGCGGCGCGGCCTCCTCGTTACGGACATCTCACCAACGGGTCCCGCGTACCATGAGCTCAACGAGAACAGCTCGATCATCGTGAGCGTTCTCTATCCGCAGAAGCGGGAGATTCGCTCGCCGGCGGATTTCGAGGATGTCGTTTCGAAGTTGAAGAAGGGTGATCTCATCACGCTGCTCGTCTATGATGTACGCGGCCAGGGAACGACGAGCGTAACGCTCAGAGCGCAGTGACAGCGTTGTCTTTCCGAGCGTAGCGAGCAATCTGCACGTGCGCCGCCAGGAGCAATCCTGGCGGCGCTTTGTTTCGGAGACCGCGGAGTGCAGATCCTTCGTCGCTTAGCTCCTCGGATGACAATCCTAGGGTTTCCTGCCCGATCGACTAGAGTGGCCCCGACTGCCGTACACTCTTAGCTTTCGGCGGCTCGCGGGAGTGGCGGAACTGGCAGACGCACCAGACTTAGGATCTGGCTCCGAAAGGAATGGGGGTTCGAGTCCCCCCTCTCGCACGTTGTCATCCCGAGGAGCGTAGCGACGAGGGATCTGCTTTATCGGGCGCGAGGCAAAGCGGATTCCTCGCTCCGCTCGGAATGACATTACTTTTCGGCACATGGACATTCAGATCACGACGAAGAAAAGCGAAGGCACCGAACGGCTCCTCGAAGTACAGGTGCCGGTCGAGGCTATTCGTGAGGCGGAGGAGAAGACGGCGCGCCGTTATGCGACGAGCGTTCGGCTTCCCGGCTTCCGGCCTGGCAAGGCTCCGCCGCAACTCGTCAAGAAGCGCTTCAAGGACGCGATCCGGCAGCAGGTCATCGAATCGCTCGTGCAGGAAGCGTTTCAGGAAGTCGTCGATCGCGAACAGTTGAAGGTCGCGTCACAGCCGCACGTTCACGATCTGAAGTTCAACGAGGGCGAACCGCTCACCTTCGAGCTGCACGTCGAGGTGAGGCCGGACATCGCGCTCGCTCGCACGCAGGGATTCCGCGTCTCACGACCCGCCGCGCAGATCACCGACGAACAGGTGAGCGAGCAGATCGAGCAGATGCGGGAGCAGAAGGCAATCTGGCACCCGGTGGATGGAAAGCCGGCCCCCGGCGATCGAGTAAACGTCGTCCTGGCCACCGCTGAGGAAGACGGCACGATGTCGGAGGGCCATGCCTATCCACTCGTGCTCGGTGAGCGGCAGGCGATTCCCGGAATCGAAGAGCTCATCATGGAGCTCTCACCAGGCGAGACCGTCGAGCGCTCCGTCCGCTGGCCTGACGACTTTCCGGACGAGGCGCAGCGCGGCAAGAGCAAAACAGTGCGCGTGACGCTACAGGACGTGAAGCGCAAGGAGCTCCCCGCCCTCGACGACAGCTTCGCCCGCGAGGTCGGGGATTTCGAGACGCTCGAGGCGCTGCAGACGGCGGTGCGGAAGGATCTCGATGAGAATGCACGCCGTGACGCCGAAGCAAGCGTCCGCCAGCAGCTGCTCGACGAGATTGCCGGGGCGAATCCATTCGCCGTGCCGCCAAGCTGGGTGACCCAGCTCATCGACGGCTACGTGCAAGCCTATCGAGTACCGGACGATGAGCGCGAGCGGTTTGCCGGTGAGTTCCGTCCGATCGCGGAGAAGCAGGTTCGACGCGACCTCATCCTCGATAGCATTGCCGAGAAGGAGGGACTCCGGGCGACGGAGGCCGAGCTCGACGATCGCATCGCCGAGCTCGCCAAAAAGCGAAACGCCGATCCTGGTCAGGTCTACGCTTCGTTACAGAAGGCAGGACGGTTGAAGGAGATCGAGCAGGGATTGACCGAGGAGAAAGTCTTCAAGTGGTTGTTGGAACGAAACACGGTCGAATGAGGCTCTGAACCATGCCAACGTTGTATCCCCCATATGTCATCGAGCGATCGAGCCGCGGCGAGCGGAGCTACGACATCTTCTCGCGTCTGCTCATGGATCGCATCGTCTTTCTCGGCACACCGATCAATGATGATGTTGCAAACATCATCATTGCACAGCTGCTCTTCCTCGAGGCGGACAACCCCGAGCGGGACATTCACGTCTACATCAATTCGCCGGGCGGAAGCGTGTCGTCGGGGCTGGCGATCTATGACACGATGCAGTACCTGAGATCGCCGATCAACACGATCTGCATGGGTTTGGCGGCGAGCATGGGTGCCTTCCTGCTGACCGCGGGACGCAAGGGGAAGCGCCATGCGCTTCCGCATTCACGCATCATGATCCACCAGCCATCGGGTGGAGCGCAGGGCACCGCGGCCGATATCGAAATCCAGGCGAAGGAGATTCTGTACCTTCGCGGGAAGATGAACGAGCTGATGGCGCGCCACACTGGCCGGGCACTCGAGCAGATCGAGCGCGACATCGATCGCGACCGCTTCATGTCCGCCGACGAAGCAAAGGATTACGGTATCGTCGACCACGTGATCACGCACCGCGGCGAAGTCGTTCCGGAAACTGTGATCGCCGCCGCGGCGGCGGCACGGTAGCCACTCGTGAAAACGTTCACGAGGATAGGTCGTCTGATGGTGTTGCTTGACCCAGTGACGCGCAGATCCTTATTCTCTAGCACGTCACACGCTGCTCTCCCGGCCGAGCCGGCTTTCCCGTCCGGGCTTCCGCATTCTCTGTAGAGATTCGCCATGTCGCACGACAAACACTTGCGCTGCTCGTTCTGCGGAAAGTCGAAGGATTCGGTCCGGAAGTTCATCTCCGGCCCGTCGGTCTACATCTGCAACGAGTGCATCGCCCTCTGCAACGAGATTCTGGCCGAGGACGAAGAGCGCGAGGTTGCCGAAGCAATAACCCAGGTTCCGACGCCGCAGGAGATCAAGGACGTTCTCGATCAGTACGTCATCGGTCAGGAACGGGCGAAGAAGGCGCTCTCGGTCGCTGTCTACAATCATTACAAGCGCATCAACTCGTCGTCGGTACGCGACGACGACGTCGAGCTCGACAAGTCGAACATCCTGCTCATCGGGCCAACGGGCGTCGGGAAGACACTCCTCGCACAGACGCTCGCGCGCATCCTCGATGTTCCGTTCACGATCGCCGACGCAACGACGCTCACGGAAGCGGGTTACGTTGGCGAAGACGTCGAGAACATTCTCGTCCGGCTCCTGCAGGCCGGTGACTTCAACGTCGCGGAGTGCGAGCGCGGGATCGTCTACATCGACGAAATTGACAAGATCGCGCGCAAGTCGGAGAACCCGAGCATAACGAGGGACGTCTCGGGTGAAGGCGTGCAGCAGGCGCTGCTCAAGATTTTAGAGGGAACCATCGCGTCGGTTCCCCCACAAGGTGGGCGTAAGCATCCGCAGCAGGAATACATTCAAATCAACACGAAGGACATTCTCTTCATCTGCGGCGGCGCATTCGACGGACTCGAGAAGATCATCGAGGCGCGCACGGGCCGGCGTCAGATCGGCTTCTCCGGCGTCGACAACGGCAAGACGGCCGAGAAGAAGAAGAATCCCTTCTCCGAGGTCGAGCCGGACGACCTTCTCCGCTACGGGCTCATCCCCGAGCTCGTCGGTCGTCTCCCAGTCGTCGTCGCGCTCGAGGCGCTCGATGAGGAAGCACTCGTCCGCATCCTCAAGGAGCCGAAGAACGCGCTCACGAAGCAGTACGCGAAGCTGTTCGAGCTCGAGGAAGTGAAGCTCAGCTTCGACGAAGCTGCCTTACGAGCAGTCGCGCAGAAGGCACTGAAGCGCGGCACGGGTGCTCGTGGCTTGCGCGCGATCGTCGAGGAGATCCTCACCGACGTGATGTTCGATCTTCCGACGCGCGAGGACGTCGAAGAGGTGAAGATCACGGAAGGTTCTGTGGTCCACGGCACGCCGCCGCTGCTCGAGATCTCGCCCCAACGCAAGAAAAAGGAAGCCTAGGGCAGTTGCGAGTGGCGAGTGGTTAGTTGCGAGTAACAATGAAGAAGCCCCGGCTCCGCCGGGGCTTTCCCTTTTTGCTCGCCACTCGCCACTCGCCACTATCTTTCCCGCATGCCCACCGTGCGCCGCGATAGCGAGATCTTCAACGTCCCCGACCGCCTGGCCGTCCTCGCACTGCGCGACGTCGTCATCTTTCCGCACGTGACGATGCCGTTGCTCGTCGGGCGGCCGGCTTCCGTGGCGGCCGTGGACAGCGCAATGGCGGAGGATCGCTATATCCTCCTCGTCACCCAGCGGAGCGGAGACACGGACGAGCCTGCGGCTGCCGACCTGTATCGGGGCGGGGTCGTCGCGCGGATCGTGCAGCTCGCGCGCGCGCCGAGCGGGGCGGCGAAGATTCTCGTCGAGGGCCTCGCTCGCGTCCGCGTGACTCGTTATGTGTCGATGGGCGAGCACCTGCGAGCGCAGGTCGTTCCGGTCGAGGAGCAGACGTCGCCCGAGGAGATCTCCGAAGTCGAGGCCCTGGCGCGTCGCGTCATCGCGCTCTTCGAGGAGTACGTCTCCCTCCACCGGCGGATCCCGCCCGAGGTGGTCACCCTCGTCCAGGGCGCGGACAGTACCGCGCGCCAGGCGTTCGGCATCGCGGCGCATCTGAGCGTCCGCGTCGAGACGCGGCAGGCGCTGCTCGAGACGACGTCGCTGCTCGCGCTCTACCGCATGCTCGCCGAACTGTTGCGCTCCGAGATCGAGCTGCTCCGCCTCGAGCGAAAGATCGATGACGAGGTGCGAGGCTCGCTCTTCCAGAACCAGCGGGAGTTCTACCTGCAGGAGCAGCTCAAGGCGATTCACCGCGAGCTCGGCCAGGACGACGGCGAGGACGTCGAGGGACTCGAGGCACAGATCGCGGCGAAGCACATGCCCGAGGCGGTGCAGACACGCGCGCTTCGCGAGGTGCGAAAGCTGCGCCGGATGTCGCCGCTGTCGCCCGAATCGACGGTCGGGCGCAACTACGTGGACTGGCTGCTCGCCCTGCCGTGGAGCGAGCGGAGCGACGACGTGCTCGACGTCGCGCATGCGCGGCGCGTGCTCGACGAGGATCATTACGGCCTCGAGGAAGTGAAGGACCGCATCCTCGACTACATCGGCGTCCTGTCGCTCGTCGGACGGATGGAGGGTCCGATCCTCTGTCTCGTCGGGCCGCCCGGCGTCGGCAAGACCTCGCTCGGCCGGTCCATCGCCCGCGCGTTAGGCAGGAAGTTCGTCCGCATGTCGTTAGGCGGCGTCCGCGACGAGGCGGAGATTCGCGGCCATCGCCGCACGTACATCGGCTCGATGCCGGGGCGCGTGATCCAGGCGATGCGGCGGGCCGAGGTCGTGAATCCTGTGATCCTCCTCGATGAGGTCGACAAGCTCGGACAGGATTATCGCGGCGATCCGTCAGCAGCTCTCTTAGAGGTTCTCGATCCCGAGCAGAACCGCGCATTCAACGACCATTTCCTGGAGGTCGATTATGACCTCTCGCAAGTGTTGTTCGTGACGACGGCGAACTACCTGCCGCAGGTGCCGGAGCCGCTTCGCGATCGCATGGAGATCATCAGACTCTCCGGATATCTCGATCAGGAAAAGCTGGCCATCGCGCGGCAGTTTCTCGTCCCACGCCAGCTCCGACAGAATGGGCTCGTTCCGGAGAGCGTGGCAATCGACGGCGACGTGATCTCGGCCATCATTCAGGGGTACACGCGCGAGGCTGGGGTTCGCGAGCTGGAGCGGCGAATTGGGCGCGTCGCGCGCAAACTGGCGCGTCGCAAGGCGGAGCAGCAGGGCTCGGCATCGCCGGGCAATCCGGGCGCCACACCGAGCGGCGCCGCGGAGCCTAACGGTGCGGTCGCTCCAACCACGGTGGCGCGGGTAGCGGTCGGAGACCTGAAGGAGCTTCTCGGTACTCCGCCATTCGATCCGTCCGAGCTGAATCTCGAGAGCAAGGTTGGTGTCGCGACGGGACTCGCGTACACGAGCGTCGGCGGCGAAGTGCTGGAGATCGAGGTCAGCGTGGTGGGTGGTCGCGGGAAGCTGCAGATGACGGGCACCCTCGGCGACGTGATGAAGGAGTCGGCGTCGGCGGCGCTGAGCTATGCCCGCTCACGCGCCGGCGCGCTTGGCATCGATCGCGAGTTCCACCGGAATCGCGATCTCCACGTTCACATTCCCGCGGGGGCGACGCCCAAGGACGGACCGTCGGCGGGAATCGCGATTGCCACCGCGATCGTGAGCGCACTCACGGGCATTCCTGTTCGCGGCGACGTGGCGATGACGGGCGAGATCACGCTCCGGGGTCGCGTGCTGCCGATCGGAGGTCTCAAGGAGAAGGCCGTGGCGGCGCACCGGAATCGGGTTGCGCATGTGCTCATCCCGTTCCAGAACTCGCGGGACCTCGACGACGTGCCGGATGAAGTGCGATCGTCGGTGAGCTTTCATGCCGTGCGAACGATGGACGAGGTGTTACAGCTTGCGCTCGATCGCCGCGAGAGCGCGAGCGACAAGGCAGAGGAGCTTGTCGTGCCCGCGCCGGGGATGATCACCCATTGATTTCCGTCACGCCGGGCGTGGCCCAGAGCTTTCTGGACGCGAATTGCGCGAATGTGAGCGAAGGCGAGCTCGGATTCGACAAATCGTTTCTTTTAAAAGGTACGAAACTTTGAACGGCGCATTGGAGCTTCAATGCCCCCGGTTGGATTCGCTTCAGATTCGCGCCATTCGCGTCCCCAAGAGCTCTGATCTCGAGGAAGCGCAAGTTGACTGACTCGGCGCGCGATCCGTTGGTGATCCGGAGCCTGGAGTTCATCGGCCCGATGGCGACACCGACAGGCTGGCGGCCGGAGTCGAAATGGCCCGAGGTCGCCTTCGCGGGCCGCTCGAACGTCGGCAAGTCGTCGTTGCTCAACAAACTCGTACGCCGCAAGCGCTTCGCGAGAGTGAGCAACACGCCGGGCCGAACGCGTGAGGTCAACTTCTTTCTCGTGAACGAGAAATTCGTCCTCGTCGACCTCCCAGGCTACGGCTACGCGCGCATCTCGAAAGAGCGGCGCGCGGAATGGAAGCCGCTCATCGAGGGTTATCTCCAGAGCAGCAAGGAGCTCCGCGGCATCGTGCAGCTGCTCGACGTCAGGCACGACCCAACGGGCGACGACCTGCTGATGCTGGCCTTTCTCGCGTCGCTCGGAGTTCCGACGCTCTTCGCGCTGACGAAGATCGACAAGCTGACGGCGTCGCAGCGGCAGTCGCGGATCGCCGCACTCGTCGACATTCTCGAAACGAGTGAGGATCAGGTGATCCCGTTCAGCGCCGTAACGGGCGAGGGACGCGACGAGCTGGCCGAGGCTGTCGTCGCGCTCGTCGAACAGCCGGCGTGGCGGGAGAGCGCCGAGGCGTAGAGGCGTCGAGGGCTGGACGGGCGCGTTACCGTTCGGAAAGGCCTCGTCCGGACGGCACTCAACTCCACTCCCATGGCACTGCTCCCGTTGCGCGCACTCGAAGACCGGCCAGTCACCTCGGCAGCGCGCGATTGGCTCGCGCAGCTCGAGGCCGCGCTGAGCGACACGGCAACGAATCGCAATCGGCTCTGCCGCGAGACACTCGCGCAACTCTGGTATCCGGAATACGCTGCGAGCTGGGAGACGGCGGTGAATGACGCGGCGGTGCCGGTGGCGACGCGATTGGCGCTGGCGGCGATGGACCCGTGCAACGTGACGCTCGAGCCGGAGTACTATGCCGATTGCGATCAGGTGCGATTCCAGCGCGTGAAGCCGCTGCTCTGGCTCTGGTACTCCTTCGACCGCACTGCCGTGGGCGGGCAGAATGTGTGGCTTGGCGTCGAGCTGCGACGCATACTGGCGCGACAGATCTTCAAGCGCTGCGGTGAGAACTTCAAGGCGTTTCACAACGTCGAGTTCTCATTCGGCTACAACATGGAAGTCGGCGACAACGTGGTCGTGCACCGGAACGTTCTCCTCGACGATCGCGGCGGCATCGTGCTCGGGAACAACGTCTCGATCAGCGACTACGCGAACATCTACAGCCATACCCACAGCATCGTCGAACAGAAGGACGTCACGAACGCCTGCACCCGTATCGACGACGGCGTGCGCATCACCTACCACGCGACGGTCCTCGCTGGCGTGCACGTGAACGAGCAGGGGATGGTTGGCGCGATGGCGGTAGCGACGAAGGATGTACGCCCGTATCACGTGTATGTCGGCATCCCGGCGAAGAGCGTGCGGGTGAAGCCGAACGCACCGACGACGGGAACAGTATTACGCACGTCGCACGAGCGAGGCGGCAACGGATAAAGCTTAAGGGCGCTGAGTCCCAAGAAGCGCGGAGTCCCAAACAGCGCCAGGTTCCAAATGGCGCGGAGTTCCAGACGGCGCGGAGTCCCCAACGTCGTTAAACGTCGTTTGGAACCTGGCGCTGTTTGGAACGCAGCGCTGTTTGGGACTCAGCGCCCTTTGGGACCTCGCGCCGTTTGGAACTCCGCGCCCTCAAAAGCCTTCCGTCATTTCACCCGCAATACATCCTCGACCGGACCTGCATCTCCCGTTCGCAGCAGGTGCGCGATCTCGCGGAGAGCCTCGCGCTCGCGCGGCCACTGGAAGCGCTCGAGCGCTTCGTCCACGCTGAGCCATTCGGCACGCTGATGCTCGCTGCCTAACGTGACGGTCGCTGGCTCGTCGACGAAGGCGGCGAAGACGACCGCGAGCTGGACGGTGTGGGTGCGGTGCAGATAGAACGGTTGCACCGTGACATTGTAGAGGCGCGTCGCCTCGAGGCCGGCCTCTTCGCGGACTTCACGGAGCGCCGCGTCCTCCGGCTCCTCGCCTGGCTCGATATGGCCGTGAACCGTTTCCCACGCGGTGGGACAGCGGGTGTCGAGGGCCCGCTGCAGGACGAGCACGCGCCATCCCTCGCGGAGCGGACGGATCACGTACACATCGATGGTGCCGATCGAGAGCTGAGACACGGTGGGAGATGGCTCGCCAAGACGTGGTGAGGATGCACGGGGGTGCGGGAGATAATGTACCGCCGCCACCGCGTCCGCCGGCATTGATGAGACCGTGTCCGGCGAGGCCACGCGCAGCAACTCCTCCTCCGTCGTCTCACCATTCTCAACTCGCGAGAGTCCCGATTGCCAGAGGGAGCGCATCCCGTCATTTCGCGCCGCCTCCGCAATGCGCTCCGCGGCCTCCCCCGCGGCGACGCGTCGCTCGAATTCCGCGGTAGCGATGAGCACTTCGACAATTGCGAGCCGGCCATGATAACCACTGCCCCCGCAGAGCTTGCATATCGGAGACTTGCCCGTGACCTGGCACTTCGAGCAGAGGCGGCGCAACAGCCGCTGAGCCAACACGCCTTTCACCGCGGTGGCGATCTTGTACGGCGCGACGCCAATGTCGATGAGGCGGGTGACCGCGCTTGCAGCGTCGTTCGTGTGCAGCGTCGACAGGACGAGGTGCCCGGTAAGCGACGCCTGGATCGCAATCTCCGCCGTCTCACGATCCCGGATCTCGCCGATCAGGAGCACGTCCGGATCCTGCCGCATGATCGAGCGGAGGGCAGCGGCGAATGTCAGGCCAGCGCGCTCGTTGACCTGGACCTGCACGATCCCCGGCAGCCGATACTCGATGGGATCTTCGACGGTGACGATGTTCACGCCACGCTGCTTCAGCAGGCGAAGCGCGGCGTAGAGTGTCGTCGTCTTGCCGGAGCCAGTGGGTCCGGTGACGAGCAGCAATCCTTCGCGCGACTGAAGTAGCCGCTCGATGCGCGCGAGCTCCTCCGAGGCAAAGCCGATGGCGTCCAGCGTCCGCACAGCGGTTCGGCCATCGAGAACGCGGATGACGATCTTTTCGCCGTGCGATGCAGGGAGACTCGACACGCGCAGATCGACCGGCACGCCATTGACGGCGACGCGGGCGCGTCCGTCCTGCGGGCGGAGGCGGTCTGCGATGTCGAGGCCGGAGATGATCTTGATCCGCGATGCCAGTGCCGGGGCGATGGCGCGCGGCAGTCGGCGCGCGACGCGAATCACGCCGTCAACGCGATGCCTGACGACGATGCTCTGCTCTTCCGGCTCGACGTGGATGTCGCTCGCGCGCTCGGCAATTCCGGCACCGAGGATCTCGTCGACGAGGAGCGATATCGATGGTGCGTCGTCGGCGGTGAGCGAGTGCTCACCGTACTCTTCCGCCTCGCCGGCGAGGAGCTGAACGTCGACGTGCCGCCCGCTCTCGCCGGAACGTTGCGTCTCGTTAGGCTCGGCGTCGCCGTCGTTACCATACGCGGCGTCGAGACGCGCGGCGATGTCTCGCGGCGAGGCCATGGCGAAGCTCACCGGACGCGCCGCGGCAAAGGCAAGCGCGCGCTCGCAGTCGACGTCGCAGGGATTCGCCGTCGCGACGATGAGCGAGTCGTCGTCGATGGTGAGCGGAAGCACGCCGAAGCGACGTGCCCATCGCTCCGGGATCAGCTCGAGTGCCTGGCTACTGACGTGATCGAGGTTGGCGATCGGAAGATGGAAATGGCGTGCGACGAGCGACACGAGGCCACGATCGTCGAAAAGCCGTTTCGTCGT
>DATEPP010000090.1:0-8238 GCA_035273165.1 Gemmatimonadaceae bacterium
GTGTTCCAGAGGCCTATTGCTCGCCGGCAAGGGAGATTCTCGTCGGCGGAATTATGCTGCCGGGCGCAAGCCGGTCGCCCTCTCTACAACGTCGCCGAGACCCGCGCCGATAGCCTGACGCACACCAGCTGCGTCAGCACCGCCGTACTCCAAGCCAAACCCGCCGCGAACAGCAGCGTCACCGGAATCAGAAGCCCCCACGGCAGGAACACCGCCCCTCCCGCCGCTCGCGCCAGTGCCCACGTGCGCCCATGCAGGCCGTCGATGAGCAACAACACAACCCATCCAGCCACGGCTCCCCACGTCACATCCGCGACGATCGTCGGCCGATCCCACCAGAGCAGCGTCGCCACAAGCGCCGCCAACGGTACGATCCACCAACTGATCAACCACGCCCCGAGAACGACGAGCACCGCGCACACGACCCCCGCGAATGGCAGTCGTCGACGCCCCGCACGTCGCGCCTTCGGCAGACGCGGAAGCTTGGGCGCCTTCGGCACCCCCGATCGACGCCGCTTCATTCCCGTGGCCTCAACGTCAGTCGCGACACAGTCTCCTTCGCCCCGAGCTCCGGAATCCACTTCGGCACGAGCAGCGGCTGCAGCTCGCCCATCATCCACTCCTTTAGATGATTCTCATACCGTGAGCTCGCCGGATTCCCAGACTCTCCGCCCGGATACGTTCCCCACGCCTTGAGCTCGTTAGGCGCTGCCTCTACTACCATCCGCCAGCTCGAGCCAAACGCCCCCGATCCCACCGACGGATTGAGCGTCGACCGCCCACCCTGAATCGGCAGATCGAGCGCCGACAATGAGGGAAGTCTCAACGGATGCCAGATGTTCGCGTGCCGCACGCGACTCCACGTCCACCCCTTCTTCTTCGGATCACCATACCGCCGTCTCGCCGTATCCAGCGCCGCGACTAGACTCGCCGCGAGAATATCATCTCGCGCCTCACGACGCGGCGTCGAGCGATCGTCCCACCACTCACTCGTCGAATCCGCAAGCAGCTCGGCGAGCACCACGTTCGACGGCGTGATCACGCGCCGTCCGCGAGTGCCCTGCCCCGGCGCCTGCGCCTCGAGCTCATCCCACGTCCGGTTCACCAGCTCCGTATACGCGAGATCGAACAGCACCGCCCGAGTGTTCTCCTTGGTGTACCTTCGATCCCACTCGCCCAACAACCGCGCCGACTCGGCCAGCTTCTTTTCATCGATGTCCGACCGCGGATTCTTCGCCAGCGTCTGCGCGGCGTTGAGGAAGTATGGAACGAAGTAATCCGGGACGGCCGACCCGGGATCCGTCTGCATCAGCCGCATCTTGTCCACAGTCATCGCGCTGTCCGCGCGAAGAATCTGGTTGATGCGCATCGCGCGCCACGGATCGTACTCGCCGCCTAACCAGTACTGGGCGTCGTGCGGGTCGATCGGCTGCTGGTTCGCGGAAGCGACGTACCCCTGCCCCGGATCCTTCACCTGCGGCGCGAAGTCCACCGGGAGATACCCGCGCCAATCGCTCTCCGACGTCGTGCCGTCGCGAATCGTGAAGCCGCTGCCGCCGCTCGGCCTGATCGGGAACCGACCGGTCGACCGGATGGCGATCGAGCCGTGACGATCGGTGACGAGCATGTTCTGGGCGGGCGAGCGGAAGTAGAGGCCCATCGCCTGCTGGAACTCGGTGACGTCGCGCGCCTTCGCCGCGAGGCGGAAGCCCTCGATCTCGTTCGAGGGCTCGAGCACGGTCCAGCGCATCGACAGCCACTGACCGTTCTCGCGCCGCATCGGACCGCGGTGCGTGAAGTACAGCGTGTCGACCGCGAGTACCTCGCCCTTCGGCCCGCGATAGCGCTCGATGCGCTGCTCGAGGGGACGCCACGCCTTGTCGACGAGGTACTTCGTCGGGTGCGCGTCGTCGTCCACCTTCTCCGTATAGAAGTCGAGGACGTCGGCGCTGGTGTTCGTGAACGTCCAGGCGATGTCGCGATTGAAGCCGATGGTGATCCCGGGTAGACCGGGGATCGTCACGCCATACACGTCCAGCGCGCCTGGCACGACGAGCTGCGCCTCGTACCAGATCGACGGAAGGGTCAGCTCGAGATGGGGGTCGCCGGCGAGCAGCGCGTTGCCGGTCGCCGAGTGGGCTGGCGCGACTGCCCAGTTGTTGCTGGCGAAGGCGCGTGGGTCGCCGTCGCCACTGGCGAGCGCATTCGAGCTCGCAGGCATGAAATCGCCCAGTGCCGCGATGAGTGTTTGCGCAACCTCGCCATCGGACGCCCCGGGCGGCGCGAGCTTCGTGAAATCGAATCGCGGCGCGTGGCGCCCGTTGGGAACGATCGGCTCCTGGATCGGCGAGTTCTCGGGGAAGAGTGACGCCGCTGCCGCGCTGCCGACGCGCGCTGCCGCGACAGCGCGCTCCAACTCCGGCGCGATGTACGCGAGCGTCCATCCCATCCGGTTGAACATGAGCAGCGAGTTGATCGGCTCCCACTTCGGCACCGACGTCATCCCGAGCAGCCTGAATTCCAGTGGCAGCTCGTCGCGCGACATGTGCTCGATGTACGCATTCACGCCGTCCGCGTACGCGCCCGCGAGCCGAGCGGTGCTCGAGTCCACCTGTGCCATCTTCCGCTCGGCGGACCACGTCATGCCGAGACGGCGCATCTCGCGGTCGAGTGGCAGCGCGCGCGCGCCGGCAATCTCCGTCAGACGACCGCCGGCGGCGACGGCCTGGATCCAGAGCTGAAAGAGCCGGTCGCGCGCGACGACGTAGCCGAGCGCCCGATAGGCGTCCTCCTCACGCGTCGCGAAGATGTGCGGCACGCCGCGCCGGTCGTAGCGCACCTCCACCGACGACGCCAGCGACGCCAGGACATCGCTTTTGTCGTTAGGCAGCTCGGCATTCCGTGCCAGCGCCCAGACGCCGTGCGCCGGATCGAGAAAACCGCCCAACGCCGGCGCTGGCCCGACTCGTCGCGCACCAATCAACAGCAGGACGGCAAGTAGAACAGCGGCGCCGATCGGTCGCAGCATGGTCTTCCTCATGCCGCTTCTCCCGTACGCTGTTCCTCAGCGGCGAGGTGCACGCTGAATGTGGATCCGCTCCCGACGACGCTCTCCAGAGACAAACGGTAGCCGATCGCGTCGCACAACGAGCGGGCGATGGAGAGACCGAGTCCGGTGCCGCCGTAGGCGCGGCTCGTCGTGGAGTCTGCCTGCTCGAATGGCTCGAAGATCGCCCGCTGCCGATCTGCTGGAATGCCGATGCCCGTGTCGCGAACGTCGATGCGGATCGGTGCGTGGGTAACGGGATCGGCAATGAGTGAGAGCACGACCTGGCCCTTATGCGTGAACCGCAGAGCATTGCCGGCGAGGTTGATCAGAATCTGCCGCAGCAGGCGCGCGTCCGTCTCCATCATCACGGGTAGCATCGGGACCTCGGCGCGGAGCGCAACCTCCGCTGGCCGCGGCTGGCCCTCGAGCTGTTCGACAATTTCGCGCACGAGTGCGTCGAGTCGCACGGGTCCGCGCTGCACGTCCACGCGCCCGGCCTCGATCTTGGCGACGTCGAGGATGTCGTTCACGAGCTTGAGCAGATGCTCACCATTGGCCTGGATGCGGTCGAGATACGTGAGATCGTCCGACGCGAACTTGCCCGCGCCGTTGCGCCGGAGGACGCGTGCGAAGCCGATCACGGAGTTCAGCGGCGTCCGGAGCTCGTGACTCATGCGTGAAAGGAAATCACTTTTCGCCTTGCTCGCTGCCTCGGCGGCGTCGCGGGCGCCGAGGATGGCCTCCTCGTAGCGCTTCCGGTCGGAGACGTCGGTGATCGTGCCGAGGGTGCCGACGATGACGCCGTCGGCGTTGGCGAGTGGGCCGCCCGTGACCTCGAGCCAGCGACCCGCGTGTGATCCGGTGCGCACCTGAAATTCAAATCTGTCGGTCTGGCCGCGATGGGCAAGCAGCTCGGAGGCGCGCCGGCCAATCAGCTCCTGCGCCGGGCGGCCGGTGAGCTCGACGGTGCGCTCGTTCACGAACTGCACGCGGTCATCGAGGTCGGTGATGATCAGCCCTTCCTTCATCGAGCGCACGATCGCGCGGAGTCGCGCCTCGGACTCGCGCAGCTCCGTCTCGACGCGCTTCCGCAGCACCACGGATCCGAGCTGTTTCGCGACGATGTTGATGACCTCGGCCGCGTTGCGGTCGCGCCGGCGAATGGTGTGCAGAAAGAAGCAGAGCACCGCGACCACCTGATGTCCGGACATCACTGGTACGGCGACGGCGGCGCGGAAACCCGAGTCTACCGCCGCCTTGCGTCGCGGTCGCGAGAGATCAGACTCGAGGCTCTCGATCCATGCCAGTTCGCCGGTGCTCCAGACGGTGCCCGGCAATCCTTCGTTCGCGGCGAGGGCGAGATCGCGGCCGGTCTCGATCAGCCGCGAGGTGTCGAGTCCGGGCGCGGCGAAATGCGTCTCCTGGCGCACGAGCCGCGTCTCGCTGGCGTCGGGAAGCCACGCCTCGCCATAGCGCCACTGCATCGACTGACACATCGACTCGAGAATCTCGCCTAACGCGGCGGCGATGTCCTCGGCCGCGCCGGCGGCGATGGTCACCGACTGCAGCAGCTGCAACACGGTCTCTTCGTGTCGCTTCTCCGTGACGTCGACGCCGAGGCTGACGGTGCCGATCACCTCGCCCGCCGGGCCGCGCAGCGCGTTGTTGTCCCACTCGATAAGCCGACGACTCCCATCTCTACACAGAATCTCGCCTTCAAAGCGCGCGGGGATCGTCCCGCGGCGAATCTGCGAGCGGAAGGCACGCCTAACGGGAGGATCCGTCATGCAGACGTCGAACCAGTTGCGGCCGAGGAGGGCGTCGCGCGTCCAGCCGGTGGTCGTGATGAGACCTTCGTTACAGAACGTGACGACGCCTTCGGGATCGAGCGCGACGGCGACGAGGTTCGGCGTCTCCAGCGTCGCGCGAAGGCGTTGCTCGGATTCGCGCAGCGCGCCCTCGATGCGCTTTCGCGACGTGACGTCACGGCTCGAGCAGACGAACCAGAGCGGCTCGCCCGTCTCGGGGTCGCGCACGGCGCGGCCGTTCGTCTCGAGCCAGACGTACGATCCGTCCGGCCGCCGGCAGCGCCACGTCACGAGCGACGAGCCTCTCACGCGTCGCGCCCGCTCGCGGCCGTCGATGATAACTTGCTTATCTTCCGCCGCCGCGAAGTCGAGCGACGACTTGCCGCGGAGCTGGTCCGTCGTGCAGCCGAGCAGTGCCTCGAGCGCGGGCGCGGCGTAGGTGTACGTGCCATCGAGCGCGTGCGTCGAGATCATATCAGACGCATGCTCGGCGAGGAGACGATAGCGCTCGCGCGCGTCGGCCAGCTCCATCGTCCGCTCGACGACGCGCCGCTCGAGCTCCGCGTTCGAGGCCGCGAGCATCGTCTCGGCCTGTTTGCGTGACGTCACATCGGCGAGCGTCACCGCGATCGCGTCGTCGATGCGTACCGCGGTGAGCGCCACCCAGCGCTTACCGCCACCGATGTCGACCTCGATCTCGTCGCGGAACGATTGACCGCTCTCGATGAGCCCCGCGAGGGAGCGCATGAGGCTCGCGTCGATCTCACGGCGGAGCGTCTTGCTCACGAAGCGGCCGATGAGCGGCTTTGGCTTCCGTCCCGTGAACTGCTCGGAGGCGGCGTTCAGGTAGAGGAACTGGAAGTCCGGCTGTCCTTCCTCGTCCGTGACGGGGCGGAGGAGCGCGAAGCACTCGGGGGACGCGTCGTGGACGAATCGGAACTGCTCCTCCGCGCGGCGGAGGAGCGCGTCGGCGGCGGTCCGGATACGACCCTCGTACGCCTGTCTTCGCCAGACGATGCGACCATACAGCGCCCCGCCGAGGAAAGCAGCGGTGAGAGCGGCGAGGGTCTCGTCGGGAGAGAGGAAGAACATCGACGATCGGTGAAGCGTGGACCGTCGCGTGCCCACGCGCGCGAGCCGGCAAGTGAGGACGTCCGAGCGTCCTCGGACGCAACCGTTATCGGGCGCGGGCGAGCTGCTGCTGGAGGGCGTCCGGCGTCTTCTCCATGAACTCGTGCGGCTCGAGCTCGACTCGGAGCTCGACCCCCTCCTCGTTCACGAAGGCGCGATACGCGTCCGCTGGATGCGGTAGACCCGCCCCCCGGCGCTCGCCCGCCCGGCGGTCGTAGACGTACCAGCGCTCCCCCGATTCGGCCTGGAGGACGAGGGTGCCATCGGGGGTGCGCTCGGTGTGGGGCGACCGTCGCCGGTCCCCGATGAGGCGCGATCGGCGATCCTGGCGAGTGGCCTGGTCGAGAATCCGGCCGAAAGTCTCGGCGTCCGTCGGAAGCTCCAGGTAGGGGACGCCGCGCTCCTTTGCCCATCCCGCGGTCGCGTCGCTGGATCGACGGCCGAAGGCGACGACGGAGATCCCCCGATGCTGGGCGCGGGCGATGAAGAGATCGGATCTGAAGGCATCGATGTCGCCGTCCGCGATGACGACGAGGACCGGCAGATGGCGCGCGAGGGCGTCCTCGGGACGCTCGGCGGGGTCGGCGAAAACCGGCTCGAGCTGCGACAGCTCGACGAGCATGCCGAGAAGCGCGCCGGTCATTGCCTGCGGCGTCAGAATCAGCACTTTACCCCGGGTCGCGCGTAAACTCACAGCTGCCTCTTCGCTCCTCCATCGCGACTAGAGTTGGCTCACAGTCGAAGGTCTGCCAAATTTCTGCAGGAATACTATCGAGTCCGCTGGACGGCGTGTGCCTGCCATCCGGTACCATCTTCACTACCGCACCACACCCTCTCGTGATGGTTGCATACAACCCGCGTATGCCGGACGACGAGCGTCCCACGCTCCCGGCCGAGATTGCCGCCCAGCTTCGTGCCGCGCTACTCGCACACTGGAACCAGTCCGAAGGGCATGATTCGATGCTCGAGAGCGCCCTCGCGGCCGCCGCGCAGGACGCGAAGTCCCGTGGATTGAGGGCGGAGGAGCTGCTCCTCGCGCTCAAGAGGAGCGAAGAAGACGTCGCGCACGCCTTGGATGTCGCGGATACGCAAGATCGCGACCGCTTCCGGATCTGGCTCGTGGGCGAGTGCATGCGGGCCTTCTTCGCCGTCGATCGCCGCTCGGAGCCCTGAGCGGCCCAACGCCGCGGCGACGCGCGGTGTAATACTGTCATGCGGCCTGCGCGAGCGATGACAGGATCGTCCCCGACCGACGAGAGTCTCGTCGCGGACGACCGCGACCTGGTCGAACGGGTGAAGGGCGGCGACGCGACGGCGTACGACGCGCTGGTCCGTCGCCACCTCGGCCGCGCGATGGGCATCGCGCGCCGGCTGCTCGGCAACGTCGAGGATGCCGAGGATCTCGTCCAGGAAGCGTTCATGCGCGCGCTCGACCGACTCGGCAGCTTCGACACGACCCGTGCATTCGGCCCCTGGTTTTATAAGCTGCTCATCAACACGGGACTCAACGCGCGGAAGGCCCGTGCGCTGCGGGCCGCCGAGCCGGAGCGCGGCGACGCACCGTGGCGCGGGGCGAGTCCGCTCGAAGTGACGGAGCGGAAGGAGATCCGGGAGCGCTTCGCCGCGGCGCTCGCGGCGCTCCCGCCGCGGCAGCGGCTCGTCGTCTCGATGTTCGAGGTGGACGGCCTGTCGACGACGGAGATCGCCGAATCGTTAGGCATCAGCCCGGAGACGGTGCGGTGGCATCACCATCAGGCGCGGCAGACGCTTCGCACCACCCTCGCCTCGCTCCGCCGATGAGTCCGAAGCGCGACCGGCGCCTGGCGCGGGCGATTCGCGACGCAGAAGGGCAGGCGCCGAGCGCGGCGAGGCTGGAGCTGCTCCGCGTGCGGATCGCGGCCGGCACCGCGGCCGTGCTCGAGCGGCGACGGGAGCGCACCTGGTGGGAGTGGACGACGCACTGGGCGCGCACCGAGGTCGCTCTCGCCGCGGCGGCGAGCATCCTCGCGGCGGTCATCGGCGGCGCGGCGACGGTCGGCCGGGGCGAGATCGTCGCCGACACGGTGGCGGCGATGAGCGCGAGCGTGTCGACGTCTCGCGCGCCGGTGGACAGCGTCGTGACGAGAGCGCTCGCCGTCGGCGCGTCGTCGGAGCAGGTGATGAACGCGCTCGTCGGGCCGGCGAACGGCGAGTGGCTGCTCGGCGAGGCGGTGGCGCGATGATGAGCAAAGACTCAACGTGGAAATCCCG
>DATEPP010000091.1:0-9680 GCA_035273165.1 Gemmatimonadaceae bacterium
GGTGATCGCCGCCGTCACGTTGAAGAGGCTTGCATTGTTCAGCAAGTTATCAACGCGGAGGCTTCCACCGGCTATCGACAGGAACGGTCCGAACCGAGCGCCGAGGCTGGCGCCCACCGTTGTCGAATGGGTGCTGCCCCCCGCCGAGTAGTCCGCACCCATTTGTGCGGGACGGTTGGCGAACGAGGCACCCCCCATGCATGTTTGCGCCGGCAGCTCGGCCGACAGAAGGGCCAGCACCGCCACGGCCAACGCTAGTGGATTCAGCATCATTGAATGCTCGCGCGTCATGTGAGGTCATTCGTGCGGGGGAGCCGAATCGAATCCCGACGACAGCTCCACAGAATCCGGACGGCTTCGGAGCGTGATGGTAACGCTCTAGCCGTGCCGGCTCATTGGCGACCGCGTCATTCGCTGCGTTCGCCCCCGATGCTCCACGTGAGATACTTCGTTTCCGTCGCGTCAATCCTTCTCCTCAGCTCTGGCTGCGAACGCGGCAACACATCAGAGAGACGCGCGCCGGAGCCTGTCCGACCGGCGGCACCCGGAGGGACCGAATCCTCGTCACCTAACGACGAAGCCGAGTATCTTTCGATGAAGCGCGCCTTCATCGCATCGCTCGCCGCGGAGAAGAAGCGCGGCACGCCGGATTCGGTGTTGGATGCCCATGAGGCCGCGGCGTTGCGCCAGCTCGCCGGTCAGCTGCGGAAGACGCTCGGCCCTTTCCACGCCGAGGGCTTCGCGGACTCCGGAAGGGCAAACGTGACGGCGCTCGTGCCGCAGCTGGATTTCGGCGGCATAGACGGGATCGTCTACGAATCGTCGGACAGCATCACCGTCGTTGTCACCACCCGCACCCTGCTGCAGGCGTGGCTACGGGATCCGGTTGCTGGCGACACATTGCTGCCACGCGACCCCGTGAAAGCGTTGGCGCACACGGCACTATACGAGAGCGGGATTCCCCAGGACGCGGCCCTGTCTCGATACGCGGACATCCCGGTCGATCACGCGACGCTATCCGGCGTCGTCTCCGCCATGCTCGTTCTTCGCGCACAGGATGTCGGCGCGTACGCGCCAAACGAGGTGATCGCGAGCGTAGTGCGCGGGAACCGTCTCTATCTCATCGAGGCACCGACGCGCGCGGTCATCGAGCCGATGGCTCCGTGTGTCCCCATCTGGGACGAGGCAGAGCGGAGGGTCGACTCTCTCAACCATAGCAGCCGGCCGCACGTAGATTCCCTCTTCCGGGCAAGCCGGTCAAACCCCAGCGACACCGCCGCGCTCGACTCTGCCATTCGCACGGCAGCTGGCACCCGAGATCGGATCGAGTATCACGCGGACACGCTATTTCGCCAATGCTATGCGGAGCACGTGGCGGCGGATCCGCGTTTTGCGGACCTGGCGCAGGAGGTCGGGTCCATCGTCCGGCGGCTGCCGCCGCAGTGACGCGAGTTGCGGGTGCGGAAAGAGAGATGCGTCGCTGGGCCTATCGCCACATGGATCATCACCTCCGTCACTCTGGAGTAGACGATCCTGCACCGAGGCATTATGGGGTGACCGTCACCGTTGCGCGCATCCACGGGTGAATGCAGCACTGATATAGCTCTGTTCCAACATCCGTCGCCGCGTCGCTACGGAACGTCGCTCCCGACGCGATCATATCATTCGCGCTGAGCGCTGCACACTCTGGTGCCTCCTGCGCATTTCCGGACGCTGTGTTGAGCGAGGGCACAATGCCGCCGCCAAAGGCTTTCACTTCCGTGAAGGTGTGCTTCTCTCCACCATCGTTGGTCGCGGTAATCGACTGACCGAGCTTGATGGCGAACGCACTCGGCACGAAGCGCCACGCGGCCACCTGGTGAGTGGCGTTCAGCTCATTGTTGAAAGCGGTGAACGTCATCGTTCCCTGTTTGGCGCACGCGCCGCTCCCGAGGGCGGCGTTGAAGGTGGCAGGATCACATTGGTCCTGAACACTCACGCGCGCGTCAACGAGTGGGCTCATCGAATCCTTTCCGCAACCGGTTACGAAGCTCGCGGCGGCCGCGATCACGATACAAGGGAGTGTTGCGCGCATGCTAATCTCCTGCGAATGCTGTTGAGCGTCTCGGCGATCGATCGCTCGCGCGAATCCGCGAGCGAGTTGTGCTCGGGCAAATCGCGTGCGCTGCGCAATCTGTTTGCGCTGTTCCGCGTCACGCGTTGAGCTTCGGTGTGCGAACGGAACTTCCCCGGTCGATGCATGATTGATGTCGGTTCCTCTTCCGACTTCCCGCTGACGTGAATACTGAACTGCTAACGCCCATTAGCGATCGTAACGTTGTGTTGCAACAGGCCAAGCCTAACGAGTGACGTACCGCCCGAGTCTGCAATGTGCCGTGCCAGGCGAGTTGATCTGCGAATCAAAGCGTCGAAGAGGGGATTCCTTGAGCCGCCGTGACATGCTCCGCCGCGGAAGGGCCGCGGGGAGACATGCTCGCCGATGCGTCGGCCGCGGCTCACGAGCTTGCCGGGAGGACCCATGCATTCGCGCACGCCGAGTATTCGCGTCATCCTCACTCTCCTGATACTGACGGGTGCCTGTCAGGAGCGCCCGACCGCGCCGACGAACCCGTCCACTGCGGTGAATGCTGACCGCGATACTCCTCAGCAGGGGGATCGCCGCGGGAAGGTCCGCTGCGATCCGGACAATGCAGGTATCACGCTGCCCCCCGGATTTTGCGCGATCACCGTCGCGGACCTCGTCGAGGATGGGCAGCCCGCCCAGGCGAGGCACATGGCGATCACGCCTAACGGTGATCTCTTCGTGGCGATCAACAGCCCGAACAATCAGAATCCCTCCTTCGGCATCATCGGCCTGCGCGATCGCGACGGTGACGGCCACGCCGATGAGCAATCGCGATTCAGCCCAGCGCTGGGCGGGAGTGGTATCGCCTGGGACGATGGACGGCTCTTCTTCGGCGCGAACGATCGCGTGTTACGCTTTCGATTGCCGTCCGGACGCCTAACGCCGCTCGACAATCCCGAGATCGTCGTCGCCGGGCTGCCAAGCACCGGAGATCACATCAGCAAGACAGTCGTCGTGAAGGACCATCGACAGCTGTTCGTGAACATCGGCTCCGCGTCCAACTCCTGTCAGGTGGCCAACCGGCAGTTCGAGTCACCAGGCGTCTTTCCCTGTCCGGAGCTGCCCGTTCGCGCTGGTGTCTGGCTCTTCGACGCGCGCGCGACCAATCAGACCGAGGCATCGGGCACGCATTACGGCACCGGCTACCGCAATCTGGTCGCGCTCGCGATCAATCCCTTCAATCACGATCTGTACACCGTGCAGCAGGGTCGTGACATGCTCTTCGAGAATTGGCCGCAATTCTTCACGCAGGATCAGGGCGCAAACCTGCCAGCCGAAGAGATGGCGCGCGTAACCCGCGGCAGTAACAATGGCTGGCCGTACTGCTACTTCGACGCGATCTCCGAGCACAAGAAGGTGTTGGCCCCGGAGTACGGCGGCGACGGCCACCGAGTGCGCGGCGACCAAGGCATCGATTGCTCGACCTACAATCAGCCGCTCGCGACGTTCGGCGCGCACTGGTCGCCGGACGGCATGGTCTTCTACAATGGCGAGCAGTTCCCCGAACGCTACCGAGGCGGCGCGTTCATCGCCTTCCACGGCGGCTTCAATCGGGCCCCGGAACCTAACGAGGGGTATCAGGTGCAGTTCATTCCCTTTGGGCGAACCGGCAGCCCATCCGGTGCTGCGGAGACCTTTGCCGACGGATTTGCGGGTTCGACTGGCCCACTCCCCGCGACGGCCAAACACCGGCCCGTGGGCGTTACCGTAGGCCCCGACGGGTCGCTCTACGTATCCGATGACAAGGGCGGTCGCATCTATCGCATCATGTTCATCGGCAGCCGGGATCACGACGATTGAATGTGGGGCGCGCGCGACCGCGACGATGCATGGCGTCGCGCGCGCCTCGGTCACCCCGGGCCACGACCTCGATCGCAACGCTGGAGGTCACGTTTCTTCTTCCGCCCGATGCAGCAGTTCCGCTAACGGATGCCGCCGAGCGACGACAAGGAACGCGACTGCCGCGCCGATCAGACTTCCCCCGAAGATCCGGAGCCACGCAAGCGTCCCGAGTGGAGAATGCCATAGCGCGGCCGACAGCAGCGCGAACGCGAATTCCAACATCAGTAACCCGAATCCGATCCCGAAGATCAGACTCGGCGCGCGGACGGCGCCATGGACACCGGCGACGATCGCAATGCCATAGCCAATGTTGAGCAGATAGTGAGCGACGGTGAATGCGATGATCCCGCCGAAGACGGTGAAGGTGAGGAACGGCTTGCCCGCCACGGCATCCACGATGGCGAGCCACAGCCACGTCGTCGTCGCCACGACAGCCCCGAGCATCGTGCCCTCCCGAAGTGAGTCGTGCTGGCGCGACATCATGGTCGCTCCGCTCGCCTTTACCCGCACCGCGTGACTGGAGATCGTCATGTTCACTCCTCCGCTGAGCCTCGATACCGAAGGTGTCGGGACGCGCGGCGAGCAACAATGAGGCAGCTGTACCAGTCGGGGCGACGATCGTACCAGCGACAGCGTGCCTGAGAGCAAATAGCGTTCGAGTACGATGCGGCGCTCACCAAGATCCCCGGACCCGCGACCATGGTAAAGTTGAAGCGAGCGTACGAACCCGCGAGTGCGTCGGATGGCAAGCGCATTCTCGTCGATCGCTTGTGGCCGAGGGGTGTCAGCAAGGCCAACGCGGCAATCGATGAGTGGATGAAAGACGTCGCCCCGTCCGCGAGTCTTCGCCAGTGGTTCGGTCACGATCCGAAGAGGTGGCCGGAATTCCGGCGACGCTACAAGCGCGAGCTCCGCGATCACGAGGAATTGCTGAGGCACCTCGCGAGTCTGGCGTCGCGCGGCCGTGTCACGCTGGTGTTCGGAGCGCGGGACGAAGAACACAATGATGCCGTCGTCCTCGCGGCAGTCATTCGAGCACGCTTGGCACAGCGGTCCGGAACACGCAATCGGGCGCGCTCCGGAGAGAACGCTACCCGATGAGGCCGCGCCGTTGCGCGTGCGTCACCGCCTCGAGGCGATTGTGTGTGCGGAGCTTGCGGTTGATGTGATGGAGGTGATTGCGAAGCGTCTGGCCCGAAATATTCAGCCGCTCGGCGATCGTCCCGGGGGTACTGCCTTCCGCGAAGAGCGTCAGGATGCGTCGCTCCTGTTCGGAGAGCAGTTCCACGGGTGCGTGCTCGGACACGACTTCGGTCACGGCAACGAGCTGTCGGGCGATCTGCGTCACCTGATCGAGCAGTTCCTCTTTGTGTCGGCGATGGCTGACGTCGTGAGCCAGTCGGACGAAGAGCCGGCGTCCGGTGCGCTGGCTCTCGAAGACGATCGTCGAGACGCTTATCCAAATCCTGCTCCCATCCCGCTTCCTTACCTCCAAGTCGAAGTTCTCGATGCCGCCGGACTTCCCGTCGCGATGTCGCGTTGCGGCAGCCAGCCCGCCAGCAAGCGCAGAAGTGCCCAACGCGTCGCGTGCCTCGAAGACGTCGTCGATGTTTCGATGAAGCACCTCCTGTTCGGAGTAACCAAACAACCGGACCGCTGCCGTGTTCCACGAGCAGATCTCGCCGGCATCGGTAACGGTGTACGCGGCGTCGGCGGTCTGCTCGAAGAGTGTGAACAGGTCTCGCTCGAGAATGGAGGATCGGGTCATACCCTCTAACATACGTGGAGGTGCGATGAGATCAGAATCAGGCGGAGCCTTGCCTAATCTGCCCGTCTCCTCGATCGCGACCGCGCAACACTCCATATTGGAAGAGACTGATCGACGCAAGTGAGCACTCCGCGACAGAGAGGGACCGTGGCCGTCGTGCCGACATCCAGCAACGCCTCGGCTTCTACACGCTGGAGCGTGGCAACGCTCGCACTGGTAGCAGTGATGCTCCTCGGCTCCGTGCTCATTCCCGCGCGGCTGTCGTATCGAATTCTCCGCCTCCTCGCGGAAACGACGGGCACGGTCGAACCGGCCCGCCTCGCGGCGTCGCGACTCCAGTCCGGACTCGACACCGAATCCGCGACGCTCCAGCGCTATGCTCTGCTCGGCGACAGCTCCGCTCTGCAACGCTACCACGCGACCCTTCTCGACGACGATCGGACACTGGCCGAGCTCGATCATCTGACCGCGGCGCTGCACGGAGATGCCGCTCGTCACACCGTCGCCGTCAGGCTTCAGCTCAGCCGATGGAGAGCGAACAGCGACATTCTCTGGAAGCAGCGCCTCTCCTCCGAGCAACTCGCGACTGCTCTCCGTGCGCAGCAAGCGGATCGAGACGCCGTGCTCGCGGCTATGAACCGGCTGTCGGTCTCGCTTGCCGCCGAGGACGCAAATCGCGATGAGCGAATCGCCGGCTTCGAGCTGCGGGGCCTGACGATCAACGCCGCCCTGGTGCTTGTATCGCTTGCAACGCTGTTTGCCGTTGCCGCCCTCGTGCGGCGCGAGCGTCGGCTGAGCGCCATGATCGCGCAGCGCGTGGAGGACGAAGCGGCACTCCGACAAGCGGCCGAAGCATTCAGTGTGGCATTCGGCCGGGAAGAATTGGCGAATCGAATCGCGACCGCCGCGCTCGCCGTGATGAGAGCACGCGCGGCGTTCGTCGAGGAGATCGCCAGTAACGGGGGCCGCTCCCGGTCCGCCGTGGTCGCGGTGCAAGCTGTTGCTGGCGTGTCCACGCCACCCCTCGGTGTGACGAAGCCGTATCAGGGATCGCTTGCCGAGCGTGTGACCGACAGCCGCGAACCGTTGCTGGTTTCACCATTCTCGTACGACGAAAATTGGTGCGAGACATCCACGGGATCCTTTTCAGCAATCGTCTTACCCGTTGCCGACTCGAAGGAGACGCTCGGCGCTCTGCTCGTTCTCCGCGAATCGGACACACCTTTCCGTACGGAGGACGTCGAGCGCGCTCGAACGCTCGCGCACCTCATCTGGATCGCATGCGAGAAGGTGAGGTTGTTCGAGGAAGAGCGCGCCGGCCGGCGTGAGCTCGAGCGCGTCATCAAGAGCCGGTCGCGCCTGATGCGCGGCTTCAGTCACGACCTCAAAAATCCGCTGGGCGCGGCGGATGGATATGCGGAGCTCCTGTCGTCGGGAGTATACGGTGAAATGGTCCACGAGCAGCGCCGCGCGATCGACAGCATCCACACGTCGATTCAGACCGCGCTTGCCTTGATCGACGATCTTCACGAGCTCGCGCGCGCCGAAACGGGTCACATCGCGCTCTCCCGGCAGCGCGTGGAATTGCTCGGCGTGCTGCTCGCCGCGCGCGAGGAGTACCGCGCCGCGGCAATATCGCATCGGCTCACGCTCTCGGTCGACGTGCCGGTGGACGATCCGGTCGTGGTGGAAACCGACCGCGCTCGCGTGAGGCAGATCGTGAGCAACCTCTTATCGAACGCGATCAAGTACACTCCGAACGGTTCGATAGTGCTGCGGGTGAAGCAACGTGAGGATGCCGGCGGCTGTTGGGCCGCGATCGAGGTGGCGGACACCGGGATCGGGATTACCACGGAAGAGCGGCAGCTGCTGTTCGAGGAGTTCGTGCGTCTCGGCGTGTCCGACGTCCCGGGAGCGGGCCTCGGGTTGGCGATCAGTCAGCGCCTGGCGTCAACGCTCGGAGGGCGGATCACAGTGGAAAGTGAAGTCGGCCACGGCTCGACCTTCACTCTCTGGCTGCCGATGCATCAGAGCGATGCGCTACCACTCGCCGCGGTAAACGGCACGCATGCGTCCGTCGAGTACCGCTAAGACCGGTCGGACCATTGGCGCCTAACGACGCGTGTCGACGATAGCTGGTGGGCCTTGGCCGCCGTTCCGAAGGTCGCATGGCAGTCATCGAATACTGCAAACAGCTTTGCACTTTCGAGACTCGACCGGCACAGGACTCGACCCATGGCAAAGAATGCGGACGCGCGCGCGGGCGTAGGCCGGCGACAGTTTCTCCACACGGCGGTCAGCACAGCGGTGGTGGGAATCGCCGCGCGGTCGAGCAGCGGGCTGAGGGCCCTTCGCAGGCTTCCCGTGAGTGTGATACCGTCGCCAGAGGCAGCCCTTCAGGAGTTGCTGGCAGGCAACCAGCGATTCGCCGCCAACCGGTTGACGTCGGGGGAGCAGGACCTGAGCAGCTTGAGGGCGCACACAGTAGAGCACCAGACGCCCTTCGCGGGAGTGCTGGGCTGCGCCGATTCTCGCGTGCCGGTGGAGCTCGTCTTCGATCAGTCGATTGGCCAGATCTTTACGGTGCGCGTGGCGGGCAACATCGTAACTCCGGAGATCATCGCCAGCCTCGAGTACGCCGTCGCGGTTCTCAGCATCCGTGCGGTATTGGTTCTCGGCCACACGAACTGCGGAGCGGTCAAGGCGGCGATGAAGACAGAAAGCGCTCCCGGGCAAATCAGCGCTCTGTACCCCCATCTTCGCCCGGCAGTAAATCAGGCTGCCGGAAGTGTAGGCCGCGCGATCGATCTCAATGCTCATCTCCAGGCCGACCTGTTGCGTACTTCCTCAACTGTCATTGGGGAAGCGATAACATCGGGGACGCTCAAAGTGTCAGCCGGGGTGTATGATCTCGCCACCGGCAGAGTAACTGTCTCCTGACGAACCGGCACCCGAAAGAGGTTGCCGGCCGCGACCGGACGCTTTCACCTGTGCCGCTGGCCGCTCGCCAACGGGGGAGCCGCACGCGAACGCCGCGGCGAAGCGAACGCTCGCAACGCGGCGAGGGTAAGCTCCCCGGTGTCGAAAGTGGCTCGCTATGTGCGGTACCGCACGGTGCGAATCATAGCCGGGGGCAATTGTCAATCAATGAGCACGAACCTCATGAGCGCCGAGTAGACAGGCTGCGACGAGATATCGCCGAACGACTCCAGCCGATTTGTGAAGGTCTGGAGGCCGGCGATTTCGCTCAGCTCGTCGACCAGATCGCGCGCACGCAGTTGAAATACGAGCAGCGAACAACATACGAGTTTCTGGCAGCCCTTTCGCCGCGGAACGAGAACGCGAAGCCGACTGCCTGATCGTCCATCGCCCGCTCTCGTCGGCAGATAAGTACTTACTGAACTCGCCTGCCGTCCCCGGGAGGCTTGTTCTCGCTGCCCGCAACAGTGAACCCGTACAATGCCTGGGTCACCTTTGCTGCGCGCCGGCAGCTTCAGTGAATCTTGCCGAGGGCGAGCGTGAGTCCCACGCCAAGGTATCGGTCCCGTCGGCCGATGGCACCGAACGCTGACACTCCGACGCCGACGACCCGCAGGTGGGCAATGAGCTCGGCGTCGAACGCGATCGCCGGCACCACCCCGCTGCTGCCGGGCGAACTCCCAATACTCGGCTGGTTGAAGTGCAGCCCCGCCACGCCGACCGAGATCGACGCCGTGATGCCGCCCTCGTTTCCCGGCCCAGGGAATTGCGGATGGGCGGTTCGCTTGCCGAGGAGGAGGGCGACGTCAGAATAGGCGCGATCGGGGGCTCGGTCCGAGAATTCGCCCGCGCCGGCGATGCGGAGGGTGATCACCCTCTGATCGACTGCCGTCGAGACCGCGAACTGCCCCGCCAAGCCGCCCTCCTGGCCCAGGTCCGCGAAGCCGAGCGAGGCTGCCGCCCACA
>DATEPP010000092.1:0-18146 GCA_035273165.1 Gemmatimonadaceae bacterium
ATCCAAACCGTCGTAGCCCGTGATCGTGAACAGATTCTCGGCCTGCACGTACACCCGCTGCGATCCCACCCAGCGAACGAGCCTGGCCGGAATGTTGTAGCCGATCTGCAGATTGCGCAGCCGTGTGTACGAGCCGTCCTTTACATAGAAGCTGCTGATCTGCTGGCTGAAGTTGTCGTTCTGGTTGATCCGCGGATACTTCGCGTTCTGATTCTGCGGCGTCCACGAGTTCTCCAGCAGATCCTTGCGGACGTTCGTTTCGAACTCTCTGAACACGTACCACTCCATCTGGTTGTCGAAGATCTTGTTGCCGTACGAGCCGAACACCGTAGCGCTGACGTCCCAGTTCCCGCGGCGATAGCTGAGATCGAGTCCAGCCGTGAACTTCGGATCCGGGCTGCCGATGATCCCACGGTCGGCGCTCGTGATCTGACCGTCGCCATTGAGATCCTTGAACTTGAGCGCGCCGGGCGCAGCGAACGGTTGGCAGGACGCGCTGCACTTGCCCGTCACTTTGTCGGCGGTATGGGCCGCCGAATCGGCCGCGTCGCGGATGTACCCATCCGTCAGATAGCCGTAGAACGCACCGATTGGCTGGCCCACCATGTTGATGATCTGGTTGCCATAGCGGGTCGTTATCGGCCCAAAGAATGATGTCTGGTCGTTTGCGATGAACAGGATCTTGTTCTTGTAGTGGCCGCCCGTGAACGTCGCGCTCCAGTTGGCGCTCTGGTGTCCGATCGATAGGTCGAAGCCGGCATTCCGGACCTTGCCGATGTTTACGATTGGTGGTGCCGCGATGCCTGCAGTGCCCGGGATGGCCGGGTTGAAGAGCAGGTTGTTCGACTGGCGGTTGTAGATGTCGAGCACCGTGTTGAACATGCCATCGAAGAGCTGCGCATCGAGACCGTAGTTGACCGACCGATCTTCCTCCCACTTGAGATCCGGGTTGCCTAACGACGTCTGCCGGAAGCCGGCGGCGATGCTCGAGCCACCGCCACCAATGTCGTAGAAGGTGTCACCCTGGCTGCCGCCGAACTGCGCGACGATGCGACCCGCCGGAATGAGCTGGTTCCCGGTGATGCCCCAACCGAAGCGAAGCATCAGGTCCGAGAGGACATGATTGCCCTGGAGGAAGCCTTCCTTGCTCACGCGCCAGCCGAGACCGAAGGCCGGGAACGTGCCCCACTGATGCCCGGGCGCGAGGTTCGATGAGCCGTCGCGGCGAACCGTGAAGCTCGCGACATACTTGTCGGCGTAGTTGTAGTCCAGCTTGCCGAAGAGCGACAGCAGCGCGCTCTGACTGCCGCTGCTGGATACCGTCTTGGTGCTCGCGTCGCCGAGCGCGTCCTGGATGTAGCGGGAGGCCGGATCGATGTTGAGCAAGTTATTGATGCCGCCGCCGATGAAGTGATTCCACGTCGAGTTGGCTTCCTGGCCGACGAGAATCGAGAAGCTGTGCGTATCGCGGAACTTCCGGTCGAACTTGAGCGTGTTGCTCCACGTCCAGTCGAGGAAGGTGTTTTCGTTCTCGTTCAGCGCGTTGCTGAAGGTCGCTTCGGCAACCTCGGGGGTTGGCCCGGTGTAGCCGGAGAACTGGCTCTGACCGATGTTGAATCCAAGGCTGCTGCGCAGATTCAGATCCGGCCGTGCCGCGAAGCCGCCGAACACGTTGCCGAACACGCGATTGTTGCGGTTGTCGTTGTCGCGATTGTCATACGCGACCTTCACGGGATTAGTGGAGTTTCCGAGCGTCGTCGCCTTCGGACCGGCGAAGTTGCCGAACACGTCGCGCACGGGAATGACCGGCTGCAGCATGATGTTCTTGCCGAGGATCCCGTTCTCTCCCTCTGAGTCGTCGCCGAGGAAGCCCACTGAATTCTCGATCGACAGGGCGGCGTTCTCTCCGAAGTTCAGCTTACCACGCGTGAAGCTCGTGTTCGCTCGAACGCTGCCGCGCTTGTAGTGATTGTAGATCGCCGTTCCGGACTGGTCGTAGTAGTTGAACGAGACGCTGTACGCGTTGTCCTCGCCACCACCCGAGACGTCGAGATTGTAGTCGCCAAGTGGTGCATTACCCGGGAAGACCTGCTTCCACCAGTTCGTCCCCTGGCTACCCGGCATGATCAGAGCGTGCGGATACGAGTACAGGCTCGAGTTCGCGCCGGTAATCTGACCGAACGCGTTCTTGGTCGGGTTCGTGCTCGGATCGGCAAAGATGAACTGCGGGACCGTCGGATTGTTCGGGTCGCCGTAGATGTTCGTCGGAACCGGCAGTCCGGCGTTCGTGTACGCCGCCTTCACGACCTTGAAGTAGTCGAGCGAGTTGGTGATCAGGAAATCGTCATAGCCTCTCACCGGCGACGACACACCGGTCCGTACGCGCAGTGTCGCCCGCGGCGGACCCGACACGCCCTTCTTCGTCGTTTCGATGATGATGACGCCGTTGCTCGCTCGCGATCCGTAGATCGATGCGGCGGAGGCATCCTTCAGTACCTGGACGGAGGTGATGTCGTCCGGGTTCAGGAAGTTGATGTACGAGTCCTGAACCGGCACGCCGTCGACGACGTACAGCGGATCGTTGTTCTGGAAGGAGCTGATCCCGCGAATGCGCACCGTGCTGCGCGAGCCCGGGGCGCCGCTCGTATTGACCGTGACGCCAGGCACCGCGACGTCGAGGCGCTTCAGCACGCTGGCCGTCGTCTGCTTCTCGATCGTCTGCGTGTTGGCGCTCGCCACCGCGCCCGTGATGTCGGCACGTCGCTCCTGGCCGTAGGCAGTGACCACCATCTCTTCGAGGAACGCGATCGGCGCCATCGAGACGTCGATGTTCGAGCGGCCGGCGATTGTCTCCTGGACGCCGCGCTGGCCGAGCATGGTGAAATCGAGGATGCCGTTCGATGGAGCAGTGATCGTGTAGCGGCCATTCGCGTCGGTGAGCACACGCGAGGTAGACCCCGACACGTGTACCGACACGCCAGGAAGCGGCTGGCCGGCCGCGTTCGTGACCTTCCCCGTGACGGAGACGGTCTGACCCTGGGCCGTGCCGCCCCATACACCGCCGATCACTAGGCCGAGGCCTAACATGCGGATCGCGCGAGCTACACTCATTAAGTACCGCCTACCCGGCAGCCTCTTCTCCATGGCAATCCTCCCCTTTGCGCACGTCTGATTATGGAACCGGTCGCTGCATGGACTGCAGACCCTGCTTCTCGATCAACTGTCGGTAGTTGATGAGCCGAACGCCGCGAGCCGACACGGCCTCGCGGAATCGTCGTGAGGTGACGGCGTCGAGCTCCCCCTGCCGATTCTTGCTCATCTCGGCGAGGCCACCGTCGGTGTTCATGTCGAGCAATGCACCCAGCTCCTCGTCGTCGATACCGACATGCGTCACGACGAGGTTGACACCGGGCTGCACACGATTCACGAAGGCGACGAGACTGTCCGTCTTGTCCGGCGGAGCGGCCTCGTATTGCGGATTGCCGCGCGCCTCGCCGAAGTACTGCGACATCCCCAAGCCGTACTCCCGCGCGAGCCGCTCCGCGACTTCACGGAATTCGGGATAGCGCGAGACGGTTCCCATGTGATAATCGACGTAGTCGATCTTGAGGCCCGTGCGGCGGGCGCGATCGATCTGCGCGCGCAGCTCGCGCTCGACTTCACGGATGTCGGGATGATGTTGATGAAGCGCCTCGGACGTCGGGAAGAAATATCCCTCGTCGTCCACGAGCGTCGGCACTGCACTCCGCCCCGACACGGGCCCCCACCGGTAGTTCTTCCACTCGGAGTTGAGCGTCAGGTGCACGCCGACCGCCACCTCCGGATGCCGCTTGAGGATCTCGGCGGTCTCCTGGTACCAGGGGCACGCGAACATCACCGACACCGAGAGCGGCATTCCCGCCTGCATCAGGCGCTCGAGCGCCATGTTGACGCTATGGCTCATCCCTCCGTCGTCGGCGCGGATCACGAGATACGCAGCCTCCGACGTGCTCGACGGATGTGCCGACGGCTGCCCCGAGACCGGGGCCGCCATAACGAGTGCGGCGTGGATGGACAGCAGAAGAACAGCTGGGCGAATCAGCTGCGTACGTCCTCCCTAACGAGACAATCGAATCGAGCGCGCTGGCTCCGGAAGGTGGTGCCAGACGACATCCTGCATGCGACCAGCGTCAACGAGAGCTTTCTATTACGGCCCGTGTTTGGGGTTGTCAAGAACGTGTCACGGATTCTTTATAGACCGCTCAGAGCCGGCCGTACGCCGCCGGACTTAGCTCGCCGAGGCTTTCCTGACACTTCCCCTCATGCACCAACCACCGGGGGGGGGCGACTATCCGTGCGCTCAGAATCCCGGCGGGCGCTCCCTCGCGACGTTCAGCGATCGTTCGAGCACGAGACCGGCCCGCGCGATCGTGCCCTCATCGAACAGCTGGCCGATCAACGTCACGCCGTGCGGCACCCGTCGCGGCGGCGAGAATTTCGGGAGCGGATGCGCCGGATCAGGCGCCCAGTCGCTCCGCGCCTCCGAGACCTGCACGAATCCCGTCCGCAGCGTGAGCGACGGGTGCCCCGTGTTGTTCGAGATGACGAGCATCTCATCGCGAAGCGAGGGGACGAGCAGCAGATCGACCTGCGACATCACCCGCGCCATCTCGCCCGCGACCTTTCGGCGAAACCGATCGGCCTGCACGAAATCCACCGCCGAGAGGAAGCGCGCCTCGCGAAAGAGATTGGGCCAGGCGTCGGGGACCTGCACCTTCAGTTGGTCGGCCTGCCCACTCAGTGTCAGCTCCTCGAACGCCGCCGCCGCTTCGGCGAAGAGAATCAGATTCAGTGAATCGTAGGGCCAGTCCGCGAGCGTAACCGGCGTCGGCACCATGCCGAGCTTGCGTGCCTCCTCGAGCGTCGCCCGGTCGACGTCGGTCGCCGGTGCCTCTTTCATCCAGCTCTCGAGATAGCCCAGCCGTAGCCCCTTCACGGGCGCACCGGCATCGAAGCGAAGAGGTGCCGCGACACTGGCGACGTCTCCCGCATCCGGGCCGCTGATCGCGTGCAACACGAGCATCGCGTCTTCCACGCTTCGCGTCATCGGCCCGAGCTTGTCGAGCGACCAGCAGAGCGTCATCGCGCCCGTGCGCGGCACGCGTCCGTACGTTGGCCGGAGACCGGTGACGCCGCACCGCATGCTCGGGCTCACGATGCTGCCGCCAGTCTCGCTCCCGATCGAGAAGGCGACGAGCGCCGCCGCGGTTGCCGCGCCGGGACCGGCACTCGATCCAGACGCTCCCTCCTCGAGCAACCATGGGTTCATCGTCTGCCCGCCGAACCAGATGTCGTTGAGGGCGAGCGCTCCCATGCTCAGCTTTGCGAGTAGCACCGCACCCGCCGCATCGAGCCGCGCCGCCGCCGCCGAATTGGCGTCAGGCACACGATGCTGAAACGGCTCGGCGCCATAGGTCGTGGCGATACCTGCCGTGTCGAGCAGGTCCTTCACTCCGTAGGGAATGCCGTGAAGCGGGCCACGATATTTGCCCGCGGCGATCTCGGCGTCGGCTTGCCTGGCTCGTGCGAGCGCGGCGTCGCGGGTGAGGGTGATGATGCACCGCAGCTTGCCGTCGTAGCGCTGGATGCGATCGAGATAGATCTGCGTGAGACGACTCGACGTGAGCTGCCGCGTCTCGATCCAGCGCGCGAGTTGGGTAATCGGCGCGTAGGCGATGTCGGCGTCGTTAGGCGGCAGCGGGCCCGGATCGGTCGCGCTGCGCACGAAGCGATCGGCCGCCGATTGCCTTGGTTCTCCAGCGAGCACGGCCCCGGCCTTCGAAATCGTGATTGATGCCGGCTCCCAGCGTGTCGCCGGCGCGAGTGTCGGCTCGAGCGCGATCTTCCGTGGGCCCGTGCGTCGCTCCAACAGTGCCGCCATGGACGTACGCCAGCTCTTGGTCATCATCTGGCGTTGAGCATCCGTCATCTGCACCTGAACGAGCTTCTCGGCCTCGGCGAAAGTCGTGGGCGAGACCTCCGGTCCGACTGGCGGGGCTGTATTGAAAGCCGGCGGCGCACCGGGCGTCGGACCGGCGGACGCAGTTCCGCCAGCGCCCGGCTTCTGCTCTTCCGCGCGACAGGCGGCGACGGCGCCGAGGAGGGCGACGGGCGCCTGAATGAGGAAGTTGCGTCGTGAGTTCATTTGGAGGTGGGCTCGTCGCGTGGGTCGCGATTGACGTTAGGCAGCCTTCTGGCCGCGCCGCGCCCAAAATGGAGACGGTCCGGCAGAAGCGCAACGCGCGACCTCACCGGCCGGCCGCCTAACGAGCCGAGCGCTGGACGTGCTCCCGCGCGCGCGGCAGTGTAGATTCCGGCCGAGCTGGGAGCCCTTTCGATCCATCACCAATGTGAGCGCGTGCACCTAACGACGAAGACGCGGTGGCGGATGCTCATTTGCGCATCCGTCGCGCCGATCCTGGTGGCATGCCGTTCACGATCCGAGGCGACGGGTGCGAAGCTCGCCCGAACGTATTGCGGCGTCTGTCACCTCTTTCCCGATCCCCAGCTGCTCGACAAGAAGACCTGGGAAGTCGGCGTCTTGCCGCAGATGGCAAAACGACTCGGCGCCGGCAATCGATCCTTCGGGGACGTCCTCAATCATCCATACATGAGGGTGCTGCCGAATCACATTGCCGAAACCGATTGGCAGAAGATCGTCGCCTATTACCGCGATTCCGCGCCTGCCGCACTTCCCGATCAAACATTGCCGGCGGAGCCAGTCCGGGATCCGAGCTTCTTCGCCACCAGCCCGTTCAGTCCGAAGATTCAGAGCAGCGGCATCATCACACTGCTCATCACCGACACGATTCACCACCGGATATTCGTCGGCGAAGCGGGTACGAACACCCTGTCGATCTTCGATTGGAAGCGGCGTCTCCTCTCCGCCACGAAGCTTCGCAGCCCGCCGACGGGCCTGATTGTCGAGCAATCGCGCATCCTCGTGCTCGAAGCCGGCATACTCGATCCGAACGACGAGCCACGTGGCACCCTCGAGGAGTTCGATTTTCGCGACGCCGATTCCCTGCGATCGGGCCGAGTCGTGATCGACTCGCTGATCCGGCCAGTCGCCATCGCGGCGATCGACGCCAATGGCGACGGCACGAACGAGTTTCTCATCGGCGAGTTCGGGAACGACCGCGGCCGACTCGCGCTGTACAAGGAGACGGCGGGCCGCTACACCCGTCAGGTCCTCGATGACAGCCCTGGCGCCATCCACTTCGAGATTCGCGACCTCACGGGTGACGGCGCGCCCGACATCGTGGCGCTCTTCGCGCAAGCCGACGAGCGCATCGTCCTCTTCGAGAACGACGGCAAGGGGAATTTTCCAGGACGGAAGCGCGTGCTCGCGCGCTTTCCACCGGTCTACGGGTCGATGTACTTCTCGATGCACGACATGAATGGCGATGGCTATCCCGACATCGTCTACGTGAACGGCGACAACTTCGACTACTCACGCGTGCTCAAGCCGTATCACGGCGTACACATTCTCGAGAACGACGGCAGGAACGAGTTTCACGAACGCTACTTCTTTCCCGTCTACGGCGCGGCGCGCGCGGCGGTCGCGGATTTCGATGGAGATGGTGATCTCGATATGCTCATCACGAGCAACTTCGGCGATGCGGCGCGGCACCCGGAGCGCGGCATCATGTATCTGGAGAACATCGGCGCGCACCAGTTTCGCCCCTACTCATTCTCCATCGCCGCCGGCAACGAGTGGAATCTCTCCGCGCTCGCGGATCTGAGCGGAACGGGACGGCCAGACGTGATCATCGGCGCGATGAATCTCTCCAGCGTCGCCCAGGCTCAGCGGGGCTATACCGGCCGAGTCGTACCCGGCGCGCCGACCGTTCCGATCCTGCTCTTCCAGAATCGGATGAGACCCTCACCATAGTCCAGGCACTGCGAGCTCGGCCGACTCGGTCCCAGTTTTGTGGTTCTTTCGGGAAATCATCGCACGCGAGTGACTATCGCGACGTCGACAGCGAGTCCAGGGACGTCGCGATCCATGCTCGGCGATCAGCAGCCTTCGCTCGCTCTGATTACCTGCACAAATCCGAGAATTCCCCATGAACCAATTTTCCGCAGCGAAAGGGACCATGCAGCGCGTACGGTGTGTAGACAGGATGGATCGCGTCTGACCCGCGGCCCCTCGTTCCAACTCTGGAATCAGCCGCCGCAGCGGCCCCATCCATCGTTCGCCTCACTCCCACCCGATAAACCCTCAGCTGTTCACATGCATTCTCATCTTCGCTTTCCGCTCGCCGCGGCCGCGGCCGCATTGCTGGCCGCGTCCGCTTCGGCGCAGCAGCAGCAAGCCAGTCCCGTCCGTGCGCTCGGCGTCGACACCACCAACTTCGACCGCGCCGTCCGGCCCCAGGACGACTTCTTTCGCTTCGTGAACGGCGCGTGGCTGACACGCACCGAGATCCCCGCTGACGCATCGAGCTGGGGCGCCTTCAACGAGCTCACCGAAAAGAGCCGCACCGCCATTCATCAGATCGTCGAAGCCGCCGCGAAGTCGAACGCGCCCGCCGGCAGCGAGCAGCGCAAGATCGGCGACCTCTACGCGTCCTACATGGACTCGGCGCGCATCGAGCAGCTCGGTACCAAACCTCTCGAGCCGACGCTCGCCGAGATCGCGGCCGTGAAGTCGACGAAGGATCTTCCATCAGCGTTTGCTAAATTTGCTCGCCTCGGCCTGACGAGTCCGTTCGGCGTCCGCGTCGGCCAGGACCCGAAGCAGTCCACGGTGAACATCGTGCAGATCGGCCAATCAGGGCTCGGCCTGCCCGACCGGGACTACTACCTGCGCACCGACGCGAAGACCGCCGCCATCAGGTCGGCATACGAGAATTACATCACGACGCTGTTCACACTCACTCATCAACCGGACCCTGCCGGCGCCGCGCAGCGCATCGTCGCGCTCGAGACGCAGATCGCCACGCCGCAGTGGGACCGCGCCAAGAGCCGCAACCGCGATCTCTCGTACAACAGGTTCTCACGCGCGCAGCTCGAGGCGGCAACGCCGGCCTATGACTGGAACACGTATCTCACGACGGCGGGCCTCGGCAAGGCGTCGGACGTGATCGTCGGTCAGCCGGACTACCTCAAGGCAATGAACGAGGTCATCGCCACGACGCCGGTCTCCACCTGGCGCGAGTACCTCACGTTCAAGCTCCTCGACAGCTACGCTGACGAGCTCCCCGCCGCGTTCCAGAACGCTCATTTCGAGTTCCGGAATAAGACCCTCAGCGGCCAGCAGGAGATGAGCGCGCGCTGGAAGCGCGGTGTTGCCGAAGTCGAGAGCATGCTGGGCGAGGCCGCGGGCAAGCTGTACGTGCAGCAGTACTTCAAGCCCGAGGCGAAGGCGCGCATGGACGCGCTCGTCAAGAACATCCTGGCTGCGTACAAGGTCGGCATCGACAGCCTCGAGTGGATGTCCCCCGCGACCAAGCAGCAGGCGCAGGAGAAGCTCGCGCACTTCACGGTCAAGATCGGCTACCCGGACAAGTGGCGCGATTACTCGAAGCTCACGATCGAACGCAATGATCTCTTCGGCAACGCCGAGCGCGCGGCGCGCTTCCGCTACGACGACATGGTGAGCCAGCTGGGTCGTCCCGTTGATCGCACGCGCTGGGGGATGACGCCGCAGACGGTGAACGCCTATTACAACTCTGTAAACAACGAGATCGTCTTCCCCGCCGCGATCCTTCAGCCCCCCTTCTTCAACGTCGACGCTGACGACGCCGTCAACTACGGCGCGATCGGCGCCGTCATCGGCCATGAGATCGGCCACGGCTTTGACGACCAGGGCCGGAAGTCGGACGGCTCCGGCAATCTCCGCGATTGGTGGACGGCCGACGACGCGCAGAAGTTCCAGGAGCGCACGCAGAAGCTTGGCGCCGAGTATGCGGCGCTCGAGCAGATCGATGATCTGCACATCAATCCCGGCCTGACGATGGGCGAGAACATCGGCGATAACAGTGGCCTCGCGCAGGCGTACCGGGCCTACAAGATCTCGCTCAAGGGCCACGAAGCGCCTGTGATCGACGGCTTTACGGGCGACCAGCGCTTCTTCCTCGGCTACGGGCAGATCTGGCGCACGAAGTTCCGGGACGCCGCGCTGCGCAACCAACTGCTGACGAACCCGCACTCGCCGGGTATGGCACGCGCTTTCATCCCGCTCACGAACAACGATGCGTTCATGAAGGCCTTCAACGTCCAGCCGGGTGACAAGATGTACCGAGCGCCGGGCGATCGGGTGAAGATCTGGTAGAATCTGCACCGAGAAGCCTCGCAATGTCAGCAACATTGCGAGGCTTTGCTACACTCCAGAACGCCTAACGCGTTCCCCGGCGCGATGTGGGCGGTGCGGTCGCTTCAGAATCTGAACTTGCGCTCCGCCTCTAAGGCCCGCAGCTTCGCGCCATGACACTCTATGGGCAGTTCTGTCCGGTCGCGATGGGCGCGGAGATCTTCGCCGAGCGCTGGACGCCGCTCATCCTGCGTGAGCTCCTGCGCGGCGAACTTGGCTTCAACGACATCCATCGAGGCCTGCCGAGAATTTCGAAAAATCTCCTCGCTCAGCGTCTGGAGTCATTGCGCGGAAGCGGGATCGTCGAGCAGGTCCGGCACGACGGCGCACGCAAGCACTTCTATCGCCTCACGAGCGCCGGTCGCGCGCTCGGTCCCGTCGTCGAAGCACTCGGGACGTGGGGATACAACTGGGCGAGCAAGGATCTCGACGACGATCGGCTCGATCCCGATTTCCTGATGTGGACCCTCCGCCGATTGGTGCGCGTCAACAGTCTGCCCGATGAGCGTATCGTCATCCTCTTCCACTTTCGGCGCTACGAGGATCGATCCTACTGGCTCGTCCTGATGCGCCCCGACGTCGATCTGTGCATGGAAGACCCGGGATACGACGTGAGCCTCGAGGTCGAGGGCACCGTCGCGGCGCTCGCGCACGTCTGTCTCGGCCGCGTCGACGTTCCGCAGGCAGTGAAGTCCGGAGACGTCGAGCTGCGCGGCGCGCCCCGCTACCGAAAAGGGTTGTCGAGCTGGCTAGGCGTTACGCATTTCGCACACGCTCCGAGCCCTGCGTGACGGTTCACTTTCTGGGATGTTGTGACGCGCGCCAGTTCCCGATGTTGCCAGCGAAAACACACTGGCTCACCATCGGGAGGCAGGCATGTCGAGAGTGCAGAAGGTGCTACGCCCCGCGGTTGCAATGTTGCTCATCGCTGGGTGTGCGGAAAAGACCGCGCTAACCGCGGCTCCGTTCGCGGCTGACCCTCGTTTCACCGCCGACGTCGCGAATCCCGGGAGACCACTCGTCGGCGATTTCGGTGTCGATGTCCCGAATGCGTACTACGACCTCTCCCGCACGTTCACGAAACGCACCGGCGGATTCACCCCGCCCGTGCAGGCGCGGGCCTACGGGTACATGGGGTTGGCGTTGTATGAGGCGCTGGTCAGCGGCATGCCCGACCATCAGTCGGTTGCAAGGCAGCTGAACGGCATCGGCACATTACCTGAGCCGAAGAGCATACCATACCAGTGGCCCCTCGTCGCCAACGCGGCGCTCGCTGAGGTCATGCGCGGTCTCTGGGGCGACAAGACGGACCACGCCGCCCAGAACATCGCCGATCTCGACGCACTCGAGGCGAGCTTCACATCGCAGTATGGTGCGGACGTACCCCCCGGGCTCGCGAAGCAGTCGATCGAATTCGGTCGTGCGATGGGAGCCGCCGTCTTTGCAACTTCGATTGATGATGGCGGACACGAAGGCTATCTCACGAACTTCCCGGCGACGTATTCGCCACCTCAGGGCCCCGGCTTCTGGGTGACGACTGCACCCGGCCAGGTGGCGATGCAGCCGTTCTGGGGCGCGACGGTGCAGACCCTCGCACTCTCCGACGCACGGGCGTGCGACCCCGGTCCGCCGCCGGCATACTCCGAGCAGCAGGACTCACCCTTCTACGCCGAAGCCAAGGAGGATTATGACATCTCGAAGAATCTGACGCAGGATCAGCTCACCATCGCCAGGTACTGGGCCGACGGTCCGGGAACGTTTTCTGGTCCGGGGCACTCCATGGCGATCGTAGGCGAGGTTCTGAGCCAACACGGCGGTACGCTAGCGGATGCCGCGGAGGCATACGCTCGAGCCGGCATTGCCAACGCGGATGCCGTGACATCGATCTGGTGGGTGAAATACCACTACAATCTGCTTCGTCCCGTTACGTACATCCGCCGGGTCATCGACCCCACGTGGACCCCCGTCCTGCCGACGCCGCCATTCCCGGAATATGTCTCGGCGCATTCGGGCCAGTCGGCGGCGTCGCTCGCGACGCTCGAGACACTTTTCGGCACGAACGTTTCGTTTGTCGACCACGCGCACGATGCGGACGGCTTCGCGCCGCGATCCTTCGACCGCATATTCGCCGCGGCCGAGGAAGCGGGGATCTCGCGCCTGTACGCCGGCATTCACTTCCGCTCGGGCAATCTGAATGGACGTGCGTTGGGCGAGTGCATCGCGGCGAAGGTCGATGCGTTGGACTGGCGGCGCGCGCCTAACGAACAGTGAGCTGGAGCGACATGACTGACGCGATCGAGCCAAAGACCCCGATCGCGCCAGCAAGGTGGCCCGGTGCCGGACCGGCGAAGGGATCGCTCTGCGTGCTGTAGTAATCGTAATAGTTCTGGTCCACGGCACTGACGATCACGCGCACCCGCGTGCCCGCGGGGAACACGGGATCGCCCCCGGTCGTCAGTGTCGTACCGGCCATCACGATGGACGTGTCGGTGAACACGCGATAGGTCGAGACGCGCGATCGCACGAAGACTTCGTAGCTGCGCGCGCCGGCCACCCGCGGCCAGCTCAGATGCAGGGTGTCGATCGTGCGGTCAAAAGACTGGGACTGCGGTACGAGATCGACGGGCGCGAGCGGAATCGTGGTCGTTCCCGCCGCCTCCTCGCCCTGCGACGTCCGCACATGCAGCGTGTAACTGCCGCCCGGCCTTAGCTGCAGGCTGGTCGTGTCCAGCTTCGGGAAAGGATAGAAACCTGGATTTCCGAAGCTGGAGCGAACAGTCACGCCCTCGGGCGTAGTGATCGAGACTTCCGCGTCGCCGACGGGCTCATCGTCGTCGGCGCTATTCCACGCATCGCTGCCAGTCCGTGCGCGGAAGACCAGGATCGTCTGCTGAGCGGCCCGCAGGTCCATTACGCCCTGAACGACGAGGCGCGGCGGATTACCCGCGGTGGGATCCTCGAGGTTGATGCACGCCATCGGCAGCGCGACGCTCAGGACGATGGCAATGGAGGCGCGCAGTTGCGTCATGAGCATCTACTCACCAACTCATCGTCAGCCCGATCGTTGGAAAGATCGGCAGCTGCGGGAAGGCCACGCGTTTTGGCGGCGCGACGGTGTAATCGTACGCGTACCCGAAGACGTTATGAGCGTTGTACACGTTCATGACGCTGAGGTATGGCGTTACCGTTAGTCCCCTGGGGACGAAGCTGCGAGTCAGGCTGAGATCGAGCCGCTGACTGAGAGGTAGGCGCTCTGCGTTACGCGGCCCCGTCAGAAATTGCAGCTCCGTCGTGGTGTACTGCTGACGGAATGGATCGTAGCGAACGCGATTGAACTCGCCCGTGATCCGGGTGTACGGCGTGCCCGTCGCCAGATTGAATCGGGCGCCGACGAGATACCGCGGCAGACGCCAGCTACCGACGAGGTTGAGGTCATGCCGCCGATCCTGACTGGGGAAGAAACGATACCCTCTCGCGTCGGTGCGGCTGCTGAGCGTGTATGTGTACGCCATCCAGCCGGCAAAGCGCCCCGACTCGAATTGCCTCACCAGGACGTCCGCTCCCGTCGACCAGCCCCGCACCGGAAGGAACTCGTCTCCCCGCAGCTGCGGATCGTCGAAGGGGTTGGGCTCGAGGAGACGAGAGTAGCGTTTGTAGAACCCCTCGACCCTGAACATGCGCGCGGACGTTACCCAGCGCTCGATGCCAGCGATGTAATGGCGCGCGAACGACATCGGCATCGATGAATCCGCTCCCACCCAGTAATCCACGGGCCGCAGCGGGATGTCCTCCCGTGCCAGCGAGCGCACCCACTGCGCGTATTCACCAGCGGCGGCCGTCAGCGCGAGATCCTTGTTGACGAAGTACTTGATCGAGAGTCGTGGGAGGACCGCATGCTCTCGCGTCTCCGGAAGCGCCTCGTAGCGGAGTCCACCCTCCACGAGCAATGATCCCGTTAGGCGCCAGAGCTCATCGATGTAGCCGCTCACCGAGCGCACGCGCTGCGCCAGCGAGTCCGCGGGCACGAGCGGAACGGGATAGTTCACCGAGTAGCCAAGGCGTTGGCCGGCCAATTCGTAACCGATGGCATGCATACGGCTGGCCGAGTAGGCGGCGATCGATCCCCCCGCGCGCATGTCGCGCACGGTGCTCGTGAGGCCGAATCCGCCGCCCGATATCTGGGCGTCGAGATCGAAGAGCGACCGGGAGACGCGCTGCTCGAGCACGAGGCTGTCGCCGAGCCGGTTCAGAAAGACTTTGGACAGCGTCGCGCCGGCGACGCGATTCCCCCACGAGACCCGCTGCTGCTCCCCGATATCGCTCGACTCCAGGTGCAGCAGATCGTCGCCACCATAGCCGGTCAGCGCCACGCGGGCGCCGCCCGGCAGCGCCACGGCGAGATGCGTCTCGACGTCGTAGAAGTGATACGGGAACGCGTTCCGCTTCACGAGATTGGCCGCCTGGTCGGCGTAGCTCCGGCGTCCCGCGACGCTCCAGCCGCCTAACGTCCCGATCGCGCCGCTCAGCGCCAGCGATGACGCGACGAGCGAGGTCTCCGACGTCCCATGCAACCCCGGCCGCTCGTCTTCCGCCGAGCGCACGTTCAGGACGCTCGACAGCCGGCTGCCGTAGCGCGCCGGAAAGCCGCCGGTGAACATGTCGACGCGGGCGATCGTCGGATCGATGAACGTCCCGAACAGCCCACCGAAGTGAAAGGGATTATAGACCGGGTAGCCGTCGAGCAGGATGAGGTTCTGGTCGGCTTCGCCGCCGCGCACGTTCATCCCCGCGTTGTAATCGTTGCGCGCTTCCACGCCAGGCAGCAGTTGCAGCGCGCGCAACACATCAGCCTCGGCGAAGAATCGTGGCGCGCGCCCCAGATCGTGCGACGTCACCGACAGGGTGCTGACGTTAGGCGCCGTCTCGAAGAGTCGTCGCTCGAGGCGCGTCGTGTCGCTGCGCACTGCCGGCAGGAGTACAGGCCGCCGGCCAAGGGAGTCGGCTTTCCGCGCCGTGTCGGCCGCGGTCGGTCGTTGAGCCAGGATGGGAAGCGCGGTCCAGAGCAGCGCCGTCACGATGCCGACGGAAAGTCGCGAGGAACCAATCGCGAGCGAACGGAAGCAGCTAAGCATCCGACCTAATCGACCGCGCGGGCCTCGCAATGGCAACGTCGCGCCGTGATCTGAGCGTCACCAGGATCGAGCATGGGAAAGCTGAAGCTGCAGATGGCTTATCCCTCGGCTTCAACGGAGTCGCACGACGACGTCCTCTTCGTTATCACGAGGGAGGCCGGCGACGTAGATCCTGTGACCCATGGCTACCGCGCCGCGGACGGTGCGAAAGTCTCTCAGGCGCAGCACGCGCACGGCCGAGCCATCGATGATGAGTAAATCATTATCGAAGCTCCAGAAGACGGCAGCACTGCCTGGCAGCGCACCGCCGCCATTCATACCAACCACGTTGTCGTATCCGGTCAATGCCCGCAAACCGTTCCCCGAAAAGGCAAGGACGCCCGCGCGTGGATACAGTCGCGGAGAATTCTTGTCGGTTCGGATGCTTCGAATGCCGCCGAAAAATACCGTCGCACCTTGCGCAGCTATTCCGTGCGAGCTGACGCTGTCATCGACGCCGCGAACTTGTTCGATGTCCGTCCACCGACCGTTCGCAGAGAGGCGCAGGTATCGCAAACCGGCCGCGAAGACGTCGTGCTCGTTGCCGCCGACGCTCCACAGGGTGGATGTGGCCGGCGCCGTGCACTCGTCGGTGATCACGTCGCTAATCGGATTGCGCATCGGCGTCCATTCCACACCATTGTAGTGCAGGATCGTACCCCGAGCGCCAACAGCGAAGACGTCGCGATCGCCGCGTCCCCAGAGTGCCGTCACCCCTGATCCGCCGGAAGCGTAGTCTCCGCACCACTTCGCGCGCCCTCGCGTTCCAAAATCTGTAATTCCTTTACCTTCGTCCCAACGCAGCAAGTGCCCGTCGCCAAAACCGAACACGGTCGTTGAGGTGGGCGCGTAGATCGTTCTGAAGATCGGTTGTCCTTGCTGGGTGATGATGACCTTCGACCATTCCGTATCGCGCCCTGGCTCCGAGCGGTAGATCGGTCCACCGCCGCTGAACGCGACGACAAACAGCGCCCCGTCAGGTGACGACGTCATTGAATAGATGCCTTCGGGCACTCGGAACACTACGTCCCAGTCGTCCTTGCGGACCTCGCGATACGACGGCCCAACGCGACAGCTCACACCTAGCAAAACGAGCCCGACAATCCATGCGCGGCCGAGCCGTTGCATTCGCATGCGCCTATTCTGCGGAGTGTGGTGGCCCTCTGCCAGGGCACCGAACGTCGCTCGCCTCAACCGCGCCACTCGGTCGTGCAATCGCCATTTTTCTCCTTCAGCCAACCGCCGAAGAACGGTCGATCAAATATTCTCCTGCGCGGTGACCGCACATGCCGGAGTTCTTTCGCATCCAGTTCCCTGACATCGCCGAAGCCGCGGGACTCGTCGCTGCGCTGAGTCGGCAACTTGCCTCACCTCGCACCGACCTACGAGACGAAGGGACGGTCGAGGTCGGAGTTCTGGCGCGCGGCGCCGCCGCGGACGTGTATCTCAGCGCCGGTGCACTCACGGCAACGGAGCGCGCCTTCGGTCCCCCGCCGGAGGTGAGCAAAGTAGTAACGCTGCCGGATGGTCTCGTGTGGATACTTCGGGACAGCGAAAGAAAATTTCTCGGACGAGGCGATGTTCTGGGCCAGCTCATTCCCGAGCCCTCTGAGCCGCTGGGGACGCAGCGCACGTCGATCGGAATCGTGAAGCTCTGGCGCGACGACAAGGGCTATGGCGTGATCGAAGTAGCCGACTCGGCGCCGTGGGACGTCTGGTCTCACTTCAGTGCCATCGAGGGCGCCGGCTTCAAATCCCTGGCAGTGGGAGAGCACGTAGAGGTGACGTATTACCGTGCGAATCAAAACAGTTATCGGTACGTCGCGGATCGCGTTCGCCGTGTTCCGAACGGATGAAGGCGGCCCTCTCTATTGTGAGCACTCGTGCGACTTCTTGCTAGCAAGGCGGTCTCAGGGGGCATTGAGTAATTCATAACAGCGCGAGCTCGAGCATCATTCGCGCCCAGCGCCATTGCGTCTTCTGAGCTGGGAGACATTTTGATAATCTGGAACTGACGTTTCCTCTGTAACGTGCTGCCCCAGGCGCTCACACAACGAGGAGCGTGAGTCCTTTCCGATATGCAGTCCGATCCCTCGCCCGTTCTCAGGGCTTTACCGCGGCAACCACGGGAACGATCGCGCTGGCCGTCGCAGCTGGCTGTGTCGTCTTTGGGCTCGTGAATGCCGTACTTCTCCGTCCACTCCCGTATTCACAAAGCGAGCGGTTAGTCGGACTCTGGCACACCATGCCAGGCATCAACCTGCCAGTGGTGAAGCAGGCGCCTGGAACGTACGTCCTCTATCGTGAGACGGCGAAGTCGTTCGATGAGATGGGCATCTACATCGCACTTGCCGCGACCCTCACGTATCCCGATCGCGATCTCCCGCCTGAGCGCTTCCGCCTGAGCTGGATGACGGCGTCCGTTTTCTCCGTGCTCAACGCTAGACCGCTGCTCGGTCGACTCTTCGCCGACAGCGAAGCACACGGTGCCACACCGAGCGTTGTCCTCATCAGCGAAAGATTCTGGCGCACACGCTTTGGCGCCGATCCTCGTGCGATCGGCCGAACGCTCGACGTCGATGGTGTACCGGCGCAGATCATCGGCGTGATGCCGCAGT
>DATEPP010000093.1:0-17985 GCA_035273165.1 Gemmatimonadaceae bacterium
AAAACGACGGGCCGAAAACGACGTCAGAGAGGCGCATCTGTTATCCTGAGCGAAGCGAAGGATCTACTCGAATCGAGTAGATCCTTCGTCGCTTCGCCACTCAGGATGACCGCTAATCCAATAGGAAAATCGGGCGCGCAACGCGCGCCCGATTCCTTGGCAAGTCGCTTCTCTCGGCCCGTAGTACTCGGACCGTACTTTTCGGACCGTAGTTTTCGGACCGCCTTTCTAGCTGTACCTGTCTCTAGTGTCCCCCTATACATCTCCCGATAATTTCCCGCCTCGCGTCTCTCGGGTTCCCGATCGTCTCGTAGAACTCGTCGAAGTACTCCAGCGTCTCCTTCGCGCGGTCACCAAGGAGGAGGCGGCCGATCGGGTCCTTGTAGAGCGCGTAGATTGAGTCCTTCTTCGCCTTGAAGAGATCGAACGTCGGGCCGTAGCTGTCCTCGGGCAGACAGTATCCGCGATAGAGCCGGTCGCGCACACGCTTGATCGGGAGCGACGGGTCGACCGTTGCATAACGAGTGTTGACGGCACCCGCGAAGTCGAAGTCGTACGCGACGGGAATGTAGCCAAGGTCGGTCGCGATCATCTCGACGTTGTGCAGCCCCGAGATCGACCAGTCGGTGTTGCCGATCATGTACTGGAAGAGGGCGAAGATCGCGGCGCCGCTCGGCTCGAGATCGGCCGGTCCGCCGCCCTTCTGCTTGATCAGCATCCCGCCGACCCGATGGGCGAGCGCCTCCGGCTCCTCCTCGAGAAAGGCGTAGCGCGTCGTGATGACCTTCCCCGTTCCGCTATCGGCGTACGTGACGCGCGCCAGCCGCACGCGGTGGCTGTACTCCGTGAGCAGATTATAAACTCGATAGAGCTGCAACTCCTGGAGGATGTACTGCTCGTAGTCCTCGTTGTCGCGGCAGTGCGTCACCAGCTTCGGCTTGTCCAGCTTCGCCAGCAGCGAGTGCTTCACCGTGCTCTTCTTGAAGTCGAGGCGGATCGGCGGGAAATCGCATTGCGTCAGCCGCCAGATCCCTCGCGTCTTCACCTGCAGCGGGATCTCCACCGTGGCGCCCGCCGAGTCGGCGACGGTGATCGATGCCCAGCGCCATGGCGCGTCCTGCTTCCGGTCGCGACGCAGCCGGCCGAAGTTCGACGTCAGCGTGAACGTGACCGGCTCCTCGGCCCTGAAGATCGGCGCGGCCTCGTGCGGCACGAGGTCCACCTGCGTCACCGAGTCTTTCTTGGCCTTCTTGTTCTTGCCCTGCTGCTGCTGGGCCTGGGCGCTGGCGCTGAGCCCGAGGAGGAGAATGAGCAGCAGGGAGTGACGGAGGGGACGCATGAGTTGAGCGCTCGTTGGGGGCAGTCGAATATGGGGCTTCACGCAGAGCGTAGCGAGTTCGTGCTAGGCAAGCTCCGCGTTCGCTACGTTCTGCTGCGCGCGCAGAATCGCCAGCAGTCGCTCCGCGGGAAGGCTTCGCTTGAGCGTCAGCGCGAACTCGAGAACGTGCGATCCGTCCGGCTCGTGGATCACACCGCCATAGCGCCAGCCTTTCGTGTGCTCCTCGAGGAGTGGTTCGATCGTTAGGCGGGTCGCGTCGACGTCGGACGTCCTGATCCGGACGAGCGACTCGCGGCGGCCTTCGGGATCGGGAGCTTCGGGACGATGCCGTCGCGCGCGGCGCCATGCCCGGTCCGCGACAGCGGCAAGCTGCTCGGCGGGCATCTCCTGAAAGACCTGGTCGTCGATGCGCGCGACGAACGAGCCCGTGCGGCTCAACTGTTCCATCGCCCGCTGCAGCCGCCGCTCGGCGACGCGACCTTCGAGTGCCGGCGGACGACCGAAGTCTGTGTACCAGAGCGCGAGCGCGAGTGCGTTGAAGAGCACTGAGATCACGAGCGCCACCGGCAGATCGACCGCCGCGGCGAGCCCGATTGCCGTCGCGAGGAAGATGTAGACCGCATCCTTGCTGTCGTCGAGCGTATTGCGGAATCGGACCGCGGCGACGATCCCGGCGAGGCTGAACGCAAGGGCGACGCTGTACTTCACGAGCACCACGATCCCGGCGACGACGATCGGAAGCACCATCAGCGTTTGTACAACCGATTGCTGATAGCCTCGTTTGGCGCGGGTGCGCGTGTAGACCCACGCCGTTGGGAGCGCCAGGAGCACGGCGCTGATCATCGCCAGCGCGACGGTCACCGCGAGGGTGGTCTGGTCGAGCGGAGGCACCACCTCGCGCGCGCGACGACCGCCCGCGACCGCGCCCGCGCCCAGCCCGAACAGGGCATCCAGCGATTCGTGGGCGATGATCTCGGAGCGGGGCATGTACCGCCAGATCAACACCATCACCCCGATGAGGATGGCGTAGTAGCAGACGAGCCTTACGAGCAGGCTGCCTGTAACCCTTCCGAGCCAATTCGTCCGGCCGTTCGGCGTCGCCATCCCTGGTCTCCTCGAGTCGTCACACCGGCGGCCGACGAATATGAGGTTTTGCTTCTGCCGCCGCGAGATCGTCCTGCTTGAGACTCATCCTCCCCCATGAGAACCCTCCGCCGACTTCTCACGCGCGGCCTCCTCGCGCCCTTCCTTCTTCTTCCGCTCCTCTCGTGCGGCTACGCGAAGCCGTCACCGAAAGCGGTTGTGGAGGCGCTGGGGAAGTCCGATTTCACGCAGCCGAAGATGGTGGTGATCCCGCGCCGGATCGACGCGCGAACGCCAGGCTCGTTTGGCGGCGGCGCACTGGATGACCGGCAGCTGGCAACGATCGACCCGGTCGTCGCTATCCTGCATGCAAACAAGATGATCGACATCCAGGACGTGTACGGTCCGGATGGGGGATCCGGCGGCTACAGCCACATCATCACCGTTTCACCCTCGGCCAACGCCTCATCGGATCTGTTCGTCGAGACCGACGAAGCGGGCATCGACCCCAGCTGGCACTCGGTGAAGAAGACGCCGGGCTGGCGCGTGACGGTCGGGCGACGTGAGATCGTCAAGGTATGGATGATCATCGACTCGGGCTCGCCGATGGCCGAGAAGCTCTCCCCCGGCTACGTCCTCGCAAATCTCGACTTCCGCTGGATTCCGACGGAGATCGGCAAGCTGTTCGATCAGGGATCGTTCGGCTTCGACGATCTACCGCACGATCTCCAGGTTGCGGCACAGAACGCGGCTGATCTCGACAGTCGCGCGACCTACGCTGGTCGCGCCTGGCTCACTCGCAACAAGAACGGCGACTGGTACGTGACGCTCTTCGACTGCCGCCGATGCTCGACCCTATCCTGATGCGCAAGCCACTCGGACATTTCGCCCTCCTCCTTCTTCTCGCCGGCTGCGGCGGCTCGAGGGTCGCGAAGATGAATGCAGCCGCGAAGGCGATCGAGGGGTCGGCCGACTTCAAGGCCGCCAAGCTCGTTTACGTGCCGCGGCAGCTCGCCATCCCCGCCGAAGCGCTCGGCAGCAGCACCGCGACGCGCGAGGGCGAGGCGCTCAGCATCACCCAGATCGCCTCGGTCGATCCGGTCGTCGCGATCCTGCGCGCACGCGATCGCATAACGATCGAAGACTTCGTGAGCGCCGTGCCAGGCTCGATCGTGGTCCCGGTCAAGGATACGATGACGAAGGCCGACAGCGCGAAGGCGGACAGCGCGAAGGCTGACTCGGTGAGAAAAGATTCGACGAAGATCGCCAACGACACGACGCTGAGCGATTCGGAAAGGGAAGCTCGAATCGATTCGACGAGGAAAAGGCTGAAGCCCCCGCCGCCGAAGCCCATCAATCTCAACGAGCCGCATACGAGTCCTCCCCCTGCGCCGCCGCTGGCGCAGGCGTGGGTGCACACGCTACGTGTGACGCCGCGCTCGCAACTGCAGGGCCGAGAGCTCGCCGCCGACGACGGCGACGAAGACAACCCCGAATCACCGCGCGCGGTCTACAATACGCCGCAGCCGGTGGGTCGCACGCCCGGCTGGGCGCTATCCGTCGGCACGCGTGACTTCGTGCGGGTACTGGAAGTGGCATCGTACTCGCCGTCGCAGGGCGACCCGCCAGGCGAGATGCAGGTCGACTTCCTCTGGCGATGGAAGCCCACGAAGTCGGGCGCCTTTTTCGATCCGGAGGGCGCCGAGTTCCAATCGCTGCCGCATGAGGTGCAGCAGGCCGCCCAGGCCGGATCGGTGACCGTCGACGCGTCGACGATCCACTGGGCGCGCGCGACGCTCGCGCGTGACGGCACGTCATGGAAGCTGACGAGCGTCAAGTGGGTGTACGGCGACGACAAGCCACATCAGCCCTGGTGAGCGAGGGATGATGCCCCGCCACCGCCGCTCGCTCCGCCTAACGACGATCACGCTCGTCGCGCTCCTCGGGCTCGGCGGATGCCTCTCCAAGCCGATCACGAAACAGGAGGCGGGGGAGCTGGTGCGGACGTCGGCCGCGTTCACGCGACCCAAGTTCGCGCATATTCCGCGGCTCCTCACCTTCCAGGGCTACTACTACTCCGAGTATGGCTCGGAGGGTGTCCTCTCCATCACCGATCTCGCGCGCGTCGACCCGACGCTCGCGATCCTCAAGCTCCAGCGGGTGATCTCGATCAGCGAGAGCATCTACGGGCCCGGGCGCGGCGCGATGCACCAACTCGTGATCAATCCGACGAGCATCGATGCAAACGTGCTCATGGCGGATGAGGATGCGCGCTCGGGCGGCTACGACCAGCAGGAGGAGCTCGATGCGCAGGAGGAGCGTCGCCGCGGCACGAGCCTCGTCAGCAACAACTCCTTCAGGAAGGAGATCGGCTGGCGCGTCCCGATCGGCACGCGCGAGTTCCTCCAGGTCGACCAGATCCACAACTACAAGGACGCGAACGAGAACATCCCGCTGAACGAGCTCGCGATCGACTTCAGCTGGCGCTGGGTGCCGAACGAGCTCGGTGACGCTTTCGATACGGAGAGCGCGACCTTCCGCTCCTTTCCGGACGAGGTACAGCGCGAAGCCGGCGTCTGGGGCGTGCGCATGAACACGGGCGAGCCGATGCACAGTCGAGCGTATCTGCATCGCGAGGGCAAGGAGTGGGTTCTACGGCTGATCCAGTGGTCATCGTCCGGCCGAGGCAATCCGCGTTAGGCACGATCGCGGTCGTGCTGCTCCTCGGCGCGGCCGCATGCGGCGTCTCCGAGGACCGCGAGATCGCGCTCGGACGCACCAACGCCGAGGAGATTGCCGCGAAGTATCCGCTGGTGACGGACTCCGTCGTCGGCGCCTACGTGCAGACGCTCGGAATGCGCCTCGCCAGTCGCACGAGCCGCGCGTCGCTCCCCTGGCACTTCACCGTCCTCGATAACAAGGACGTCAACGCGTTCGCGCTTCCCGGCGGTTTCGTGTATGTGAATCGCGGGTTGATCGAGCACACTGGCGCGATGGACGAGCTCGCGGGCGTGCTCGGGCACGAGATCGGTCACATCGTGCGTCGGCACTCGGTGCAGCAGATCGAGCGGAGCGGCGGAACGCGGGTTGGCGTCGCCCTCTTCTGCGGCCTCACGAGCTTCTGCGACAGCCACACGGCGCGCATCGCCATCGATCTTGGCGGTGCTGCATGGATGGCGCGTCACAGCCGCGTCGCCGAGGCGGAGGCAGACTCCGAAGCTGTAGCGAACACGGTGCGCGCCGGCGTGAGTCCCGAGGGTATTCCAACGATGTTTCAGACGCTGCTGTCGATGCGGACGAGCGATCCCGGACTCGTGCAGACGTTCTTCGGGTCGCATCCCGTAGAAGAGGATCGGATCGCAGCGACCCGTCGTCTCGTCGATGGCGTGGACCCAGGCATTCGCGCGACGCTGGAGCGGGACGATGCGGACTTCCAGGCGATGAAGAGTCGCCTGATGGCGCTGCCGAAGTCTCCCGACACGCCGAAGCTCCCGTAGCGACTACGACCTTCGTCAGCTCTCGCGTGCCTTGCTCACCTGGCCGTGATTGACGAGCGCGACGAGGACGACACCACCGACGACGTTGCCGATGATGGCGGGAATCTCGAAGGTGAAGATCATCTGACCCCACGGTGCGTCGCCCATGGCCGCGCGGTAGAACGCTTCGATAGCCCCGGCGATCGAGTGGCGAAACCCGAATGCCGCGATCGGTCCGGTCGCCAGCCAGACGAGAACGATCTGCGCCATCGTGTCGTGCGTCGCGGCGATGAGCCACGCCATCAACGCAATGAGCCAGCCGGCCCAGATGCCTTTGTAGAAGATGAGTTGCGCGCTGCCTTCGGTCGATACGCGCGCCGCATCGAGCAACGGAGCGACGAGCTTGGGCTCGACGACCTGCGTATGTGCGAGCACCTCGGCGAAGATCAGGGCGCCGAGCAAATTGACCGGCAAGACGATACCCCAGAGGCGGAGCAGCTGCCGAAGCGTCTCACCGTCGCGCTTCTCGAGCAGGGGGATGACTGGCTCGAGCGTGTTCTCGGTGAAGAGCTGGTGGCGCGCGTGCACGACGTAGACGAAGCCTAACGGGTACGCGATCGCGGTCGCCAGCACGTGATAGGCTGGCGGAACGAGCGAGGTGAGGAAGCCAACGGCGAGGAAGCTGAAGCCGAGCAGCATTCCCGACGCGAGCGACGACCAGATCAGCTCGGATGCAGGCCGGTCGAGCTCCTCCTTTGCTGCCTCGCTGACGTTGTCGTGGATCTCCTCGGCCGAGAAACGCGTCCCGACCTGAGGGCCGCTTCCCGATGAGGATTCACTTTCCTTCCCCGAGGAGCCACTTCCCTTCTTTTTCTCCTCGCTGCTTTCCGCTTTCGATTGCTTCTCTTCAGCCTGCCCTTTCGCTTCGGTCATCGACGCGGCCCCGCGGATGAGACGGCCCGTCGCAGGAGGAAGAAGTGTACCTTCGCGCGCTGGAGGTCAGGGCAACGCGGCTCGGCGTTCCGGGATCTGGGTGACGCCGCCAGAGATGATGAATGCCATGACGTCAGCGCTCTCGGCCGCGAGCGGCGCGACCTGCGTGGCGGGAACGACGATCAGCTGGCCGGCGAAGCCATACGATTGTGGGACGTACACCGTGACGTGATCGGCCATGCCGATGACGGAGAGCGATTCCTGGGTAAGAAAGCCGAGCACGCGAATGCCGCTCTGTGGCATCGGCGTCACGAGCACTGGTTTGTCGAAGCGGCGCTTCTCGCCGACGAACGCATTGAGCAGATCGCGCGTCGAGCCGTAGAGCAGTCGCACGAACGGAAGTCGCTGGAGCGTGGACTCGACCGCCGCGAGAAGGCCGCGCGTGATGAGGTTCGACGCGAAGAAGCCGATGAGCGTGATCGCGACGATCGTGAGAAGAAATCCGACTCCGGGCACACGGAAGCCGAGCCAGTTGTCGATGCTCGTGAAGATCGCGAAGCAGATGTAGATCGTGACCGCCAGGGGAGCGACGACGATCACGCCGCGAAAGAAATAGTTGAGCAGACGGGACATTATCGGTCCGGTGCGAGGAGAGTTTGTGGGGCTATCAGTCCATAGTTGATAGCTATCAGGGAATTCGGCTTCTTCCGGGATTTCGGGATTTGTCGTGCAGGTGATCAGAGCGAGCGATGCCATTTGATCGGGCCCGGCGGGATCGCGACGTCACTGAACCAGTCCAGGTGCGAGATGCCAGGGCCGAGAGGGCAGGCGTGAGATCAAGAGCGGTATCAGGAATTTAGACCTGTCTCGAGTCTGACATCGCCCTCCATCTCACGCCTGCCGTCTCGCTCCTTGCTTCTCGTCCCTGGACTCGCTGTAGACGTCGCGATGGCTGCATGGCATGCGATGATCTTCGCTCCAACTTTTCGCGAAATTCCCGGAAGAACCCCCAATTCGCAGATAGCTATGGACTATTGCCTGATAGCTCGGCGATTGGCCTTTTCTTTGCGCCCTCGATTGAAGTAACGCAACGACAGGGATTTCATGACAGAGCGTGACAGCAACACCGCACCCGATCACGACCACGCGTCGCCACGCAAGAACGAGATCATTCCCGGGCAGCATGGAAAGCATGGCGGAGGGATGGAGTCGGAAGGTGCGCCGCAGAAGGGAAATCGTGAAGCGGGCGAGCCGTCGAAGTCCAGCAACGAGGGCCGGCGAGACGATGGCGCGTGAGCGGTTGCGAAAGCGAGCGGTGACGAAGCCAATCGCCGCGAAGCGCCCCGCACGCGCGACGGCGAGAGGTGCGGTCGCGACCGGATCGGCGGCGGATTTCATTCCGCCGAATCCGACCCTCCCCAAGCTCCGCGCCGCGGCGATGACGTGCCGCGGCTGCCATCTCTGGACGCTCGGCACACAAACCGTATTCGGCGAGGGGCCGAAGAAGGCGCGCGTGATGATCGTCGGCGAGCAGCCGGGGGATCAGGAGGATCGCGCGGGCCATCCGTTCGTCGGTCCCTCGGGGAAGCTGCTCGACCGCGCGCTCGAGGAGGCCGGCATCGACCGGGACGACGTATACGTCACCAACGCCGTGAAGCACTTCAAGTGGGAGCGGGGCGAGAAGAGCGCGCGTCGCATTCACAAGAAACCTAACGACGCCGAGATCCGGGCGTGTCACCCATGGCTCGACGAGGAGATCCGCCTCGTGCGGCCGGACGTCGTGGTCTGCCTTGGCGCGACCGCCGCGCAGTCGATCATGGGAAAGACCTTCAAGGTGACGAAAGAGCGGGGGCGCGCGGTGAAGGCGCCCAACGGCACTACTGTCGTCGCGACGGTGCATCCGTCGTCGGTGTTGCGCGCGCCGGACGCCGACGCCCGGGCCCAGGCGGAGAAGGATTTCTTCACCGATCTCAAGAAAGTAGCCCGACAGCTGTCCTAGCGCAGGCGGGGATCGCCAGCGGCGGGACGGACGGATGTGGCGCGCTCGTCGCGGGCGGCGCATTCTTCCGTCATGCACTCGCCATCCATACGTCATCTCAAGCGCGTCGATCCGGTGCTCGCCGGCGTGATCGATCGCGTCGGTCCCTGCCGCCTCGAGCCGCGACAGGAAGGAACCCACTTCGACGCACTCGTTAGGTCGATCGTCTACCAGCAGCTCTCGGGCAAGGCAGCGAGCACGATTCTTGGCCGCGTCCATGCGCTGTACGGCGATCGCTCACCGACGCCCGCCGAGCTTCTCGCGACGCCGGACGAAACGTTGCGCGCGGCGGGCCTGTCGCGGCAGAAGCTGTCGTATCTCAAGGACCTCGCGTCCCGCGTCCAGAGCGGCGAGGTGCCACTGGACGCGGAGCAGATCGATCACCTCGGTGACGATGAGATCATCGAGCGGCTCGTGCGCGTGAAGGGAATCGGCCGGTGGACGGTTCACATGTTCCTCATCTTCCGACTCGGCCGGCCCGACGTACTTCCAGAGCTCGACCTCGGCATCCAGAACGCGATCCGGCGCGCCTACCGGCTGCGCAAGCAGCCTGGCCCGAAGGACGTTCTGCGGATCGGTAAGCGATGGACGCCACACGCGAGCGTCGCGAGCTGGTATCTCTGGCGATCGCTCGAGGGAGCGCCCCCAGCGTCAGCCCGCAAGAAGCCTGCTTCCGCAAAGAAAGCTGCGCCGAAACGAGCCTCTCCACGGCGCAATGTCAACAAGAAATCACCGCCGAGGACGCAGAGGACACAGAGGACAACAAACAAAAAATAGCTGACTTGTTAGGCAGCCCTCGGCGTCCTCCGTGGTAATTTTCGGTCCAATCAGTTATTGGGCTGCAATGCCAGGATGGCGGCGCCCGCCCCGACCCCGAGCGCGAGGCCGCCAAGGATATCGGTGAGCCAGTGCTCGCGGACGTACACGCGGTTGGCAGCCGTAACGATTGGCCAGCCGATGCCAAGTGCGGCGGCCTGGGCGACCGTTAGTATTTGCTCATCATGGAGAATTCGCGCGGCGACGAGAGCGAGCGTGGTGGCGCCGGTCGTGTGTCCGCTGGGGAAGGTGCTCTCGGACTTCGGCCGGCGGTGCGGCGGACGAGGAGGACGCGGCCGGTGAATCACGAGGCGCGAGAGCCGCACGGAGAACCAGCCCGCGAACGCGGCCGTCGTGATCGACGCTCCGCCGCGACGCTTCCGGCGCCGCAAATGTCGAGCAATGAGGAGCGCGAGCGGGATGTACGCGCCCGGAAGACCGAGAATCTCGATCGGCAGCTGGGCGAGCTCGAAGCGTCGATCGTAGTTCCGGGAGGCCCAGTCGTAGAGCGCACGATCGACTACCGTCGGCTCGTCGATGGCAGCGACGAGGGCAAACACCGCGAGCGCCGCCGCCGACGCGCGCAACGGTGCCTGTCGGGCGATTCGCGCCTTCCGTGGCTTTCTGCTCCTCGCGACTGGATGCATGAGTCGTCGTGGCTGCAGGCCACGCGCCAATCGCCGCGACGACATGCTATTCTCAGGTATGACCAGTATCGATTCGTCCACGATTTCCACACCAACCGAGATCGGCGACCCGATCAATGCGCGCATCCTCGCCATCTCGGAGGACCGCATCGCGGGTTTTCTCATCGATCCATTCGGCGAGATCGCACGCCTCGCCGAGCTGCCGGTGGAGACCGTGCTGGAGCGATTGCGCGCGATGCTCGCTGCCGGAACGATCCGTCGCACCCGGCAGACATTGATGGCGACCAATCTCGCGCCAGGCGCCCTCGTGGCGTGGCGCGTCCCGAACGAACGTCTCGACGAGGCATTCGATTTCCTCTGGCGCGAGGATCCATTTTCGGGTCACATCGTCATCCGCTCCACCGATGGTGCGACACCAGGCTCCGCATACCGGCTGTGGACGACGCTGAAAGTGCCGCAGGGGTTCACGATCGCGTCGCATTGCGATCTCCTCGCAGAGCGGATCGGTGCGGACGCGTACCGTGCGATGCCAGCGAAGAAGCTGTTCGCGCTCGGCGTCGGACATGTGCGACGAAAGGGCATGGAGCCAGGCGCGAAGAGCGAGGAGCTCGGGACCGTCATCGATACGAATATCGTCGAGCTATCGCCGCGGGAGTGGCGCGTGCTCGAGGCACTCAAGCGCGAGCTGACCGTAGACGAGGTGCGTACGGATCTCTGGCAGCTGCGCGCACGTGAGGCGGGAGAAAGTCTGGAGGAGTTCGTGCGCGTCGCGCGGGAGCTGAGCGAGCGCAAGGTGATCGGTCGCTTCTCGACCTTCCTCGAGCACGTGAAGCCATCCGCGGCAGGGACGCGAGTGACGCGCTACAACGCGCTCTTTCACTGGCGTGTGCCGGAAGGCCGCGAGATCGAAGCAGGGCGCGAGGTCGGGCGACATCACATCATCACGCACTGTTACTGGCGTGAGGGCGGTCCCGAGTTCGCCAACGTGAACATCATGGCGGTGGTGCATGGCTCCGATAAGGCGACGGTGCTCGCGCACAAGGACGCCATCGACGCACACCTGGCCAGCATTGGCATGCCTGTCTCGTACACCAATGTCTTCTGGGGCGGCCGAAGTGAGATCAAACCTTCCGAGATCTCGCCGACTGTGTACGCTCGCTGGCGAAAGACAGCTATTGGCGAATAGTCCATAGCTATCTGCGAATAATGAAAGCGGGCGCGCGCAACGCGCCCGCTTCCTTGTCAGGCCGCTGGTTGTGCCGTGGAAAACATGGTCCGTCCATTCATCTTTCGCGGCCCCGACCAACCGGCCCCAACTCGACAGTCAGGGAACAGTTCCTGCACAACCGCGCCAGTCGCAATGCCGGGTTTTTTCACCCGGGAACCGACAGGATACGTACGCTGGCGGACGGCAAGGAGAACGCATGCCAGGACGCGGACGTGCACGATGTGCTTCGCAGCGCCGACGCCTGATCGGCGTCGCGGTCGCCGTAGGCTCTGCACTCCTCGTGAGCTGCAAGGGCGACAAAGAGAAGGATGATCCACGCGTTGCGCAGGCCGCACCTACCGGCGCGGCCACAGCGCGCGGCGATACGACGACGAAGTATGCCGATGACGGCCAGTGGGTACGGCCGGCGAAGGATTTCCAGGGGACGCGATTCAGCGGTCTGACGGAAATCAACAATACCAATGTGCAAAACTTGCACGTCTTCGGCACCTTCTCGCTTGGCACCACTCGCGGCGTCGAAGCGGCGCCGATCGTCGCCGGCACAACGATGTACCTCATCACCCCCTTCCCCAATATCGTCTACGCGCTCGATCTGACGAAGGAAGGGATGCCGGCGAAGTGGTCGTACAAGCCGAGGCCCGTGAACGCGTCACAGGGCGTCGCGTGCTGCGATGTCGTCAATCGCGGCCTCGTCGTCGACGCCGGCAAAGTGATCTTCAACACGCTCGATGGACGCACGATCGCCCTGGATGCGGCGACCGGCAAAGAGCTGTGGGATACGCAAGTCGGCAACATCAACCTCGGCGAGTCGGTGACGATGGCGCCTCTCGTCGTGAAAGGGAAAGTCTTCGTCGGCGTGAGCGGCGGCGAGTTCGGCGTGCGTGGCTGGATCAAGGCGCTCGATGAGAACTCTGGAAAGGTCGCGTGGACGGCGTATCACACGGGACCGGACAAGGACGTGCTCATTGGCCCGAATTTCAAGCCGTTCTACAAAATGGATCAGGGGAAGGACCTCGGCGTGTCGACCTGGCCCGCGGATCAATGGAAGATCGGCGGCGCCGGCGCGTGGGGATGGATCACATATGATCCGGAGCTCGACCTCATTTATTACGGGACGGCGAATCCAGGTCCGTGGAATCCGGAGATGCGCCCGGGGGACAACAAGTGGAGCACGACGATCTTCGCGCGCCATCCCGACAACGGCGACGCGATCTGGGCTTATCAACTCTCACCGCACGACGAGCACGATTACGACGGCGTCAACGAGAACATCCTCGTCGACATGGATTGGAAGGGCAGCCGGCGACAGCTGATTCTTCGGCCCGATCGCAACGGATACTTCTACGTCATCGATCGAAAGTCTGGTGAAGTGCTGTCGGCGGAGCCGTTCGGCTTCATCAACACAACGAAGGGTGTCGATCTCAAGACAGGGCGCCTGCAGTACGTGCCCGAAAAGGCCACGCACCTCGGACAGGTCACACGCTACAACTGTCCTGCCGCTCCTGGTGCGAAGGACTGGCAACCCGCGGCATACTCACCGCGCACTGGGCTCGTCTACATCCCACATCAGAACCTGTGTCAGGATGAGGAAGGCCTCGAGGCGAACTACATCGCGGGCACGCCCTACGTCGGCGCGAACGTGAAGATGTACGCGGGCCCCGGTGGTCATCGCGGTCTCTTCGACGCGTGGGATCCAGTCGGCCAGCACGTCGTGTGGAGCAAGCAGGAAGATCTCCCCGTGTGGAGTGGCGCGCTCGTCACCGCCGGCGACGTTGCGTTCTACGGCACGATGGACGGCTGGTTCAAAGCCGTCGACGCGAAGACCGGTAAGGACTTGTGGAAGTTCAAAACCGGCTCGGGGATCATCAGCCAGCCGATGACGTACAGCTACGGCGGCAAGCAGTACATCGCCGTGCTCTCCGGCGTTGGCGGTTGGTCGGGTGCGATCGTCGCCGGTGGCCTCGATGCCCGCGACTCGAGCGCCGCGCTTGGCTTCGTCAACGCAATGAAGGATCTCCCGCAGAAATCGACCAAGGGAGGGATGCTGTATGTCTTCGCCCTCTGAGCGTGGCGCGTGGCGCGTCGCGTGTGGCGCGCTGGTGATCATCGCCCTGACCGCTTGCGAGCGGGAGAATCGCCGCTTCCAGGAAAATCCGCCGACGGCAACGCCGACATCGACGGCGGTGCTGGTGAGCGATCTGCAGCCCGGGCCGGCGATGGTGCTTCCGAAAGTCGACGCACCCTACGACGACAATGCGTGGGCCGTCTCCGAGGGAAAGAGTTTGTTCAATTCGATGAATTGCTCCGGCTGTCACTTCCAAGGTGGCGGCGGCATCGGTCCGCCGCTCATGGACGAGGAGTGGATCTACGGTTACGAACCGCAACAGATCTTCTCGTCGATCGCCGACGGGCGGCCGAACGGCATGCCCGCCTGGAAGTACACGCTGAGCACCCAGCAGATCTGGGAGCTGGTGAGTTATGTGCGCTCGTTGAGCTCGTTGACGCCAAAGGGTTCGCGCAATGGCCGCGACGATCACATGATGCGAAAGACTCCCGAGGCCTCGACGCCGAACGCGGTGCCGAAGATGTCGAGTACACCGCCGGAGGATGAATGAGCGTGCCGCGTAGCGCGTGGCGCGTGATCGCGCTGTTCGCGGTCGCGGCGTGCGCGGGCTCGCAGAGCGTGCTCGACCCCGCGGGACCGCCAAACCGGAGCGTGAACCACCTCTTCTGGGCGATGCTCGTCGTCGCAAGCATCATCTGGCTCTGCGTCGTCGTCGCGGCCTTCTGGGCGGCCCTCTCGCGCCGGCGCGTGACACGAGAGGACCTCGAGCCGATTGTCGACGTCACCGAAGCCGAGCATCGGCGTCACGCCGGCATCGTCACGGGACTCGTCGGCGGAACTGTCGTCATTCTCCTCCTCTTTCTCATCTACGATTTCACCATTGGCCGCGCACTCGCCGAGCGGCCGAGCCGAACGCTCACGATCGAGATCATCGGGCACCAGTGGTGGTGGGAGGTGCACTACGTCGATCCCGATCCCTCGAAGCTGGTCGTCGACGCGAACGAGCTGCACATCCCGGCTGGGGAGCCCGTGCAAGTGAAGCTGTCGTCGCGCGACGTGATCCACAGCTTCTGGGTTCCGAACATCATGGGCAAGCGCGATCTGATTCCAGGCTACACGTCGTCGCTCTTTCTCAATGCCGATCGCCCGGGCACATACCGCGCGCAGTGCGCTGAGTTCTGCGGCACCGAACACGCGAAGATGGCGCTGCCAGTCATCGTCCATACCCGCGACGATTTCGCCAAGTGGCTCGCCACGGCGCGAACGCCGGCGGCCGTACCGAACGATTCGAGCGCTCGCGACGGACGCCAGGTCTTCCTTGCCGGCCCGTGCTCGTCGTGTCATGCGATCACCGGTGAGCCGGCGTACGGCACCGTTGGCCCGAACCTCACCCACATCGCGAGTCGCAAGACGTTAGGCGCTGGCACCCTCCCGAATACCCGGGGCAACCTCGGGGGCTGGGTCGTCGATCCGCAGTCCATCAAGCCTGGTGTGCGCATGCCCTCGAACTCGCTCGAGTCGAAGGATCTGCGCGCGCTGCTCGATTATTTGCAGACGCTCAAATGACCGATCCCATTCGCCGACTTCCGCCGACCGAGACCACCGTCGTCACACCGGGGGTGCTTCCCGGTACACGGCCGGAGACGCTGAGCGACGAGGCCGTTCTCGCCGACGCCGCGGCGCTCGAACTGACGTGGGCCGACAAGCCCGGCATCTGGGGATGGCTCACGGCCGTCGACCACAAGACCATTGCCAAGCGCTACATCGTTACCGCCTTCCTGATGTTTCTCGCCGGCGGCATCGAAGCGGCCATGATGCGCATGCAGCTGTCGCGTCCTGAGAATACGCTGCTCGGGCCCGACCGCTACAACCAGATCTTCACCGTGCACGGCACGACGATGATGTTCCTCTTCGCCGTGCCGATCATGAACGCGATGGGTCTCTACTTCGTCCCGCTGATGGTCGGCGCCCGCAGCACGGCTTTCCCGCGCCTGAATGCATTCGGCTACTACTCGTACGTGATTGGCGTGCTGTTCCTGTACGTCTCGTTCTTCATCAACATGGGGCCGGACGCGGGTTGGACGTCATACCCGCCGCTCTCCGGACCCCAGTTCTCGCCCGGTCACCGCATCGATGTCTGGGCGCAGGTCGTGACCTTCACCGAGATTGCGGCGCTCGCGGCGGCGGTGAACATCATCGTCACGACGTTCAAGTTGCGCGCGCCGGGCATGTCGCTGAATCGCATTCCGCTCTTCGTGTGGGCGCAGGTCGTCGTTTCCTTCATGATCATCTTCGCGATGCCCGCCGTCGCCACGGCGAGCACCCTGCAGCTCGCGGCCGACCGCGCCATCAGCACGCACTGGTTCAACCCGTCCGAAGGCGGCGACGCCCTGCTCTGGCAGCACATCTTCTGGTTCTTCGGGCATCCCGAGGTCTACATCATCTTCCTGCCGGCGCTCGGTTTCATCACACCGATCATCGAGACTTTCAGCCGCCGGCGCGTGTTCGGCTACACGGCGATCGTGCTCGCGAACATCACCACCGGCTTCTTCGCGTTCGGGCTGTGGGTGCACCACATGTTCGCGACGCCGATCCCGGAGCTTGGCCAGAGCCTCTTCACGGCCGCGAGCATGCTCATCGCCATCCCGACGGGCGTTCAGATCTTCTGCTGGCTCGTGACGATGTTCAGCGGCCGGCCGCGCCTCACGACGGCGATGATCTTCATCCTCGGATTCTTTCTCACCTTCGTGAATGGCGGCCTCACGGGTGTCATGCTCGCGTCGGTCGCTTTCGACAAGCAGGTCCACGACACGTTCTTCGTCGTCGCGCACTTCCATTACGTGCTGCTCGGTGGCGCCGTGATGCCGCTCTTCGCCGCGTTCTACTTCTGGTTCCCGAAGGTGACAGGGCGGCTGCTCAACGAGACGTTAGGCAAGTGGCACGCGTGGCTCTTCATCATCGGAATCAACGGCGCGTTCTTCCCGATGCACTTCCTCGGGCTCAACGGGATGCCGCGGCGCGTCTACACGTATCTCGCCGAGACGGGATGGGGACCGCTCAACGCGCTGGCGACGTTGGGCGCGGTGGTCGCGGTCGTCGGCGTCGCCATCTTCGTCGTCAACGCCACGATCAGCTGGCGCGGCGGGCTACTCGCCGGCGCGAATCCCTGGGATTCCTACGGTCTCGAATGGGCGACTCCCTCGCCGACGCCGAATTACAACTTCGTGAACACGCCGGTCGTCCTCGGACGCCATCCGCTGTGGGATACGGCCTCACCACTGCCGGTGGTGACGGGATTGCGCACCGATCGCCGCGAGGTCCTCGTCACGACCACCTTCGATGCGCAGCCGGATTCGCGACACAAACATCCCACGGGCTCCATCTGGCCGCTCGTCCTCGCGCTCGTCATGGCCGAGCTCTGGATCGGCTCCATCTTCACGCCGTGGGCGGTACTGGGCGGATTGGGGCTCACCCTGCTGGGCATGCTCGGCTGGGGTCTCCAGTCGGTGCGTGAGATCGAGGTCGAGCGAGTGGACACGGGCACCGAGATCGTGGAGGCGGCATGACCGCGCCGCGCCCCTCACCCCAGGAATCGTTAGGCGACGTCAGGGCCCTGCCGACAGTCACCTTCGGCCATCGCAGCCTGATGTGGTGGGGCACCCTCGGGTTCATGGTGATCGAGGGCTGGACGCTCGCCCTCATCATCGCGATGTACTTCTACGTCCGCCAGAACTTCCTCAACTGGCCGCCGCTGCGCACGCCGCTGCCATCGCTCTTCTACCCAACGATCAATCTCGCCGTCATCCTCGTCAGCCTCGTGCCGACGTATCTCGCGGATCGCGCATCGCGCCGTCTCGACCTCGGTGGCGTCAAGCTCTGGCTACTGATCTCGTCGCTGATCTCGCTCGTGATTCTAGTGTTGCGCTGGTTCGAGCTGTGGTCGCTCAACGTCCGGTGGGACTCGAACGCCTATGGCAGCGCCGCGTGGCTGATCGTCGGGACGCACGCGAGCCTCCTCCTGCTCGACGTCGCTGACACCGTCGGTATCGCCCTTTTCTATTGGCTCCGCCGCATGCCCATCAAGGCGATGAGCGACGTCTCGGACAATTCGTTCTACTGGTATTTCATGGCGCTCATCTGGGTGCCGATCTACCTCATCGTGTATGTCGGACCCTACGTCTTCTGACCGATGCCAACGCGAACGGTAGTCGAGCCTGACGAGCGAGTGCGGCTGACACGGTGGCCAGGTCTTCTGAGCCTGACGCTGGGGATCGTCGTTGGCCCGATCGCGGTGCTCGCGAACGAGGAGCTCATCTACGTCACCAACATGTGGGCCTGCGGCACGGGCAAGCAGCTGGCG
>DATEPP010000094.1:0-6236 GCA_035273165.1 Gemmatimonadaceae bacterium
CGTCCGCGTAGTGAAAAGTTTGCGGGCATTCCGCCCAGCGCGTCGTGACTCCCACCAATGGGCGCCAGTCGTTCTCATGACCCCCGAGCGCCCGCCTTCGGCCGGCGACTCGATCCTGCCCTCGCCGCTCTTACAACCAGAGGTTGACGATGACGCCGATCCAGCGCGTGGCCACCGTATCCGGAATCGTATTCCTTGCCGTGAGCGCTCTCGGTTTTGCCGCCGGTGCCGGCGGACACCCGATGATGAACATGTCGACTGGCCTGTTGCTCGGACTCTTCCCGGTGAACGTGCTCCACAACATCGTGCACATGTTGTTTGGCGTCTGGGGCATTTCGGCCGGCTGGAGCGCCCGTCGCTCCGTGGTCTATGCTCTCGGCAGCGGCGCCGCGTATCTCGTGCTCGCGATCTGCGGGATGATTTCACCGCTGCTGCTCGGCATCGTGCCCATCGGCGGCTACGACGTCATCCTCCATCTCGTGCTCGCGGTCGTCCTCGCCGGCGCGGGCTTCTGGGCCATGTGGTTCGCTCCGGCCGCTGCCTCTACCACCCAGCGCGCCGCCCAGCCTCGCGCCGCGGCGTGACGGCTGTTGTCGAGTCAGAGGTAGCCGCGCCCGGCTCCGCCACCACGGAGCCGGCGCCGCTGCCGGAGGCGCTGCGGCGCTTCCTTCACAGCTCTAATGTTCAGCAGAAGCTCCGCCTCCTTCCCACGGTGGCGGCGGCGGCGCTCCTGCTCATCCTCGCGCTCACGGTTGCATTCGGGCTCGTCACCGAGGCGCGCATGGCGCACCTCGACGGTCCCGCGGCGCTCGACCGCGTGCGCATGCTCCAGCGCGCGTCGTGGCTCCTGATCGGCCTCATCACGCTCGTGGCGGTCGCGGTGCTCGCGGTACTCGCCAATGCGATGAGCCGTTCCATTACCGAGCCGATTCGCGGCGCCGCGCGTATGGCCGACCAGCTCGCGCGCGGAGAGGGCGGCCACTTCGTCCCGGATGCCGGTGACGACGAGATCGGCCAACTCCTGCGCGCGATGACGCGCTTGTCGTCGTACATGGACGAGATGGCGGTACACGCGGACGCGATTGCCAATGGTGACCTCGCCGTTCGTGTGACGCCCCGCTCTTCGGGCGACCGACTCGGTAACGCCTTCACCGGAATGGTGCATTACCTCGGCGACATGGCCGCGGCGGCGAATCGCATTGCCGCCGGCGATCTCACCGGTCGTGTGTCGCCACGCTCCGACCGCGACAGCTTCGCCTTTGCGTTCGGCGCCATGAGGGACGCGCTCTCGCGCCTGATGCGCGAGCTCAAATCCACCGCCGAGATCGTGGCGCGCGCGTCGGGAGCTGTGTCGACGTCGGCGCAGAAGCTGTCCGAGAGCACCGGCTCGGCCGCGTCCGCGATGAGCGAGACGACTGCCATCGTCGAGCAGGTAAAGGAATACATCGCCGGCAGCGCTGACGAGAGCAGGACGATGCAGGTCCTCGCCACCGAGAGCGCGCAGAACGCCGACGTGGCGGGTGAGGCGATGCGTGAAGCCGTCAACGTCCTCGAGCGCATCGCCGAAAAGGCCGCCGACGTCGACAAGATCGCGGACTGGACGAACCTGTTGGCCCTCAACGCGACGATCGAGGCCGCGCGCGCCGGCAACGCCGGCCGCGGCTTCGCCATCGTGGCGGAGGAAGTGCGCGGGCTCGCGAGTCACACGCGCAGTGTGCTTCACGAAGTGATCGGCTACGCCAGGTCGGGAAGCGTCGTCACGGCCAACGTCGGCGAGGTGCTCGCGCGCCTCGGTCCTTCGATTCGCCAGACCGCACAGATGGTGGAGCGCGCGGTCGCCGCTTCGGGCGACCGGACCGCGGATCTTGGCGAGGTCTGTGTAGCCGTGAGCGGGGTGGAGGCCAGCGCCCTGGAGAACGCGCGCTCGGCCGAAGAGCTCGCGGCAACCTCCCAACAGCTGGCCGCGCAGGCGGACGCACTCCGCGAACTGCTGGCGGCGTTCCGAAGCGACGGCTAGCCGCCGTTACCAGGCGGTCTCGAAACAACACGGCGCCGGCTCGCGATCGCGAGCCGGCGCCGTGTTGTCGAGCAGTTGCGAGCTTGCTGAACTAGAACTGGAACCCGAGGATGACCGGGAGGTAGTTCACTTTGTCGATCGCGAAGCCGGCCGGAGCCTGCTTGTTGTCGACGTTGATGTACCGCGACTCGATGAAGAGCGCCGTCCGGCCGAAGCGGAAGTTGAAGCCCGCGCCGCCATACCAGCCGATGTCGGTCTTCGCTTTCATAATCGTCTGAACGCTATCGGCAGCCGTCGCATAGCCGGTGATGCGGTGTGCGCCGGCGCCGCCGATGAGATAGAAGCGGCTCGCCGTGCGGAAGAGCGGCACATTGAGCTTCAGACCACCGCTCCCGGAGTAGACCACGACGTTGCGCATCGGGTTGCCGAACGGATCCATGATGGTCGACTTGGCGAGCAGGTTGTCCATGGCGACGTCGAAACGGATCCCGAGGGGAATGCGGCTGAAGTCCCAACCGAAGGGCACCGTGACGTTCCATCCCATGTCGAAGACGTCGGCGGTCTTCAGGTCACCCATCGCCATCGTGCTGCCGCCGGCGATCCCCATGTAGAAGCCACTGTTGCGGCTGCGCGCGACCCGCAGCTCCTGGCTCGACCGAACCCGATCGTGCGCGTGCGCGATCGAATCCTGACGCGCGGCATCGGCGGCCGCGATCGAATCCTGGCGCTGGCGCTCGGCGACGACGATCGAGTCGCGCCGCATCTGCTCCTGCCGCGCGGCTGCGTCCTGCCGGTTGCGCTCCGCGGCCGCGACGGCGGCGATGGAGTCCTGGCGGGCACGCTCGGCGGCCGCGATCGAATCCTGATTCACGCGCGTCGTCGACGTCCGGGTCGGCGCCGGTGCTGGCCGGTCCTTGGTGACCGGAATGCGGCGCGAGGACGTCGTGCGCCGCGGCGGATCCTGCTGCTGTCCTCGCGCGTTCGGCGCGGCTCCCAAGAGCAGGGCCATAGCCAGACCGATCGCGCAGCTGCTCGAAATCCCAACTCGCATTGTTCACCTCTCACTCTGCGTCAACGTGATCACAGCCCGCGGGCGGGAGTGCGGGCGGCGCTTCGACACCAGTCGGTGGACATGCGTCAGGTCGAGAGGCGACTTGCACCTCGGCACCGTCGGGTCGGTTGCGGATTGTCTTCGATCCTATGACGCACGACGGGCGGATGAGGTCAAAAGGCCCCACGCTCGTGGGGCCTTTGGGAGGTAAAGGATGTGCCCCGGGGCGGAGCGATCGCTCAGTGGACGACGAGCTGTCCTCGATAGCTCCCGCCGACGGCGACGATGGCGTCCGCTTGCAGCTCTCCCGCGACGCCGTTCGAGAATATCAAACGACCGTCGATCGCGCCGCCGACCTGCACGCGGCCCGCGTAGAGCAAGTTCGAATGCGCGGGCTGGCCCGCGATCGTGCCGTCGAACACCGCGACGGACTTGAAGACGTCGGGGAAGGTGCCCGGCGGATTCACCGCGACCTCCGAGCAGGGCGCGAACTCCAGTGCGCTCGTCTCCCCATTCGCCGTGCCTTCGATCGATCCGTGGAAGATCAGCTGACCCTTGACGGTGAGGAGGCAATTCTGCCCCCGGGGCGTGAGGGTCACCGTCGAGAAGTCCACGACCGCGTCGAAGGTGCCTGATGTTTCGACCGGCTGTGCGGCGTCAGGCGAGACGCTGAGCGCAGCGTCGGGCGCGGAAATGCGACCGCCAGCTGCGTCCGTGCAGCCGACGAGTGTCGATGCAACCAAAGCGGTGGAGACGAATCGCAGCGCGTTCATGGCAACCCCCTGGCAGATGGTCTGGCAGCGATGCCCAAGATCATCGCCACGGCGGCTCGAGCGCGCCAGATGGGATGCAAAAAAGAGGAGCCCGACCGCTGGTGCGGCCGAGCTCCTGTTGAGCGTCTGCTAACGCTTCTCCGGGGCGTCGAGGAGCGCCACGGGGACCGAGAGCTGTCCCTTCGACTCGACCACGAACACCACCCGTCGGTTCGACTCGGCGCCCCGCTGGTCGCCCCAGGCACCCGGGACCACGAAGCGGGACTTCCCGTAGCCGACGGTCTTCACCAGCTGGTCCGACGTTCCCTGTGACACGAGATAGCTCTTCACTGCCTCGGCGCGGCGGCGCGAGAGATCGAGGTTGTACTGAGTGCTTCCCGCCGGGTCGGCAAAGCCCTCGACCGTGATGAGCGAGCCCTGATAGTAGCGCTGAGCCACCTGGGCAAATCGCGCGAGAGCCGCCCGATCCTGATCGCGCACGAAGGCCTGATCGAAGGCGAAGGTCACTGGCATCGCGAACTGGATTCCGTTCTCGAGGACGGCGATCTTCGCGCCGAATTCCGTCTTCAGACTTTGCAGATCGGTGCGGAGGGATTGCAGCTCGCTCCGCAGAGACTGCTGGTCATTGCGCAGGGCCGCGACGTCCTGCTGGGCGGCGCTGTCCGCCGCCATCCGTTCCGTGCGCTCGCCGGCGAGGGCGTTGCGCTGCTCGGTCATCGCCTTCTGAAGCGCGCCCCGTGTCGCGCAGCCGGCGACGGAGAGGGACGCCGTAGCGGCAATTACCGAAGTTCTCAACCATGTTCGAGCCAACATTCGAGTCTCCATGTGCGTCGACGCCCCGTGCGAACGCAAGAATCTTGCACTTGTGTCCGCTCGTGACGTGCATCACACGCGACATCTGTTTTTCGGGGAGGATCAACCTCGCCTAACGAGTTCAGCAGTGGCGAGTGTGCGACAGGTCACACCCTTCCGCTGTTCACAAAGACTGATCGCTCCGCTCGGCGCCTAACGTCGATCGCCGGCAGTGGCGTCGACATGGACCGGCATCATCATTCCCGCGCCCAGATGCTCGGCAATGTGACAATGCAGCATCCAGTCGCCGGGATTGGACGCGTCGATGAGGAGATCCACCGTCGATCCGACAGGGATCAGGGCCGTGTCCTTCCAGGACAGGTTGCGCGTCGGCACTCCGTCGCGCGCGACGACGAGCATCCGCTGGCCATGGAGATGGATCGGGTGCTGCATAGGATGGAACGACATCGGATCATTGAAGATCCGGAGCTTCACCACCGATCCGCGCGCCACGTGCCAATCGATGTCCATGTTCTCCTTGCCGGTGGCGTCGTCGCGGAGGATCCAGCGCACCTGCTTGTCGGTGGAGAGCCAGTTCATGTCCGGCATCCCGTCCACCCACTCGACCGGCGCGAAGTACGCCGTATCGATCGTCATGAACTGCACCGTCGCCAGTGGGAGCCCTGTCGTGCGAACCGTGAGCGTCAATCGCTTGTCTGGTGCCTTGTCGAAGTACGCGCGATACCGCTCGATCTCCGTCGTCACGGCGGCGTGTTTCCGCAGAGTGGCGAACTGCCGCGAGTAGTCGGGGCGGGCCGGCTCGTTCGTCACCGTGACGAAGCCTAACGTGTCGACCTCGGGCTCGAACTCGCCGCGATAGTGGTTGATCGCCTGGATGGCATTCACGAGTGCATAACGACCAGGGCGGTCGAATCGCACCTCGACGACGTACCGCTCCGCCGGCGCGAGGACCACGCTCGACACACGCTCCTCCCGCTCGAACCGACTGACGTCAGACGCGATCACCTTCATTGGCGCGCCGACGAACGAGACGTTCCAGGTGCGCGAGTTGGAGACGTTCGTGAGGAAGAAGCGCACGACCTCCCCGCGCTTCGCCCGCAGCGCATACCGCGGCTCGGCGTTGACGAGCAGCACGTTCCCGACGCGGCCCATGAGAGCGAAGTCGGGCCCTTCCTTGCCAAAGGGGATCAGCGTGTCGCCATTCACGAGCAGATCGTCGAGCACCAGCGCCTGCTCACTGTTGGCGGGCGAGTAGTAGTCCGCCTCCGGCGAATCGACGAGGATGTTCCCGAACAAGCCTAACGCCTGCTCGACGTCTTCCCGCACGTGTGGGTGATACCAGTAGATGCCAGCGTCGGGGAAGTGCACGGTGTAGACGAAGTCCCCGCCAGGGGTGACAGCCTCCTGCGTGATCCCCGGCACGCCATCATTGCGATTGTCGAGACGCACGCCGTGCCAGTGCACGGTACTCTCGAGGTCGATGCGGTTGTGAAAACGGACCGTGATCGTTGCGTTCTGAGGAACGCGGATCAGCGGCCCCGGCACCTCGCCATTGAAGGCGTACATGATGAAGCTGCGCCCA
>DATEPP010000095.1:0-1234 GCA_035273165.1 Gemmatimonadaceae bacterium
GAGCTGGCTCGTGATCGGTTCCGGGATGCGACTCGCGGTGCTGGGCGTCGTCGTCGGTCTCGTGGCGGCGATCGCAGGCCGCAGCGTACTCACAGCGTTGCTCTACGAGGTCACCCCGACCGACCCAGTCGTCCTCGTCGCCGTCACGGTGACGTTGCTCGGTGCCGCCGCGGCAGCGAGCTGGCTTCCCGCCCGTCGCGCCACGACGGTAAGCCCGGCGGAGGTGCTGCGCGGGGAGTGAACGGGGGATGAGTATTTTTCTCCCATGACTATCCCCGCAATCATCGAGCAGCGACGCTCCGTCAAGAAGTTCACGAGTCGCGCGGTTACGCGCGCCGAGATCGAGACCCTCCTCGAGGCCGCGATCCTCGCGCCGAACCATCGGCTTACGCGCCCTTGGCGCTTCTACGTCCTGGGACCGGAGTCTCGTTATGCGTATGGCCTCGCCCTTGGCGAGCGGAAGGCGCGCAAGCTCACCGATCAGGTGGCGGCGAGCGCCATGCGTGAGACCATCGCCCTCGAGCACCGCGACCTTCCGTGCATGATCGCCGTCTCGATCGCGCAGAGCGAGAACCCGGAGATCCGCGAAGAGGACTACGCGGCGGCAATGATGGCGATCGAGAATCTCGCCCTCACGGCGGTGTCACTGGGTCTGGGCACGCACATCAAGACTGGCGGCGTCATGGGTGACGAGGCGTCTCGCGCCGCGGTAGGGGTGAGCGGCAGCGAGCGCATCGTCGCCATCGTGAATGTTGGCGAGCCCGCCGAGGCGCCGCCGGCAAAGAAGCGCGAGCCGGCGACGATCTGCACGGTGTGGCGGCCCTGATCGACCTCGATCGCTGCGCGGCTCGGTCGACCCGATGATTAGCATGCGCTAATCATTGCCGAGGAGGTGCGACGAACCGGCGGGATTGCCGCTCGTAGGCATGCGCCAGGGCTAGCATCCGTGCATCCGTACCTGGCAGGCCGACGAACGAGATGTTGAGCGCAGGCATGCCATCGGCCCCGAGCCCCGCGGGCACGGAGACCTCCGGTAGCCCAAGCCAGTTGCCGTAGCCGAGCGTGGTGCGGACATTCGGCCATGGATCGACGACGCGCGGCGCGTTGAAGGGCATCGTCGGGTAGACCATGGCGGCGACGCCAGCCGTGCGCATCGTGTCAGCCAACTGGCTGACGATCTCCGCTCGCGACCGCGCGAAGGAGCGGCCCGCGGGATCCTCGGTCATCGGCTGGT
>DATEPP010000096.1:0-1445 GCA_035273165.1 Gemmatimonadaceae bacterium
TCGAGGACCGCGATCTGGCGGCGGGACGCGAGGAGTTTGCCTGCCACAAAAGCCAGTACGCGCCCGCGGAGATGGACTCGGTGAATCGCTACCTCGCTCACGCGTGGAATGGAACGGTCTGGATGCGCCCGTGGATGGGGACTCTTCACGATCGAACGCTCTTTGGGGCGAAGACGGACAACCGTTAGGCGGGAAACGGCTGAGACTGAGGCCTCAGGTCTCAGGAGTCAGAACGATCCTTTTCGAGTTGGCGCGCGAACATCTCACCCACGACGGCGAGCCCAGGATCGAGATGGCAGGTCCGAGACGGCAGGCGTGAGCCTGAGACCTTTCGCTCACGCCTACACCTCGATCCTGACCTCTCGACCCTGGACTCGCCGTACCGGCCTTCACCGCACCTTCTTCGCCGCTCGATTGCGCCCGAACTGGTGCGCCACCAACCCCGTAACGGCACCACTCGCATCCCGCGTGAACGTTACCTGCGCGTCCGTCTCCTTGAGGAAGAACTCCGTCGCACTCTCCGGCCAGAGCCTCGCCGGCGTCCCGCCTAACGACGATACGCCGTAGAGCGCGCCATTCTGGGTCGTGACGCGCAGCTCCCAACCCGGCGCGAACTCGTAGACGCCGGCATACGCCTGTAGTGCCGAGGCGGGGAGATCGATCGCGGTGCGCGGACGCTGGGGGAGCGCCGACGGCGGCACCAAGCCCATGAGTCGCATGTAGCTCGAGAGCTGGCTGTAATGCTCGGCGAGATCCGTCTCGAAGGCGAGGAGATAGCTCGCCAGCGTGGGTGTCTCGAGCTTGCCAGCGCGCTGGATCGCCGTGTCGCAGAAATGGAGCGAGGCGTCGAGGCGAGCGACGAGCGTGTCCTTCGGCCAGCGCGCCTTGATCGTGTCGGCCAGCGAATCCTTCGCCGTCGTCGGATGAGGCATGTGCGCGAACTGCGAGCAGAGCCCGTAGTTCGCGTCCACGAGATGCTGCGCGATGTAGCCGACCGTCTGCTGCGCGGGCGTTGGACGATAATCGTACTTCGAGGCGGGGATCGCGTTGAACGCCAGCACGAGCCGTCCGCCGAAGATGTCGGCGAAGCGCGCGAAGGTGATCATCACGCCATCCAGCGGCGGCGTCGATGATGCCGACGTCTGTCCGGCGAGCGTCGCGGGTAATAGCAGGGCGAGGAGAGCGACGGCGAGGGCGGGGCGGCGCATGGAGCTCCAGGGCGTCGGGGGCAGGTCGCGTTCCCTATTCCAAGGTGTAGCGGACGGGGGGACTTGTGGCAAGGCGGAGGGGCCAACTCAGAATTCGCGCCTCGTCAATCGGGAGCTATCATGCGCGTTCTGTTGTCGACCATCGGATCTCGCGGCGACGTGCAGCCGCTCGTCGCGCTCGCGTCGGAGCTGAAAACACTCGGCCACGATGTAACGCTCTGCGTTCCACCGGACTTC
>DATEPP010000097.1:0-1786 GCA_035273165.1 Gemmatimonadaceae bacterium
CCCGAACAAGCCTGAGACCAACGTCGAGGATCCGGCCCGCCTCGCGGCCTTCGAGGCGCGCATCGCCGCCGGTGAGTCGATCGAGCCGAAAGACTGGATGCCCGAGCGCTATCGGAAGCAGCTCGTGCGGATGATGTCCCAGCACGCCCATTCCGAGGTCGTCGGCATGCTGCCCGAGGGCAACTGGATCACGCGCGCGCCGAACCTGCGGCGCAAGATGTCGCTCCTCGCCAAGGTGCAGGACGAGGCCGGCCACGGGCTCTACATCTACTGCGGCACCGAGACGCTCGGCGTCGATCGCCACGAGCTCATCCAGCAGCTGCTGAACGGCACGGCGAAGTACTCGAGCATCTTCAACTACCCGACGCTAAGCTGGGCGGACATCGGCGCGATCGGCTGGCTGGTGGACGGCGCGGCGATCGTGAACCAGACGATGCTCGCGAAGGCCTCTTATGGCCCGTATGCGCGCGCGATGGTCCGGATCTGCAAGGAGGAGAACTTCCACAAGCGTCAGGGCTACGAGATCATGGCCACGCTCGCCGCGGGCACTCCGGCGCAGAAGCGGATGGCGCAGGATGCGCTCGACCGCTGGTGGTGGCCGTCGCTGATGATGTTCGGACCTCACGATACCGACTCTCCGAACAGCGACGAGCTGCTGCGCTGGGGCGTGAAGCGGAAGAGCAACGACGAGCTTCGTCAGCGTTTCATCAATCTCACGATAGCGCAGGCGAAGGCGATCGATCTCACCATTCCCGATCCGCAGCTGCGCTTTGACGAGGCGAGCCAGAACTGGCTCATTGGTCCGATCGACTGGGACGAGTTCTGGCGTGTGGTGCGCGGCAACGGTCCGTGCAACCGGGAGCGGCTGGCGGCGCGGCGTCAGGCACATGACGACGGCGAATGGGTGCGCGTCGCCGCCGCGGCCTATGCGGCGAAGCAGGGCGGCGCCGAATCAACATCCGAGGCGGCCTAACGAGGCCGCCTTCTCGTGACGACGATGCCTAACGATAGCACGACGAACGGCGGCGCCACGCCCGCGGACAGCCAGTGGCCGCTCTGGGAGGTGTTCGTCCAGCCGCCGGGCGGTGAGCCGCACGAGCATGCCGGGAGCGTCCACGCGGTGGACGCGGAGTCGGCACTGCAGAACGCCCGCGACGTCTACGCACGTCGCGGCGAGGCGGTCAACATCTGGGTCGTGCCCTCCGTCGCCATCACCGCGTCGACACCAGACGACATGGGTCCGTTCTTCGATCCCGGAAACGACAAGCCCTACCGGCATCCGCAGTTCTTCAAGGTGCCGCGCGGCATCCGCATGTGATGGCAGACGCCACCTTCGAGTATCTGCTCCGGCTCGGCGACGACCGGCTCATTCTCGGACATCGTCTCTCCGAGTGGTGCGGCCACGCGCCGATTCTCGAGGAGGACATCGCGCTCGCGAACATTGCGCTCGACCTCATCGGCCAGGCATCGCTGCTGCTCGGTCTCGCGGGAAAAATCGACGGACAGCAGCGCGACGCCGACGCGCTCGCCTACCTGCGCGACGCGGTCGAGTTCCGAAACGCGCTTCTCGTCGAGCTGCCCAAGGGCGACTTCGCCGTCACCATCGTGAGGCAGCTCTTCTACAGCGTCTTCGGGCTGCTGCAAGCGGAAGCGCTGCAGCGAAGCAGCAACCAGGAGCTCGCGGGGATCGCCGCCAAAGCGGTGAAGGAGTTCCGGTACCACGTTCGCCACAGCGCCGATTGGGTCCTCAAGCTCGGGGGTGGCACCGGTGAAAGTCGGAGTCGGA
>DATEPP010000098.1:0-2712 GCA_035273165.1 Gemmatimonadaceae bacterium
AGCGGCGGCTGGTTGAGCAGGTTGGTAACACTGGCCGGTGCGCAGATGTTCTGCTCCAGGTACAACCACAGATAGGGGAGCACGTCGGGCGAGTTGTTGGTGTAGTGGATCGTCTCGCGACCGCGGATCTCGTTGCGCTCCGGGTTCAGTGTGGCCGTGATTCCGTAATCGACGCGTTGTTGCCAGTAACTTGGCCCAGGGCGGCCGGAGCCGGAGCGATACGCGTTCGGCGCCGGCAGATCGAGCGCGCGGAACGGCGACGTGTCGGCCACAGTCCCTCTCGCAGACGGGGCCTGAGCCGCCGCCTGCTGCGCACAGCAAACGACCATGAGGCAGAGGACGTCGTATTTGAGTTGCATGAGAGCTCGACGTTGGTTGGCGCGCTTCCTTTCAGAGAACTCTGACGATCGCTAACGCTGGTCCATCTGCGGCGGCCTCGCCAGGGGCTTGACGTTCTTTATGCCCGCAGACCAAACTCGGGCAGTCCAACCTGGTATCCTGTGCATCATTCCTCCATCGTTAGGCGCGGCTGCGGCTTGCTGACCGTCCTCCTTGCCGGGCGCGGACAGGCGCAGCAGCTGGATGCTGGCACCGCGCACGGAGCGGTGCTCTCAGCCATGCACGCCGAGCTCTCGCGCTCGCTCCAGACGTTCCGCGCTCAGCCCCAGCCACCGTACTTCATCAGCTATGACGTGACGGACACGCGGTCCGCCGGCGTACACGGCGCGTTCGGTACGATCACGGACGGTCGCGACTCTCGACGACGTGTGCTTGGCGTCGACGTACGGGTTGGCACGGCGCAGTTCGACAACACCCACGAAGTGGCTGGCGGAATGCCGTCCTTCGGCTTCTTCGAGCGATACGCGCTGGCGACCTTGCCGGTCGGTGACGACCCGGCGGTCATCCGGCGAATCATCTGGTATCAGACCGACCTGCTGTACAAGCGCGCGGTGGAGCGGCTCGCGCGAATCAAGGCCAGCGCACAGCTACGCGTCACACCCGAGGACACGTCGCCGGACTTTTCCCGAGAACCTCCGGTCAAACACTCGGAGCCGGTGGTCGAGGTGCGGTTCGATCGACCAGCTTGGGAGCAGCGGATCCGGCGGTACACGGCGCCGTTCGCGCGCTACAACGACATCTACGACGGCGAAGCATCGCTCTCGGTCGAGGGCACGACGCGCTGGTATGTCAACAGCGACGGCTCCGAGCTGCAAACGTCATCCGCGTACTACCGATTGACGATCTCGGCGTACACGCGTGCCGCCGATGGGATGGTGCTGCCGCGATACGAGTCCTTCGTCGCGTCATCACCCGAGGGCCTGCCGAGCGACACCGTTGTTCTCACGGCGGTCGCGAAGATGATCGATGACATGCACGCCTTGCAGAAGGCGCCCGTCATCACCGCCGCGACCGCACCGGCGATTCTCTCCGGCCGAGCAAGCGGCGTCTTCTTCCACGAGGTCTTCGGCCACCGTGTCGAAGGTCATCGCCAGAAGAGTGAGGAGGAGGCCCAGACGTTCAAGGGCAAGGTCGGTGAGCGTTTGCTGCCGCGCGATCTCTCCGTGTACTTCGATCCGACCCAGCGGCGATTGGGCGATACCGAGCTCGCCGGCTACTACCTCTACGACGACGAGGGCGTGGCGGCGCGGCGCGTCGATGTCGTGCGCAATGGCGTCTTCTCCGGATTTCTCATGTCGCGATCGCCAATCGCGGGTTTCGCGCACTCGAATGGCCATGGCCGGAGACAACCAGGAATGGCGGCGGTGGCGCGGCAATCGAACCTCGTCGTCACGTCGTCGAAGCCCGTGACGCACCAGCGATTGAAGCAGATGCTCATCGCCGAAGTGAAGCGGCAGCAGAAGCCGTGGGGACTCATCTTCGACGACATCGAGGGTGGATTCACTCTCACGACGCGTTTCACGCCAAACGCGTTCGAGGTGATGCCCGTCATGGTCTATCGCGTCTTCCCGAATGGGCGGGAGGAGCTGGTGCGCGGCGTGGATCTCGTCGGCACGCCGCTCATCGCCTTCAGTCGGATCATCGCGGCCGACGATCAGCTTCGCGTCTTCAATGGCGTCTGTGGCGCGGAATCGGGTTGGGTGCCCGTGTCGGCGTCATCGCCGTCGATCCTCATCTCGCAGATCGAGATTCAGCGGAAGGAGAAGGCCCAGGAGAAGCCCCCAATTCTCCCACCTCCGGGAGCAGTCCCATGACCATGCGAGCGCTCACGCGGTCAGGATTTCTCGCAGCGCTGGTCGTCTCGTTCACCGCGCTCGCCGCGCACGCGCAAGATTCGACGTTGGATCGCGCGATGCACGACGAGTTGGAGCGATCCATCAAGGAGCTTCACCTCGGCCAGCTCGCACGACCGTACTACATCGCGTATCGCGTGTTCGAGGAATGGGGTTTGGGCGCGACGGCGACGGGTGGCAGCCTTGTCCGCAGTGGCGCGAACCGCAACCGACACTTCGAGCCCGAGGTCAGGGTCGGCGATTACGCGTTCGACAACACGAACTTTTCCGAGTTCGGTGGTGGTGTCGGCCTCATCGCCTTCGGCGGGGGTGATGAAGGCGTGTCGTTCGGTCCCGGCGGTCTGCCGCTCGACGAGAGCTACCTCGAGCTCCGGCGTCAGATGTGGCTGATGACAGATCTCGCGTACAAGCAGGCGGCGGAGTCATTTGCCAGCAAGAAGGCAGCGCTCCTGAATCGCTC
>DATEPP010000099.1:0-3699 GCA_035273165.1 Gemmatimonadaceae bacterium
CCTGGGAACTCTCCGTTCCCGGCTTCGAGGGATGGTATCTCGGCGAGACTGGCGGCTGGTGGGAGGACAGCGACAGTGAGAACCGTGAGGAGCGTGTCTTCGCGAGCAAGCCGGATACGCTCGATCCGCGGGGTGCGGGAAGCTTCACCGTCACGGTGCCAGAGACGCAGAAGGGCCGCCCGGCACGCGTGACGATCGAAGCGACGGTGACCGACGTCAATCGACAGGCTGTCGGCGCGAGCACGTCCGCCGTCGTCTACCCGGGCGAGTTCTACATCGCCGCCAAGCCGTTAGGCAGGAACTACTTCTGGCGGACGGGCACGCCGCAGAGTATCGGGGTCGTCGCCGTGCGGCCGGATGGTCATCTCGTTCCCGGCGTCCGCATCCAGGGCTCCGTTGTGAGGCGGGAGTGGCATCGCGTGCGCCGAGAGCGGGATGGTGTGTCGGAGCTCGTCGGTGAATGGGTCTCGGATACGGTCTCACAGTGCACCGTGACGACCACCGCCGATACGACAACGTCCTGCGCGATCACGCCTAACGATGGCGGCATCTATGTCGTCAGCTTCAGCGCCACCGATCGCGCGGGCCATCCCGCGGCGACCAGCTTCGAGCGATGGGTCGTCGGGCCCGGCTGGGTGCCATGGAGCGACGAGACCCAATTCAAGATGGACGTCATCCCCGACCGTGCTCGCTACGCGGTCGGCGACACGGCCACCATTCTCTTCGCCTCGCCGTTCACCAACACCGACGCGTGGGTCGTCGTCGAGCGCGAGGGAGTAATCGAGCAGCGGCGGCTGCACATCACCGCCGGGTCGACGACACTCAAGCTCCCGATCACCGAAGCGTACGCGCCTAACGTCTACGTCTCGATCCTCGTCGCGCGCGGACGCGTCGCGCCGCCGAAGACGATGGAGGACGGGGGCCGGCCCACTATCCGCGTCGGCTACGCCGAACTGCGCGTCACCCCCGAGGTCAAGCGCCTAACGGTTGCCATCGAGCCGGAAAAGGCAGAGTATCGGCCGGCCGACACGGCGCGCGTGCGCGTTCGCGTCCGCGATGCTCTCGCGCACGGCTCGAAGAGCGAGGTCACTCTCTGGGCGGTCGACGAAGGCGTGCTCGCCCTCACCGGCTACAAGACGCCCGATCCAATAGACCTCATCTACCGCGAGCGCGGGCTCGGCATGCACCTCGCCAGCAACATGACCGCTGTCGCACCGCAGATTCCGGAAGGCGAGAAGGGGAGGCGCGAGGCTGGCGGCGGTGGTGGGGCAACCGGCGCCGACATCCTTCGCTCTCGATTCAAGACCACGGCCTTCTTCCTCGGCTCGGTCGTGACCGATGCCGACGGCAACGCGGTCGCCACCGCGAAGCTGCCCGACAATCTCACGACCTTCAGGATCATGGCGGTCGCGGTCACCGCGAACGATCGTTACGGCAAGGGCGAGTCGAGCCTTCTCGTCACCCGTCCGCTGCTCGCACGCCAGGCGCTCCCGCGCTTCGTGCGCGAGGGTGACACCTTCACCGCCGGCGCGGTGATCAATCGTCGCGACGGCGCGGCTGTGCCGGTGACGGTGAAGGCGACGGCAACCGGCGTCACGCTTCGAGGAGCCGCAGAGCGCACGGCGACCCTCGCTGCCTTACGAGGCGTCGAAGTGCGATTCCCATTCGAGGCATCGCGCGACGACAGCGCCACCTTCCGCTTCGACGTCACCGACAACCAGAATGCTGACGCGGTTCGAGTCACGATACCGATCCGTCCCGATCATCATCCGGTGACGCACACTATCGCGGGCGTGCTCTACGACAGCGGCTCCGCGGTCTTCACCCTTCCCTCGGGTACGGATCCCGTACGCTCACAGCTGAGCCTCAGCGTCGGCGTTTCGCCGCTCACCGCGATCAGGGGGATGTACCGCGACCTGCGCGTCTATCCCTATGACTGCTCCGAGCAGGTGAGCAGCGAGGCGATGACCGTGATCGCGCTTTATCGGTACCAGCCGCAAGCCTTCCAGAAGATGTACGGCGTCGATCCGAAAGTGGAGATCGCTCGCGCCGTGGCGGTACTGACCAGCCGCCAGCGCAGTGACGGTGCAATTGGCTACTGGGGCTCGAATGACTGGACGACGCCATGGCTCAGCGCGTACGCAGGCACGATCCTGCTCGACGCGCGCGCCGCGGGTGTGAAAGTCGACACGCTCGTCATATCGCGGCTTGCCGATTATCTGGGTCAGTCTCTCCACGCGACTGTCGCGGCGAGGTTCACACCCGTGGCGAGCTGGTATACGACGCGCGCGGCCGAGCTGAGCGACCGGGTTGCCGCTGTCGATTTCCTGAGCCGTGCCAACCGGGCTGATGTCGCTGCCGAGAACGAACTGCTGCGGACCGCGGCGGAGCTCTCGATCGAAGATCGCGCGCGGCTTGCCGAAGTGTTGGCTCGTCGCGGCCAGATGGCGCCGGCGCGGACACTGATGGAAGCGACGTGGCCACTCGTTCGCGTCGAGGGCCGGCGAGCTGTCATCCCGGATTCTCTCGTGCCCTATTTCTACTTCGCGTCCTACGCGCGGCCATACGCTCGCATCCTCACCGCGACGCTCGCCGTCGATCGCAACAACCGGCTCGTTGGGCCGCTCGCCGAAGCATTGGTGGACGCAGGCCGTGTCGCGGCTCGCAGTTACTGGACGACGCAGGACTACGGCACCGCCGCGGGCGCCCTCGCAGCGCTCGGCGCGGGCCGCTCTGCCTCAGGCGACCGGGCGGTTCGTGTCACCGCCGGCAATCGAGTCCTTCTCGAGAGTGGCGCCGCGCGTGATTCGACGATCAACCTGCAAGGGCTGCTCACGCACGAGCAGGGTCAGGACGCATTGCGGCTCGCGATGCAGGCCGGCGCCGGCGATGGCCCGGTTTACTATTATCTCAACGTCACCGAGATCCCGTCGAAGCAGCCAGTGACGCCAGAGGAGCATGGCCTCCGCGTCGAGCGATGGTACGAGCGCTACGATACCGGCACGCCCATCACCAGCGCCGCCGAAGGCGACCTGGTGCGCGTGCGGCTCCGGCTGACGGTGCCAGCCTCGCGGACCTTCGTCGTGCTCGACGACGCGCTCCCCGCCGGTCTCGAAGCGGTTGACCTGAGTCTCCGCACGGCGGCGAATCTCCCCGGTCCGGGGCTCAAGGATCCAAACGACCAGCAACAGGAAGAGGCCGATCACGAGGACGGCCCGGAGTGGTACGGCTTCTGGGAAGCAGGCTGGTGGTCGCCGTTCGACCATCGCGAGCTGCGTGACGACCGCGTCGTCTATTCGGCGACCTATCTCTGGCCGGGTACCTACACCGCGACCTATGTCGCGCGCGCGACGACGGCAGGAACGTTCGTGAAGGTACCGGCGCACGCGGAAGAGATGTACAACCGCGCGGTGTATGGCCGCAGCGACGGCGGCGCGTTCGTGGTGACGCCGCGGGCGCGATGAGCGTGGCCCGTGAGGCGTGGCGGGTGATGCGTGGAGCGTGGCGCGTCATGCGCGGCACTCGCCACGCGCCACTCGTCACGTTCATCGCCGGCGGCATAGCAGTCGGCATGCTCGCAATGGCCGTTTGGATCACCCTACCTCTGCCAACCGCCTCGCGCACCATCGCGGACGAGAGTGTCTCGGTCCTCGATCGCAACGGTCTCCTGCTGCGCTCGACGCGAACCACCGACGGCCG
>DATEPP010000100.1:0-15756 GCA_035273165.1 Gemmatimonadaceae bacterium
GCTTTCGCGCCGCGTCGAACAGCGAGAATCCCAAAGTTCGAAATTCCTCGCTGTAGTGCGGCTCGCCGCCAAGTCCGGAGACGATGAGCAGATGCGTACGCTGAGCGCTGAGGACGGCGTGCAAGGGGTTGACCAGCAGCAGCAATACCAGTGTCGTCGCGAGCGAGAAAAGCAGATCCCTCACTTCGCTCGGGATGACAGAGAGGAACACTCCACGCGCCACTCGCCGCTCGCCACTCATACGAGCCCTCGCTTCTTCCGATAGGCCCACTCCGCGCAAACGAGTCCAACGAGCAGCAGGAAGATGAATGGCATGTCCCACAGATCCATCTGGTTCACGACGGTAACGCCGCGCTTGCTGAGTGCGATGTCCTCGGGCAGCGATGCGACATTCGCCGGCGTGTAGAATCGCCCGCCCGTTTCGCGCGCGATGCGTTGCAGCAGCGACGCACGCATCTCGGCGTCGACGAACTCGCGCGACGATTCAGATGGCGCGTTCACCCGGACATACGTCGCGTCACTTCGGCGAGCGCGCGTGGTGTCGGCGGTGGGCCGGGCCGAGCTTCCACCGGTCGCACCCGCGGCAGGGTCCACTTCGGCCACGACTTCGTAGTTGCCGGCTTCTTCCGGCGTGAAGGTCGCGCGATACTCGCCGTCGCGATCGACTGCCCATTCCATCGGAAGGTCGCGCGTCGCTCCGGACGGCGTCGTGAGATGTGCCACCACATGTGCATCGTTGCGCATCACGAACGCACTGTCCGCCACCTCGGCGGTGAGCGCGACCGGGTCGCGTACTCCGGCGACATCGCTCGCCGAAGCCACGGTGATGCGGTTCGGAACGTCGCTCGTGAGCCAGCGCAGCAGCTGCCGCCAGAAGGTGACGAACGTCTGATCGTCCACGGGTGTGTTCGGGTCCATCTGCCAGAGGCGCGTATCCTGGATGGGAAGCGCGATCGACAACCCTTTCCCGTAGCGTTGATAGGCAAGGACGGGCTGCTCGTAGCGCCTAACGGCGACGGGTGCGGACTCGGTGCGGCCATCGGTCGGGACGACGCCATTCACGAGGATCACCGCGCCCGGCTTGATCCCGCGGATGAAGTTGACACTCGTCACCGCCGGGAGCGTCTTCCATCGATCGCTCGACTTCTGCTCGGAGCCCGCGATCTGCGTTGCCGCGCTTGCGGCGCCCGCGGGCGTGAGCTCCGGCTTGATATCGGCGAGGAAGGTGAGGGAATCCGGCACCGCTTCACCACCGATCACGACCGGCATCGCCGGCGCGAGCGGCGTGCCGGCGTAGCCTCCCTCCCCGAACGCGTGCCTGCCGCCTAACAAGAGCAAGCCGCCGCCGCGCACGCCGACAAAGTCCGCGAGCATCTGCAACTGATCGCGCGTGAAGAGGCTCGCGTCGACACTGCCGAGAACGACGCCGCGATAGCGAAAGAGCTCTTCGCGAGTCTTCGGGAAGCCGCCGGCCAGCTCCTCGCCGTTGTCGACGTCGAAGCGCTGGAAGGTATTCTCGGCGGTGCGTTGGAGCGTCACGAGCTGGAGGTTCGAGTCGTTCGCGACCGCGCGGCGGATAAACGCCATCTCGGACCGCGGCTCCCCCTCGACGTAGAGAATCTTCTCGCGGCGATCGCGCACGACGACGAGCGCTTGCTGCGCATTGTTCTGCGTCACCTGCTCGCCCGGCTGCCCGGCGATCTTGAACACCAGCGTCCGCGGTCCGGCGTCGTTGAGCGCGACGTGCACGCGCACGGGCGCGAGATCGCCATCGCTCGGGAGCGCTACCTCCTCGGAGGCAATGACGCGGCCCTCGTCCTCGACGACGAGCGGCACCTTCTGCCCGCCGTAGCCCCGCTGCCTAACGAGAATGTCCGCGACGATGGCACTCCCCTTCAGTGCTGTCCGCGCCGCCTCGACCCGGCGGATCTCGATGTCCTTGTCGAATCGCTCGCGCCCGATACCGACCGTGAAAACAGGCACCGATCGCGCCCGGAGCGACAGTAACTCGTCGCCGAGCGGGGTGCGGGCGTTGTCCGCCCCGTCGGTGAACACCACGAGCCCCGACAGCGGCACCGCGTCCAGCTCCTGCCGCGCGTGCTCGATCGCGTCGCCGAGCCGGGTGCTCGTGCCGGCGAAGCTCACGTCGTCGGCGCTGGCAATGCGCTGCGTGCCTGACGAGAAGCGGAAGTAGCGCACGAGAAAGCGATCGGCGAGCGCCTTGCGAATCGCGCTGTCCGGCCCGGCGACGAGATGCCGAATGGCGTCACCACGCGTCTGTGGTCGCGCGTCGCCGGCGTCGACGTCAGCGATCTGCATGCTCCGCGAGTCATCGATGAGCACGCCGACATAGTTGCGCTGTGGCACCGCCGCCGAGAGCAGCAGCATCGGCCGGAAGAGACAGAATACCAGAAGGAGAATCGCGGCCGCGCGCAGACTGCCCAGAATCCACCGATCGCGACGCGTGCTCTTGCCGCGCACCGCCGCGTAGGTGAGGATCGCGGGCACGCCGATGAGCGCGCCGGCGAGGAGCAGCAGGATCACGGAGGTGGGAGAGCCGAACGCAAAGTCTCCCTTCTCGAAAACTGCCGGCCGGTACTTGAAAAAGAACGCGAAGAGCGACTCGAGCCAGTTCGCCATGCGCAGTGCTACTGCCTTGTATGCGTCAATCGAATTGGTACACGCCGTGAGAGCCTGACGTTGCCTCGCTTGGCGAGAAATGACGAAAAGCTTACGGGCCAAACGGCCGCACGAAGTAGCTTGCTAGGTGCTAGGTGCTAGGTGTTAGGTGCTAGGCAACAAACGCTTCGTTCCGAATCACGCGCCACTCGCTACTCACCACGCGCCACCAGTCACCAGTCACCAACCACCAGCCACTCACCTATTACTCATCACCCATCACCTCCGCCATGCACCCTAGGTACCTCACAGCGGACGTCTTCACCGACCACATCTTCGGTGGCAATCAGCTCGCCGTCTTTCCCGACGCGTCGGAGATTCCACCTGAGCTTATGCCACGGATCGCACGAGAGTTCAACTACTCGGAGACGACTTTCGTCCTTCCGCCCACGGATCCGAAGAATACCTGCCGCGTACGCATCTTTACCCCTGGGAGCGAGCTGGCGTTTGCCGGTCATCCCACCGTCGGCACCGCCCATGTGCTCGCGACCATCGGCGCGGTGGAGCTGACCGGCGAGGAGACGCGGATCGTGCTCGAAGAAGGCGTGGGTCCGGTTCCGGTCACGATTCGCGCCATCGACGGGAAGCCCACGTTTGCGCAGCTCACCGTCGCGAAGCTGCCTGAGGTGCTCTCGCCGCCGCCGTCTCCCGACCGTCTCGCGGCGATGTTGTCGCTCTCGACGGATGACCTCGTCGGCAGCGAGATGGCGCCCGAAGCCATCAGTTGTGGTACGCCGTTTCTCTTCGTTCCGCTGCGTGATCGACGCGCCGTGGCGCGCGCCAGGGTGAAGCCCGAGCTTTTCGAAGAGACGATGCGCGGCTACGTCACGAACATGGTGATGGTCTTTGCGCTCGACCCGGAGCAGCCGCGCTCCGACGTGCGCGCGCGCATGTTCGCCCCGCTCATTGGCGTCCCCGAAGATCCGGCCACTGGCAGCGCCGCCGTCGGCCTCGGCGGGTATCTGGCCGCGCGTGACCCGCGCTTCGACGGCACACTCCGCTGGGTCATCGAGCAGGGCTTCGAGATGGGCCGGCCGAGCATCCTCGAGGTGGAAGTCGACAAGAAAGGCGGCCGCATCACCGGCGTCCGCTGCGGCGGGCAGTCAGTGATCGTGTGCGAGGGGAGGTTCCAGTTGGCTGCTGACTAGGGACGCGGGACGATAACTACTTCGAACTGCCCACTACCAACTTTTGAACTGACAGCGTAGGGGCTAGAAGAGGCGACTGAGAAGAGGCGACTGAGAAAAGACGACTTGGAAAAGGCGTGCTGTCCCGCGTCCCGCGTCCCGCGTCCCTCATCCCTCATCCCTCATCCCTCATTCCGCGTCCCTCGTCCCGAACCGCGCACCTCCTCGAGCTCCTCGATCGATCTCGGCCAGTCCTCCTTGAGGAGGCGCGATAGCGCACGATCCGCGAGCAGCTTGCCGTCCGTCTGACAGGTCGGACAGTAATTCGTCTCGTTGTCCGCATAACGAATGCGCTGGATGGGCGTGCCGCACACGGGGCATGGCTGGCCGTAGCGACCATGCACGGCCATCGCATCGCGAAATGCGGTGACCTTCTCCGGAAAACCACCACCTGTCTCCGCGCGAAGCCGATCCGTCCACTCGATCAGCGTCGCTCGCGTCGCCTCGTAGAGCGTGCGCGTCTCTTCCGGGGTCAACCGACGCGTGAGCCGTACCGGTGAGAGCCGCGCGCGATGCAGGATTTCGTCGGAGTACGCGTTTCCGATGCCGCTGAAGAGGCGGGGATCGGTGAGCGCCCGCTTCACCGTATGACTCTCGCTCGTCAGGCGCTCGGCAAACTCGTTAGGCGTCGCCGACAGCACCTCGAGTCCGCCGCGATCGAAGGTCGCGAGCCCCGCTGCCCCGGCGACGACGTGGAGCGACGCCCGCTTCTTCGTCCCGGCTTCGGTGAGAAGGAGCGTTCCCGTCGAGAAATCGAAGGCAGCCAGATCGATCTTTCCGGACGGCTTCTTCCCCGCGTCGCGCCACTTGAGCCTCCCCGCGATCATGAGATGCAGCACGAGGTAGAGGTCGTCTTCGAAGGCGAAGACGATCCGCTTCCCCAGCCGCCTGACCTCCAGAAGCTGCCTTCCCTTCAAGGCCGAGATCGGTGGATCTACGCTCCGCAGGAGAAATGGGCTCTTGAGACGCACGTCCTCGAGCCGCGCCCCGGCGACGCGCCGGTTCAGTGCTTCCACGTAGACTGTGATGTCGGGTAGCTCGGGCACGGTTCGAGATAGCGCTTGACGTGGTTGGTCACGGTGAATACGGTGGCCAGTGAGCAAGCTGACGAGCACGGCCGAGCCGCTCAAGGTCACCTATGATCACCGGTGCTCAATTCCCGCCTCTGACACCGCTCACGGTGGACACGCAGTCCGTCCTCTTCGTGTTCCTCGTGCTGGTCGTCTTGCCCGTCGGTGCCGTGCGAAGCCGGTCGACGATTGCCAAGGGTGCCCGCCGACGAACGAGAGGACACTCGCGACCGCCGCGCCGCTCCGACGTGCTCACGCGAGCGCTGATCGTACAGCTCCTGCTTTTTACGATGTCGTTCGTCGTCGCGCGCCACGAGCGGATGGATCTCTGGTCGTGGACCGGCCTGCGTCCGGTCAACGTCGGCATCGCCATCGGGGCTCTTACGCTTCTCCTCGTATTGGGTGCCCTCTCCTGGCAGCTGCGTACCCCGGAGGAACGACGGACTCTCTGGATGCGACACTTGCTTCCGCGAACCTCCGCGCAGTGGGCGCTCTGGCTCGTACTCTCCCTCGCCGCCGGCGTCGCGGAAGAAACCGCCTATCGCGGCGTGCTCGTCGTCCTCCTCGCGTCGGTGACGGCCAGCTTCGTGACCGCCGTCCTTCTCAGCGCCGCCGCCTTCGCGCTGGTGCACTATCCGCAAGGCGCGAAGAGCATGGGCTGGGTCTTCGCCATCGGGCTCGTTATGCAAGCCGTCGTCGCCGGCACAGGCATGCTCTACGTCGCCATGGGCGTCCACGCCGTCTACGACGTGACCGCCGCCATCCGAGCCGCTGGCAAGTTTCGGGAGGACGGAGAAGACCCGTTTGTAGCTATCAGTCCATAGTCCATAGCTATCTGCGAACGAGGAAATCGGGCGCGCAAAGCGCGCCCGCTTCCTTATTCAGGCGCCGTTCTCGGACCGTTCTTCTCGGACCGTTCTTCTCGGCCCGCCCTTCTCGGCCCGCTCTTCTCGGACCGCCCTTCTGTACACCGACTTGACGCCACGCGGCCCCGCCCACATTGTTCCCCTGAACACTTCAGGGGACCTCTGTGCCTGCCGCGCTCCACGACCTCGATCTCCTCCAGGGAACCCTGGACCTGCTGATCCTGAAAACCCTCACGTGGGGCCCGATGCACGGCTACGCCGTCGCGCGGTGGATCAGCGACACCACCGACGATGACCTCCAGATCGAGGAGGGCGCGCTCTACACCGCCCTCCACCGCATGGAGAAGCGCGGTTGGCTCGAGAGCGAATGGGGCGTCTCCGAGAACAACCGCAAGGCCAAGTACTACCAGTTGACCACCGCCGGCCGCAAACAGCTGCGCAGCCAGACCGACGTCTTCACTCGTTATGCGCGCGCGGTCTTCAAGGTGCTTCAGGTAGCCTAGGCCCCCCGCGTCACGCTTTCCCTATCCCCGCGCTCCGTGCTCCCGCGTGGCATTCGCCGACTCTTCCGGATCGACCTCGGTCCGAGTCGCGTCGCGCGCGCCGTCGACGACGAGCTGCGTTTTCACTTCGACATGGCCGTGAGGCATTACATGACGAGAGGCATGAGTGAGTCCGACGCCACCCGCGAGGCGCAACGCCGCTTCGGCGACGTCGAGCGAACCCGCGCGCGGCTCGAGGCGATCGATCGCTCGCGCGCCGAGCGGGACCGCCGCGCGGCCTGGTTCAGCAGCCTCGCACAGGATCTCCGTTACGCCGCGCGCGGCCTGCGCGCCGCGCCGGGATTCACCCTCGTCATCGTGCTCGCCCTCGCGTTAGGCGTCGGCGCCAACGCGACCATGTTCGGCATTATCGACCGTCTGCTTCTCAGCCCTCCACCGTTCCTCGCCAACCCCGGGCTGACCAATCGTGTATACATCGGCCGCACTTTCGACGGCGTCGAAAACCTGACGCCAAACATGAGCTACACGCGCTACGTCGACCTCACGAAGTACACCAAGTCATTTTCGCGGACGGCGGCGTTTTTCTACTTCAACCTCGCCATCGGCACCGGCGAGGAAACCGCCGAGAAGCCGGTCGGCATGGTGAGCGCGAGCTTCTGGCAGATCTTCAAGGCACCGCCCGCCCTCGGCCGCTACTTCGGGCCGAGCGAAGATCACACGCCCGAGGGCGCGACCGTCGCCGTGCTCGGGTACAACTACTGGCAGTCGCAATACGGGGGACGCGCCGACGTCCTCGGTAAGTCGATATCGTTAGGCCGGCGCGCGTACACGATCGTCGGCGTCGCGCCGCGCGGGTTCGTCGGCATGGTTCCGACCGGGGCCGTCGCCTTCGTCCCGATTACCACTGGCGTGTACGACCTCTTCGGCGGGCTCACCGCCACCGAGAGGAGCCGATGGTACACCACCCACAACATGTCGTGGATGGAGATGATCGTCGAGCGCAAGCCCGGCGTGAGCGTCACGGCCGCAACCGCCGATCTCACCAATGCGTATCTCCGGAGCTACCAGAGCCAGGAGCGCGCCACGCCCGTGGCCATCGCGCATCCACGCGCGGTGGTCGCGTCGGTGTTGAAGGAGCGAGGGCCCAACCAGGGCAACAACTCGAAGGTGGCCACGTGGCTCGTCGGCGTGTCCGTCATCGTCCTTCTGATCGCCTGCGCCAACGTCGCCAATCTCCTTCTGGCGCGGGCATTCCGCCGCCGCCGCGAGATTGCCGTCCGCGTCGCGTTAGGCGTGAGTCGCGGTCGCCTCTTCGTTCAACTGCTCACCGAGAGCCTGCTGCTGGCCATCCTCGGTGCGGCGGCCGGGCTCGCCGTGGCGCGCTGGGGCGGCGCGATACTTCAGAAGGCGATTCTCCCCGACGTCGAATGGCCAGCCGTGATCGCCGATCCTCGTATGCTGGGCTTCGCTGTCGCAGCCGCCATCGTGGTTGGCATCCTCACGGGGCTCGCGCCGGCGCTCCTCGCGCGGCGCACTGACGTCAGCGCCTCACTGAAGGCGGGCGCGCGAGAGGGAACGTATCACCGCTCTCGCACGCGCACAGCGTTGCTGATCCTGCAAGGCGCCCTTTCCGTCGTTCTTCTCGTCGGAGCGGGCTTGTTCGTTCGGAGTCTGCACAACGTGCATGCCCTCGACTTCGGCTATGACACGTCGCGCCTCCTGTATGTCTCAATCGAGATGCGCGGCCAGCAACTCGACTCGGCAGCTGGCGTGGCACTTCGAGGCCAGCTGATCGAACGGGCGCGCGCCATTCCCGGTGTGGAGAATGCGGCGCTCACAGTATCGGTTCCCTTCTGGATGAGTTGGACACAGGACTTGTTCACGCAAGCGCGTGACTCGATCCACGGCGATTATCTGTTCAACACGGTGTCACCGAGCTATTTCGCAACGATGGGGATTCACATCGTACGCGGCCGCGGCTTCACCGACGCCGATGGCGTCGGCGCCCCGAAGGTGCTCGTCGTCAGTCAGGCGATGGCGAAGAAGATCTGGCCCAACGCCGATCCGCTGGGCCAATGCCTGCGTGTGGGCGAGGACTCGCTCCCCTGCTCGACCGTCGTCGGCGTCGCGACGAACCTCGTCGATCGCAACCTCGCCGACCCCCCGGGGCTGCAGTACTACGCGCCCGTGGCGCAGAAGGGCAGTGGTGGCCCGGGTCTGTTCATCCGCACCCATGGTGACGCCGCCCTCATGATCAACACCGTACGCCGCGAGCTGCAACATGTCATGCCGGGTCCGTCATACGTCTCGATCACGCCGCTGCGAAAGATTCTCGATACCGAGGTGCGATCCTGGGATCTCGGTGCGACGATGTTCGCCTTGTTCGGTGGACTTGCGCTCCTTCTGGCAGCGGTCGGCTTGTATAGCGTCATCGCGTACAACGTGACCCAACGAAGTCACGAGCTTGGTGTGCGGATCGCTCTCGGCGCACAGAGCGCTGACGTGCTCCGCCTGGTTCTTGGAAGCGGCATCCGCATCGCGGCCGCGGGAATTCTCATTGGTGGCGTCATCGCGTTGGTCGCGAGCAAGTTTATCGGGCCGCTGCTGTACCGGGTGTCTTCCAAGGACCCGCTGACGTACACCATAGCTGCGATCACTCTGCTCGCGGTCGCCGTGCTGGCGAGTCTTCTCCCTGGCCTACGCGCCACGCACGTCGACCCGAACGTAGCTTTGCGCGCCGATTGAAGTAGTGGTGGAGTGGCGGGTGGCGAGTGACGAGCGATTGAACGGTGATGGTGCAGCCGTGCGTGCCGAGCGTTCAGCGCTTAGAGTATGCAACACTCACCGCTCGCAACACGCCACTCACCACTCGCCATGCGTCTCGCCTCGCTTGTCATCCTGCTGCCGCTCTTCAGCGCTCGCGCGCAGACGCGCGAGATGCCTGTCTCGGGCGCGCGCGACATCGCCTACGCCCCGGACGGTCGCCTGGCGGTGAGCGTGCGCGGGGATCTCTGGATCGTCGCGTCGACCGGCAAGTGGTCGCGAGTGACCTCGGATGCGAGTTGGGACCGCGAGCCGTCCTGGTCGACCGACGGAAAGTCGCTGCTCTTCGCGTCGAATCGCAGCGGGAACTTCGACGTCTGGCAGGTCGCCGTCGGCGACACCGGCGCCGCCGCATCCCCCACTCGTATCTTCGGCAGCGGCGAGGATGAGAGCACTCCACTGGCACTCTCCGATGGCCGCATCCTCTTCGGGCGTGGTCGCGGGAGCGCGGCGCGACTCTGGATTCGTGAGCCGGGCGGCACCGAGCGACGCCTGACGAGTGGACGTGCCGCCGAGCGCTGGCCAGCGCTCTCGCCAGACGGAAAGCGCGTCGCGTTCGTCGTCGTCGCGGAGGCGGGACGGCGGCTCGTCATCAGGCCATTGGATGCCGCGCCCGAGCATCGTGGCGGAGACAGCACCATCGTCAGCGCCGCCGGGATCGAGCGGCCGGCCTGGTCGCCTAACGGCGATCGGCTCACATACACCGTCGGTGGTGCGCGCCATGGTGTGTTCGTCGTTCCGACGGATGGTCGCTACACGAATCTTGCCAGTATGCGACACGCCGCGTCGGCGTGGACGCCAGACGGGCGCCGGATCACTCTCGTCGAGCTCCCTGACGACGACGTCGCCTACAACGGCGATCCGGACCGACTCGGCGATCGCGCGGCTCACGACGTGCTCGCCGAGATGGGTGGCCTCTGGTCCGTGGACGCACCGACGCCGCCGGACGCGGGCTTCGCTGCGTCTTCATTGGCCGAGGGAGCGCCGTTCGCGAGCGAAAGTGAGCGGCTGCGGCTCAATACCGCGGCCCTCGACGAGCTCGCGGCCCGCACGACAAGGCTCTACTACAGCGATCCGACTGCGAGCGCCGCGCGCCAGCGCTGGGAGTCGCTCGTCGCAAGCCACCGTGCGCGCGTTCTCGCCGCGCGCGATGACGAGGCGCTCCGCGGCGCGCTCCACGCGCTCCTTCGCGAGCGACCGCCATACCGCGCGTCGGCAACGGGGCGAGCGGCTATTTCGAGCGCGCACCCCGTCGCAACCGCGGCCGGGCTCGAGATCCTGCGCAAAGGCGGCAACGTCGTCGACGCGGCGGCAGCGGTCTCGTTCGCGTTAGGCGTCGTCGAGCCCGATGCGAGCGGTCCGGGCGGCTACGGCGAGATGCTCGTCTACAGAACGACGATGGATTCGCCGCGCCTCATCGAGTTCATGTCGCGCGTGCCGGAGGAGGCAGGACTCGACAACGCGAGCCTGCTGCAGAACGGCCGCCTTCCCGACGACGGTCCGGTGCTTGCCAACGTCCCCGGCACCGTCGCGGCGATGTTCCTCGCCGTGAAGAAGTTTGGCAGCGGCAAGGTCGCGTGGGCCGACATCGTTGCGCCGGCGATTCGCGCCGCGCGCGACGGCTACGTCGTCAGCGAAGGATTGGCGACGACTCTCGCGACCGAGCGTGAGCATTTTCTCAAGTATGACGGTGCGCGGGCGCTCTTCTTCCGCAACGGTCAGCCGCTGCAAGCCGGCGATACGCTGCGCAACCCCGATCTGGCGTGGACGTTGGAGCAGATCGCCAAGGGTGGCGCCGACGCGTTCTACCGCGGGGAGGTGGCGCGGCGCATCGTCGCCGATCTTCGCGGCCGAGGGAACGCGATGCAGCTCACCGATCTCGCGCGCTATTTCGCCGCCGAGCGGGATCCGGTCGCCGGGACGTATCGGGGATATACGCTGTACTCGAGTGCCCCTCCGGTCGCTGGCGGCGCGCAGCTCGCCGCGACGCTCAACTTGCTCGAGCAGTTCAAAGATCCTAAACCGTATACCGAGGACGCGCCGACGCTGCACGCGATGCTTTCCGCCTGGCTCCTCGCGCCGTCGAGCCGGAACCGCATCGCCGATCCGGGCCTCTGGCCGGTGACGCTCGACCCATTCACGAGCAAGGACACGGCACGCGCGCGCTGGCACTGCTTCGACCCGTCGCACGCACCTGCTCCTGAGCTTCTGCGCGGCGATTCTCTCCCATGCGCGACCCCCAGACCGGTCGACGGCAACGATGGCGACGGCGACTCGTCACGCTTTCATCACGCCGCTGGCACGACGGCGTTCATGGTCGCCGACGCCGACGGCAACGTCGTCGCCGTCACGCAGACGTTAGGCACCTGGGGCGGCAACTTCTACGTGACCCCCGGTCTGGGCTTCATCTACAACGACAAGCTCGCCTCCTACGGAACGGACCCGAACGCGTACGGCGCCCGGCTCCCATTCGCGCGCCATGGCAGCACGATCGCGCCGACCATCCTCTTTCGCGGCGAGCCTGGACGGAAGCCGCGGCCCACGGCAGCAGTCGGCGCCGCGGGGAATGCGTGGATCACGTCGGCCGTGTATCAGACCATTACCGGGATCATCGATCAGCACCTCGGCCCGCAGGCTGCGCTCGAGTTGCCCCGTTTCCTCCCCGGCTTCCGCGGAGCGGACGGTCTGTCCGTCGAGCTCGAGGACGGCTTCGCGCCGGAGGTGATGCGGCAGCTTATCTCGTTAGGCTACCGGCCGCATCTCGTCTCTCTCCTTGGCGAGCTGCGCGAGGGCTACGGCGCCGCGCTCACCATCGGCAACGGCACGGTCACTGCCGGCGCCGATCCTCGCCGAGCGGGTGCGGCAGGCGCGATCCCGTAACCGTTGTCATTCCGAGCGAAGCGAGGAATCTGCACTCATGCCCAAGTGCAGATTCCTCGCTTCGCTCGGAATGACAACTATTTCATCTTCATCGTCGAATCCATCGGCATCGCCGGTGGGGCATCCGACAGGTGCTCCTGCACCACGCCCCACTTCTCTCCCCGCTTCTCGAAGACCAGCGTCATGGCCCCCGCGATCTCGTGGGGCTCGCCACGTGGGGTGAGATGCGGCACCCGGTATGTGCCTGTGAACACCGCCGCATTCGGTGCGAGGACGTCGATATAGGTGTTCGTCCAGGTCCACTTCGGCTGCTTCATGTTCGCGCCAACGTACTTCCAGAACAGCTTGATCCCTTCGATAACCGTGTCGCGCGAGGCAATTGCGCGCCCCGTGGATGCTGACACGACGCGGCCAGTATCGGCGTACAACGCGATCATTCGCTCCTCCGCGCCGGGCTTCGCGAGATCATAGGCGTCGCGGACCTTGGCATCGATCTCGGTCGCAATCGCGCGACGCTGATCCGGTGTCAGCTCGCGACTTCCCGCTGCGCAACCGGCCATGAGCGCCGCCATGAGGACGAGCGCCGGCGTCCGACCGAACTTCGCACGCATCGATGTGGTCTCCGTTTGGGAGTCGAGGGTTCAAGCGTGCCGCATTATACCCGCGTGATTCTCCTCGTTGCGCGTCGAGCTGCTGTCCCCACGCCGAGACGCGATTGTCTCTGAGGAGAGACACGCCGACGCGAATCATGATCGTTAACCGTGGGACGGTGCGGTTAGGCGTTGGTGCGCCTGGTGCTTTATGGGAGCGCGCGACGCTCCACCTGCGACCAGACCCACTGGCAGGTCGAGGGCCGCTCTCGCTATGGAGGCACACGTGCGTACGGTCAAGAGATCTTCGATGCTTGCGGTCGGCCTGTCTGCCGTCGTTCTCGCCGCTTGTGGCAAGAACGGGGCGTCGCCGAATCGCGCGATGAACGACGACCTCAAACGAGACCTGCAGCTGGCCTCATCGTCGGGCCTCGATCTCGCCTCGCAGCAGGCGGCCAAGGGTTTTGCTCTCACGGAGATTGGGCAGTCGACCGCTCCGTCGTCCGCACCGGCCATCAAGAAAGGAGCCGGTCCCAAGGCGGTGAAGTCGAAGACGCCCACTGTGAAGGCGGCACCGGACGCTTCGATCGAGTCCAAGGCAGAGGAGCCGACCACGGAGGTGGTGTCGCAGGCGCCTTCTCCAACGACAGAGCAAGTGCCGGATCCGGCTGCGCCCGCGGTTCCGCGTCCGTCGCCGATGCCCATCGATCCGAATGGAGGCGAGGGTGCGCGAGGCCAGAACGGTGGCGGCCCGAATCCGGGCGCCGGTGACGGCGGCGGCTCTGTCCTCGGCGGCATCTTCGGGACCATCCTTCGTGGCGGCGTAGTCGATGGCGATCACTGCGATCCGCGACGGGATGGCCGTCCACGCGGTCCGCACACTGGCGGCGGCCATGGGACCACTCCAGTTCCAGTGCCAACCCGTGGTGGTCTCCCGGGTCGTGTTCGGTCCTAACGAAAGCTGTGATCGATCGAAAGCGGGCGCGAAAGCGCCCGCTTTTCTTTCTGCGGCCCGGAGTGGAAGTGGCGGCGGGTCAGCCCAGCAAAGAGCTATCAGCGCGTCAGCCGTGAGCTATCGGCCACTTAAACTCGTTAGGGTGAACTAGAACAGTAGCTGACAGCTCGCCGCTGACGCAGTGAAAGCGCTCGGCTGGGCTTCCTAATCACTCCGCGCAGTGACGGGAGTCGAGGCCGCGAAGGTATCACTCCTCGTGCAGCCTGCCCTACGAGCGCCGCGCGATCTCTACGTCGCCATCGGCGTCGATTGCGATCCCGATCGCGACGCGTATCCAGCGCGTTTGCGTTGGCGTGGCATCGAGGCGCTTCCTCGGCTCTTCGAGATCGACGACGTACGCTGGACGTTGAACGTCCGCGCCGATACGCAGGTGCGACAATACTGTGGCAGCGCGGCATTCTGCTGGGAGGAATATCATCACATCTGGAGACTCGCCGAAGCGCGCGGGAGTGCGATCGCGTGGCATCTGCACTACTTCGGTGAGGACGGCACGCAGGACGTCTCCGAGGCGAACGTTCTCGAGAACATCGAGGTTGGCTCCGCCGCGCTCGGCAGGCCAGACGTCGTGCACATGGGTTGGACCTACCAGAACGATTTCTCCCTACGCCATCTCGCCCGCGCTGGCGTGCGCGTCGACTACAGTCCGGTGCCGCGCATGCGCTTCCACGGCCACGGCGGCGTGGATGCCTACGATTGGTCGCGGTTTGCGTATCGGCCGCAGCTCTGGCATGGTGTGCGGATGATTCCGGCTTTCTCCGCCTTCGACCCGATGCTGTCGCGGCGATTCCGCACCGAGCGTGTGATGTTGACGACGACGACGCGTCCCATTCTCTATCGGCGGCTGCTCGACGATTTCTTCGCGAGCGGCGCCGACTTCTTCGTCTCCTACTTCCACGCCGACGAGATCGCGAACGCAGTCGGCGGCTGGCGCAATCGTCACCTCTATAGCTTTGATCATCTTCGCGCGAATCTCGACGCGCTCCGCCAGCGCGCCGATCGCGGCAATTACCGGCTGCGGTTCGTGAACGTCCGCGAGCTCGCCGACATTCTCTTCGATGAAGGTCGTACTCGTTACGCATGACTCCGCGCTCGCGCGCTTCGTCGCCGCCACGCTGTACGAAGCGTCGGCGGTGGACACCGTGCTCGTGGAAACAGCACGACCGAGCTGGCGGTTCTACTGGCGGAAGCTTCGGCGCGTGGGTGTCGTGGACTTCGGCTTCCAGGCATGGCTCGCGCGCTGGTACCGGCGTGAGGGCGCCCGCGCCCTGCCCGCGCGCGCGATGCCGCCGCACGCGCGGATAACGAGCGCGAACGATTATGCGTTCGATCCGGACGACATCGTCCTCGGCTTCGGCACGTCAGTCATCACGGCGGCGTCGCTGGCGCGTCTGCCGAACGGTTTTCTCAATCTGCACACCGGGTATCTGCCGAATTATCGCGGGGTCAAGTCGGAATTCTGGGCGCTCGCCCACCACGACGTCGCGCATATCGGGTGGACATTGCACTACATGACTCCGGCGCTCGATGCCGGCGACATCGTGCTTCGGCAGCGTGTCGCGTGGGAGGGTGAGTCGCCCGCGGCCTTGAGAGCGAAGCTGTTGGTCGACGCCGTGCCGCGGATCGCGACGCTCCTTCGCGATGCCCGCGCCACCCGCAACGCCTCCTTCCCGCGGACCCCGCAAGGAGCGGGGACCTACTTCACGACGCCGCGGTGGTCGGACTGGAGACTCTACCAGTCGCGGGAGCTTGTCGCGGCCGCGCCGCCTCTGCCTAACGAGTGAGCAGCGCCTCGAGCGCGGCGACGACGAGCGGGGGGATGGCGCCATTGGTATCGATGGCCGGATCGTAAGCTGTTACCGACGCCGAGACGATCTCGAAGCGAGACGCCGCGAGCCGCGCGATGTCGCGAAGCTCGCTTCCCGTCAGCCCGAATGGAGCGGCAAACGCGTTGGCGCGGCCCTCGCTCTCGTCAAGGACGTCGACGTCGAGGTGCACGTGCAGCCGCCGAACGCGGCGGCGGAGCTCTTCCAATCCCTCGCCGATCTGCTCGCCGAGTCGGGTTGGATGACGCGACGCGCCGCGCGCGACCAGCAGCTCCGATTCCCGGAGCAGATCGTCCTCCGCCGGATCCAGCTCGCGCACA
>DATEPP010000101.1:0-1588 GCA_035273165.1 Gemmatimonadaceae bacterium
ATCCGCGTCGCGGATCGGCTGCGCGCGCGAAAGAAACCAGCGGTACTGTCCGTCGCGGCCGCGCAGGGGGAAGCTGTCTTCCCACGGCTCACCGGTGTTCCACGAATGCTGAATCCGCCTAACGACCCGGTCGACATGGTCGGGGTGGTGCACCGCGGTCCATCCCGACCCTTGCATGTCGGTGAGCGTGGTTCCGGTGTACTCGTACCAGCGCCGATTGTACCAGTAAACGACGCCGTCGGCGTCCGCCATCCACGCGAGCTGAGGGATGGTCTCGGCGAGAGCGTGAAACTGCTCGTCACGCACGCGTCCTTCGGTGACGTCCACACAGGCGCCGATGAGGTGCCGTGGCTTGCCGTCATCGCCGAAGACTACCTTGCCCTTGTCGACGGCCCATCGGATCGAGCCGTCCGGTCTGACGATACGAAAATCCTCATCGAGATCCACGCCTTCCGTCGCGCAGCGCTGTGCCGCGGCAATCACGCGCTCGCGGTCGGCGGCGTGAATCCTCGAGACGAAGACCTCGAACGAGCCCGATCCTTCGGCCGGATCGACGCCGAAGAGCCGGAACAGCCCCTCATCGCAATCCACGGCGTTCGTGCGCATATCCCAGTCCCACGTGCTCGTGGACGACGCTTCGAGAGCGGCACGAAGCCGGGTGTGGCTCGAGCGGAGCTCTTCCTCCCGCTGGCGGAGCGCCGCAGCGAGTCGCTCGGCAGACTCCGTGCGCGTGCGCAGGGCCCTGGCCGCACGCGCGCGTGTGATGATGTTCGCGGAGAGGCGGGTTGCCGTTTCGGTCAGCTCGATGTCGGCCGGGACCGGTTCGCGAGGCTCGTTGTAATACATCGCGAAGGTACCGAGGACGCGGCCTTCGATATCCAGAATCGGCGTCGACCAGCATGCGGCGAGGCCGAATGGCTCGGCGGCCGCCCGATAGCTTGCCCAGAGTGGATCGGTCGCGATGTCACGAACGATCACGCGCTCGCGCCTGTAAGCGGCCGTTCCACACGAACCAGCGGCGGGCCCGATTCGCTCGCCATCGATCAATCGGCAGTATGCGTCAGGGAGGTGCGGGGCGGCGCCATGGCGGAGGGTGACGCCGTCATCGTCGAGGAGCAGCACGGACCCGCGCATGCCAGGAGCCACCCGCTCGATGAGCCTAACGAGCGAATCCAGCGACGCATGCATCCAGTCGATGATCGCGTCGTCGTTGGTGCCCGGGACGTCGGCGAGCTTCGCTGAGCGCGGCTCGGCTCGGTCGGCGTAGGGCTTGGCGTCGCCCGGACGGGGGATGGTACTGCTCCCCGCGCTCATCCCGAGCGGCGGACTCTCGAGGTGGACAGAGTCGTCGGATCGCGGAACCTGCTCTCCAGTCACGGGCCGCACCTCCACGTGCCAGTGACGGCAAGAGTAGGGCCGGGAGCGTCGCGAGGGAAGGAGCCCAGCGCGACAATCGGTTCTTTTTAGCGAGCCCGAAGTCCGACGCGGATCACATCGGCGAGCCAGGCCGCACATTCCAGGTCGGTGTGCTACTCCACTTTGGCCCGCATCCAAAGTTCTATCGCTTCGTCGACACGCGAAAGAACCG
>DATEPP010000102.1:0-2202 GCA_035273165.1 Gemmatimonadaceae bacterium
GTGCTGCATCGCCGTCGCCGTCAGCATCTCGGAGAGAAAGAGCGCGCAGAGCCAGCCGGCACGCTTCCGGATCATTCGGCCAAGCCCGATCTCCATATACGGCGCGTCGAGGGCCTCCATACCGCCGAACTTCTGGACGTCTTCTGTCTGCTCGCGCACGATCGCATCGATCACGTCGTCGACAGTGACGATGCCGAGTACGTGGCCGCCGTCGTCCACGACCGGCACGGCGAGCAAGTTGTACTTCGAAATTGTCCGCGCGACTTCTTCGCGATCGGTCAGCGGCCGCACGGTCAGTGGTCGCCGGTGATCTCCGACGTCCGTCACCACCGCGCCGCGTTCCGCGGTCATCAGCTCGCGCAGCGAGACGACGTGGACGAGTCGCTGATCCGGGTCGAGCACGTAGACGGCGTAGACAGTTTCCTTGGCGCGTCCGACCTCGCCGATGTGGCGGAGCGCCTGTTCCACGCGCCAGGTCTCGGGGATGGCGACGAACTCCGTCGTCATGATCCCGCCCGCGCTCTCCGGCGGATAGTCGAGGAGCATCTCGAGCGAGCGGCGCGTCGGTGCGTCGAGCAGCTTGAGCAGCTTGACGCGATCAGTCTCCTTCAGCTCGCGCACGAGATCGGCGCGCTGGTCCGCCGACATCGCTTCGGCAAGCGCCGCGGCCGATTCCGGAGGCATGCGCTGAATGATTCCCGCTCGATGCCGGTCGAGCTCCGGCTCGTCGAATACCTGTACGGCGAGATCGAACGGCAGGGCGGCCATCACCTTCGCGCCCGGCTCGGGCCCGAGGTCCCGCAACGCGTCGGCGACGTCGGCCGCGCGCATTCCCGCGAGCGCTTCCGCTAGCTCACTGGGATCGCCATGCAGGAGGTAGAGCAGCTCGGGGGAAGCGGTGGTCCGGCCGTCATCAGTAACCATCACGTCCTCGGCGTCGATTGGTTCGCTGTAGGACTCGCTGAACCGGTGAACGGTTACGCCCGACGTGCGACTGTCCAGGGCAAGACCCCGCTCCTGCCTTCAACTACTCCTCGTCGGGCACGTCCGCTTTCGGCTCGCGAGCCGGGGATGCGCCCGTCTTCTTCGGCCGTCCGCCCTTCGCGCGCTCGGCGTCGGCGGCGAGCAATGCATGGTACGCGCGTCGAGCCTGCTCCAGGGGATGCTCCGGCGGACGCGTACGCGTGGCGCGGCGCTCTTTTTCACGACGGTAGTGCTCGCGCGCTTCTTCATCGCTCGAATCGCCCCCGGCGAGCGGAAGTGTCACATCGGCGCCGTGGGTTCTGTTCGGGCGGCGGGCGCGTGTCGATCGTCTTCGCTGGCGTTTCCCGTTTTCCGTAGACATGGCGCTCTCCTTGACGGCGACGAGTCGATCGTCATCGGGCAAACATTGTGCGCGCGGAGCGAGAAGGCGGACCGAGTCGAGGGCACGTCTCTTGCCCACTTCATGCGATTAGCAATCTTGCAACTCCAGCGCGAGCCGTTGCCGATGACGGCCGGCTGCGTGCGCCGCGTGTCACCTGCATAACGACTGCGAGATCGCGGCACGGAGGAGTGGACGTGGACGAACGTCCCCTGGAAGAGAATCAGACAACCCAGCGCGACTACGCGTGGATGCCGGGCGCGACCCTGATGGCGTTGCGCGGCGTGATTACCGGCTATCGCGATGGCCGGCGGGACGTCGACCGTGAGGTGGAGCGATTGGCGGCCGCTCTCGCGACGGCGGCGCACGACGCTGGCTACACACCGGAGCGTATGCTCATCTCGCTCCGCGCGCTCTGGCGCGACTACACGCTCACCCAGCTCGACCGGCTACAGCTCGCGTCGCTCTACGATCGTCTCGTACGGCGGGCAATCGATCGGTATTACGAAGACTGACGCTGGAACGCCGGCTCACGCCTCGCGCACTGCCGCCGCCTCGGTGCCGGCCGCCATCCAAACGAACAACGCGATCAGCGCCCAGAAGGGATTGCGCAGTCCATACAGTCCCGCGGCGGCCAGTGCGAGCGCCAGTACGCGGCCGATTCGGGCCGCGATTCCCGTCGCGCGGGCGTAGCTGCTCATCCGCATCGCGAGGACGGCACGCAACACCCGGCCGCCGTCCATGGGAAAGGCGGGAAGCATGTTGAACAGCGCGAGCACCACGTTCACGAAGACCAGCTGATACAGGAAGCCACGCAGCGAGAGCAGCGGATCGAAGTC
>DATEPP010000103.1:0-6193 GCA_035273165.1 Gemmatimonadaceae bacterium
TCGCGCCTCGTCGATGACACTCGCCTCGCCGAGCTCCATGCCGAGCCGGATCGTTGCGAGGTTGCGCGATTCGTAGAGAGCACGACGGAGGGGCATCTTCCCCTCGAACTTGTTGTCGTAGTTCTGCGGCTCCCAGGTCTGGCCTCCCTGCGGCGTGTAGCTCAGGGGCGCGTCGTCCAGGATGTAGGAGGGCGGACGCCCATTCTGAATGGCGTCTGCGTAGACGATGGGCTTGAATGTCGAGCCAGGCTGACGGAGCGCCTGGACAGCTCGATTGAACTTGGAATCGTCGAAGCTTCGGCCACCGATGAGCGCCCGGACAGAACCGTCGCGCGGATCCATGGCGACGAACGCACCCTGGAGGTAGGGAGAGTTGGCCGCGGCATTCTCGTTGTCGCTGTCGATCGCCCGCGCTGTGTAATGCTCGTAGGTCTCGTGCTTGTACGCGCCGAACTTGCCCGCCTCGATGGCGCGCAACTGCGTTTCGAGGGCCCGCTCGGCGGCGGACTGCAGCTCGACATCGAGCGTCGTGTACACTTTGAGACCTTGCTCATACAGCTGCCGGCCGAACTGCTCGTCGAGCAGCTGCCGTACCCATTCGACGAAGTATGGAGCGAACTCACCAGCGTCCGTCTTGCGCGCGAGACGAAGCGGATACGCGCGCGCGAGACTCGCGTCGGCATCGCTGATGTCACCGCTGCGGCGTAGAAGCTCGATAATTGTATTGCGTCGCTGGATGACGCGATCCGGAAATCGGCGAGGATCGTAGCGACCCGGGCCCTTGGGGATCGAGGCAAGCGTGGCCGCTTCCGCGAGATTGAGATCCTTCACATTCTTGCCGAAGTACCGCTCGGCGGCGCTCTCGACGCCGTATGCGCCGTTGCCGAGGTAGATCTGATTCAGGTACAGCTCGAGAATACGATCCTTCGGATACTTCGCCTCGATGGCGCGGGCGACCTTTGCTTCCTTGAGCTTCCGTACGAGGCTCTTCTCGCGGGAGATGCGCTCGGGAAAGATGTTCCGCGCAAGCTGCATCGTGATCGTCGAGAAGCCCTGGCTCCAACTGCGCGTACGCAGGTCATTCAAGATCGCACTGGGAACGCGTCGCCAATCCACACCAGCGTGCTCGTAGAAGCGCTTGTCTTCCGTGACGACGAAGGCGTTCCGGACGACGGTCGGGATCTGGTCGATCTTGACGACGGTTCGGCGCTCGAGACCGATCTCGGCGATGAAACGGCCGTCGGCTGCGTAGAGCTTGGATGTCTGCCGAGGAGTGTACTCGTCGAGGACCTCGACCGCCGGACAGCGGCCAGCGCGGCAAACGAGTGCCCAACTGGCGTAGAACAGACCGATGGCAAAGGAGATCGCAAATGCACCCGCGATGAGCGAGCCACGCACGACACGTGGATGTCGCTGCCGGAAGCGTCGGAAGGACGCTATGGGTCGGAAGGATGCCATAGAAACAAGATAGCTGCGGGCTCTGCACGACGCGTCTATTTTGACGGTCATGGCTACGGCTACTCATACACTGCTGGACGAGCTTCGGTGGCGAGGTCTGTTGTACCAGCACACGGAGGGTGTCGCGGCTGCCCTCCAGCGCGGGCTCGTAACCGGGTACGCGGGCTTCGATCCCACGGCGCCGAGTCTGCACGTGGGCAACCTCATCCCGATCATGGCGCTGGTGCACCTCCAGCAGAGTGGGCATCGGCCGATCGCTTTGGTCGGCGGTGGCACTGGACTCATCGGCGATCCGAGCGGGAAGGCATCGGAACGTGCTCTCCTCTCGGTCGAAGAAGTCAACGAGAACGTGCGTGGGATTCGCGCGCAGCTGGAGCGGTTCATCGATTTCGATGGCGCAGGCTCGGCGGCAGCAGCGATGCTGGTCGACAATGGTGAATGGTTGCGCACCCTGCGCACGATCGAATTCCTGCGCGATGTCGGCAAGCATTTCACCGTTAACGTCATGATGCAGAAGGAAGCGGTGAAGGCGCGCCTCGAGAGCGGAATCTCGTACACCGAGTTCAGCTACATGCTGCTGCAGGCTTATGATTTTCTCGAGCTGCACCGGCGCCACGAAGTCACGCTGCAGGTGGGCGGCAGCGATCAGTGGGGGAACATCACCGCGGGGATCGAGCTCATTCGGCGAACGGAAGGCGCGGAGGCGCATGCGGTCACCTTTCCTCTCGTCACAACTGCCTCGGGCGCGAAGTTCGGAAAGAGCGAATCGGGCGCGGTGTGGCTCGATCCGGAGCGGACGTCGCCGTACAAGTTCTATCAATTCTGGTTGAACGTCGACGATCGCGACGTCGGCCGTTACCTGCGGTTCTTCACCCTCATGCCGCGCGAGGAGATCGAAGCGCTGGACCAGGCGACGGCGGAGCGTCCGGAGCGCCGAGAAGCACAACAAGCGCTGGCGCGGGAAATGACCGACCGCGTGCACGGTGAATCGTCGCTCCGCGCGGCGATCGAGGTTTCAGGATTCCTTTTCGGCGGACTGGAGCCGGCGTCGCTCTCGGGGACAGCGCTCGAGGTACTGAGCGCGGAAGCGCCGTTCGTCGAGGTCCGGGAGGTCGACGTCAGCGACGCACAAGGCGGGGGGCTGGATGTTCTCAAGCTGTTCGTAGCGGCAGGTCTCGCAGCGTCGAATGGCGCGGCGCGACGGCTGCTCGAGCAGGGCGGCATCTCGGTGAACAAGCGGAAGCTCACGGCGGACGAGCGGGTGCTGGATCCAGCGTTCGTGCTCCTCGAGGGCGGATACGTGGTCCTCGGCAAGGGACGGCGTGATTACGCCGTGGTCCGCGTCATTCGTTAGGCGGCTCAGCGCTCGCGCGCGACTTCGATGACGCGCAGGGTTCGGCGGATCTCGTCGCGCGTGTTGTAGAAGTGCGGCGAGAGGCGGATCGCACCCTCGCGCAATGAGTGGCTGACGCCTGCCACCTTCAGCGAAGCGCTGACGTCGGCGGCGTTCGGCATGCGCAGCGAGATGATGCCGGCGCGATGATGCGGTGGCGACGGGGTCACGAGCTCGACGTCGCGCTGGCTCGCCGCCCAGAGCACGATCACGTCCGCGAGCGAGGCGACGTGAAGCGAGATCGCGGCCGGCCCGAGCTCGTGGATGAGCTCGAGACTGGCGTTCATTCCGGCAAAATCCTGAAATGGCAGCGTAATGAACTCGAACCGTCGTGCGTCGTCACGCCAGGTGAGATCGTAATCCACGAGTCGTCGGAAGTCGTCGCTTCCCTTCACCGCCATCCAGCTGACGACGTTTGGCGCGAGCTGGTCGATGAGCTCGCGGCGTACGTAGACAAAGCCCGTTCCCCATGGCGAGAGGAGCCACTTCTGCGCACCGCAGGCCAGGATGTCGACGTGACAGGCACGCACGTCGATCGTGAGCGGCCCCAGCCCCTGAATCGCATCGACGATAAAGAATGCACCGCGGGCGCGACAGGCGCGGCCGATCGCCTCGAGATCGACGGTGTAGCCGCTGGCGAATCCGACCCACGAGACGGACACCGCGCGGACGGCGGGATCCTCGAGCTCACGGCGGAGCGCCTCCTCGTCGACCGCGCCGTCGCACGTCGGGATGCGGCGATAGATGACGCCGCGGCGGCGCGCCAACTCCATCCACGGATAGACGTTCGCGGGAAACTCGCGATCGGGGGTGAGAACGACGTCGCCCGGGCCTAACGGGAGACTGAACGCGGCGAGGTTGATGCCATACGAGGTGTTGACGGCGAGGCCGATCTCATCGACTTCGGCACCGATGAGCCGAGCGATCAGCTCGCGACCGCGCGCGAGCGTCGCGAACTGCAGTTCGTCGGAGAGCCGATACGGCGCGGCCCGGCGGTCATCGAAGTCGCGAATGGCACGGAGGGCGCGCTCGGGAAGCGGCCCGGTGCTGGCATTGTTGAGATAGATAGCCTCGCCCCGAGCCGCCCAGGGGAACTCGCTCTCGCGAACGCGATCGACGTCGAAGGACACGTTCAGTGAGCTCTCATCACGGTGTCACGGCCGGGCAATGTCGGGAAGTCCGGCGCCGCGAGGAATGGCCGCGCGGATAGCGCGCGGATCGAGTGCATCACGCAGTGCATCGCCGAGGAGATTGAACCCGAGGACCGCGGCGCCGATCGCGAGGCCGGGAAAGAGCGACGTCCACGGCGCGTGCCGCAACTGGCTGAGGTCCCGGCCATCCGCGATCATTGCTCCCCAACTCGGAGTCGGGGGCTGGACGCCAAGTCCGAGGAAGGAGAGCGACGACTCGGCGATGATGGCGCCGGCGACACCGAGGGTGGCGGCGATGATCACCGGCGCGAGCACACCCGGCAGCACGTGGACGAGAATGATGCGAAAGTCGCGGCCTCCCAGTGCGCGCGACGCCTGGACGTACTCGAGCTGGCGAACAACGAGCACCTGGCCGCGGACGAGACGCGCCATCCCTGCCCAGCCGACCACCCCGATCGTGACGAAGACGACGCCTAACGATGGTTGCAGCGCGGCCACCATCGCGATGAGCAGCAGCAGAGTCGGAAAAGCGAGAGTCACGTCGGCGAGACGCATGACGAGCTCGTCGATCCACCGACCGTAATATCCGGCGACGAGTCCGAGGGTGACGCCCAGCAGCAAGGCAATTCCCTGTGAGACGATGCCAACCGAGAGCGAGATGCGTGCACCGTAGACAAGTCGTGCCCACACGTCGCGCCCCTGGATGTCGGTGCCAAGCCAGTGCTGAGCCGAGGGAGGGCTCAACTGGTGGATGAGATCGATGTGGATGGGATCGTGTCGAGCGACGAGCGGTGCGGCCAGCGCGAGGAGCACGAGCAGGATGACGACGCCCGCGCCAATCCACGCGCGTGCATCCGCTCGTAAGGCACGAGCCGCGCGGGATTCACTCACCGCGGCTCTCCGAGCTCCGGCGGCGTACCGGGGCGCTGGTGCTTCCATCGGCGATGCTGCCAGAAGTATTGCTCAGGGGCGCGGCGCACCCAGCGCTCGAGTGTGGCGGTGTAGTCGGTGACGATGCGCTCGACGTCAGCCTCGAGGTTGCCGGACGACGACGAGTCGATCGGCTCGAAGGTGAGACGAAAGCGACCGCTCGGTTGACGAATCGCGGCACCAAACACCACGGGTGCTCCGAGACGGAGTGCGAAGACGGCGGGACCGCGGGGCGTCTTGGCGAGGCGTCCGAAGAACGGAACCCAGATCGACGCGAGGCCGACCGCACCCTGATCGACGAGGAACGCGACGGCGTTCCCATCCCGGAGCGAACGCGGGACGCGCCGAACCGCTTCGTCGTCATGGACGACCCGCATCCCGATACGCTCCCGCGTTCTCGTCAGATAGCGGTCGAAAAGGGGGTTCTCCATGTAGCGCGCGACGGCCTGCATCGGAACGCCCCGCGCGGCGAGATACGCGCCGCCGAGCTCCCAATTTCCGAGATGGCCCGAGACGAGGATGAGTCCCTTCCCGCGCGCGAGTCGTTCTTCGACGATGCTCCATCCCTCGACGCCCTCGAACATGTCGATGATGCGCTCGCGATCGTAGAGGGACAGGAGCGCGGTCTCGGCAGTCGTTCGGCCGAGGTTGGCGTAGCTCGCACGTGCGATGTGCTGCACTTCTTCCGGCGGAAGCTTCGGAAATGCAGCGCGTACCTGCCGCTCGACCACTTCTCGGCGGATAGCGAGCGGCCGATACCCGAGCATGCCGAGATTGGCACCGAGAGCGCCCGCCGGCCGCATGCCGATGCGACGGAGAAGGCCAATGACGCCGCGCAGAGCGCCGTACTGAACGCGGTGAGAGACTGTCGGCTGGCGTTCGCCGCGAGACGCGGCCGCGGCCGGAGCGTCGTTAGGCGAGGTCGGTTGTGACGAGGGCGCGTCTGATCGACGCAGTTGCTCGCGTGGGTCGGAGATGCGCGTCATCGAACGGCCCACCGCGTGCGGTCGGCTGCGGCAGCGGCGGCACGCTCGAAGCCATCGATCATGTCAGCTTCGGTGAAGTCGCGCTGCACGCGTGTGCGCGCGGCATTCCCCATCGCGGCTCGCCAGTCCTCGTGCACGAAGAAGGGCGCGACGGCGGCCGCCGTGTGCGACGGCGCGCCAGGCGAAAGGAGAAGTCCCGTGATACCGTCGGCGACATAGTGCTGCGGCAGGGGAGCCCGGTCGGCGAGCACGGGAATCTTCATCGCCATCAGATC
>DATEPP010000104.1:0-9364 GCA_035273165.1 Gemmatimonadaceae bacterium
CGCCGTCCAGCCCTGTGCCCTCTCCTCGTCGCCGGTCTGCTCGAACAGCTTCGTGTCGAGCCACCCGATCACCGGCCCGCCGCCGCTCGTCCACAACGTACGACTCGAGTCCTCGGCGAACATCAGGTGATGCGTGCCGAAGCAGGTGCTGATGTGCGTGAGCTTCTTCGTCGTTGGATCGTACATCGCGAGGTGGCGGCCGGCTCGATTCAGCGGGAAGAGCTTTGCTGACGGATGTGTCGATCCTGCTTTGCAGAACGGCGGATTGTCCGGCGGACGCACCGCTGACGTGATCCAGACGCGTCCCTTCTCGTCCATCATCGGGTTGTGGACGTTGTTCTTGCTCGTCCAGACCGCCTCCGTCCCCCAGTACACCGACGGCGCGCCGCGATTCGGTCCCGTCGCCGGCTGCGTCGCTGAGTCGCGTACGGTGAGAGGCACGCGACTCACGCTGTTGTGCAGCGGATCGAGCACCGGGAGGTAGTCGGAGCTCAACTCGAGCGACCCGTAGATCGATCCGTTCCCATTCACGGTCGGATCGCGTCGATCAGTAGATACTAAATCGTGCAGATAGGACTTGGGATCGGCCCAGTCCCACTCCGTGATCACGACATTCCGTTCGATGCCCTGAGGACGGCGTGGCGCGCTCGTCGGCACCTCTCCTGCCGCGATGCGATCCGTCCACTCCGCGAAGAGCTGCAGCGCACGCGTGTGGCCGAGGTTGTCGATCGTCGCGAGCATCTGCGCGCCCGCCTGGCCGGATTGCACGCGACGCTCCCACGCGGCGACGCTCGATCCGAGTTGGCGATACGGTTCGGGAATCTCACGCGTCCCCTTCGTGCCGAGCTGATGACAGGCCGTACAGCCGCCGGACTTGATGCCGCGAATCCAGTCATCCTGCGACTTCACGTTCGGCGAGATGCCGTTCCCGCTCAGCCCTGTCCCGGGAAACTCGTTCGGTTCGGGCACTCTCAGCATCGACAGCCAGTAACCAGCCGGGTAGATCGCTGCCGCGGCGCGCGCGTTCGGCGCTGGCGTGGCTTTCAGATCGACTGTCTTCCCGATGGTCGATTTCGATTTCGGCGAATCGGCGAGACCATACCCGCGCACCCACACCTCGTACGTCGCCTTCGGCAGATCCGGGATGAGATAGCGTCCGCGATCGTCGGTGACGACGATGCGCACGAACCTGGTCGGCAGCTCGTTGGTCTCGGCGATGACCCACACGCCCGGCTCAGGACCTTCGGGACCGGCAACGGTCCCGGCGATGTCGTTAGGCCCCGGTTGTCCCTCACGGGGCACGAGCCGCGAGACAGCACCGGCACCGAAGAGGAATAGGGTCGTGGCCGCGAAGAGGTGCTGCGTGCGCATGGTGCGCCTCCAGTTCACCCGTGTCGGAGCACCAATCTACTCGGCGAGCCGCGACTTGGCGAAATCGCTACGACTCGCGCGGCACCGCGTCCGACGATAAGATCGGTGCGTTGCTTTCTCTTCTCTCAGGAGACGTACCGCGATGCACCGAACGACCGTCCGCTGCACTCTCGCCATCCTCGGCCTGGCCGCTGCTGCTCTGGCGCCGCGTGCGCGTGCGCAGAACACCCCCGAGAACGTCACACGCATCAACGCGCTGCGCCGTGATCCGGTCGTCATCCGCGGCGGCTGGCTCTTCACCGCCACGAGCGACAACGTCGTCCGTAATCAGGGAATTCTCATCGTCGCCGGACGTCTCCTTGCCGTGAATCGTCCGATCACGGAGGACGAGGCGCGCGGCGCCCGCGTCGTGCAGCTTCGCGACGATCAATACGTCCTCCCCGGCATCTTCGACGTGCACGCGCACTACAACATGACCCTCGGCGCGAACGGTCTCCGCAGCGACGAGTGGAGGTACAATCCGCTCATCTTCCTCGCGAACGGCGTCACGTCGACCTTTCCCGCGGGCGAGTACGATCCGGACAGCATGATGGCCACGCGCAAACGCATCGACGACGGCGAGCAGGTCGGGCCGAGGATCTACAACTCGGGTCCGTACTTCGGCAGCGCGCGGCGCGGCTGGAACCAAAGCGCGACCGCGGCAGACATCGATCGCGACGTCGACTACTGGGCGGCGCAGGGTGCGCGCGCCTTCAAGGCGAAGGGCATCGCGCCGGAGCATCTCGCGGAGCTCGTCGCGCGAGCGCACCAGCACGGACTCACGGTGACCGCGCACCTCGAGTCCGGTTTCCGCAACAGTACCAACGCGCGCGACGCCATCCTTCTCGGTGTGGATCGCGTCGAGCACATCCTCGGCGGTGACCAGCTCGATCCGAACAAGCCTGCGTATCCGTCGTGGTCTCGCGTCGACACGTCGTCGAAGGTCTTCAAGGACATCGTCGCGCTCTTCATCTCGCACCATGTGATGTTCGATCCCACGATCACCGCGCCGGTGTACTTCTCCACGCTCCAGGAGGGCTTCGACTACTGGATCGACGAGCGGAAGTTCTTCACGCCAGAAGTGCAAGCGTGGGTCAAGACGAAGCCGCCGCGCCACACCGTTGCCTCGTGGGATTCGTTGTACTGGGCGATGCGCCGGACGACGAAGGCCTTCTACGACGCCGGCGGCCTCCTCACGTTAGGCACCGACAACCCGAGCACCGGTGAGTTCATCGCCGGCTTCTCGGCGCACCGCGAGCTGCACACTTTGGTGCTCGCGGGCATCCCGAACGCGGCAGCACTCAAGATCGCAACGATCAACGGCGCACGCGCGCTCGGCGTCTCCGACAAGCTCGGCACGATCGAGACGGGGAAGCTCGCCGACCTCGTTGTCATCGACGGCAATCCGCTCGCGGACATCCGGAACACGCGCAAGGTGCGAATGGTGGTGAAGTCGGGCACGATCTACGATCCGCAGGAGTTGCTGCAGCAGGCGGAAGGGAAGATCGGGTTCTCGCCGAAGCGTCCGGAGGCCACCCAGCGCTAGAAGGCTCGAGCGCTATGGCAAATGGTCAGGCGGTCCCAGCCGAACGGCATGCGCCCTGCTGGAAATTGCATCTCACGAGACGACCACATAGAAAGGGTCGGGCACCGACCAACCTGCCGCTTGTAGCGTCAGGCGCGTACTCTCATGCATTGAGATTTCGCGCAAACCGGATCACAGCATGAATCAGCAGCACGAGTTGCCGATCACCTTCGCCGGCGGACGACTCGATCGCTACCGACACGTATGTGCTTTCTTCGACAGCTTCGACGAGGAGGCGCGCGTGATGGGGCCGTTCATCCAGGAAGGCATCGACCGAGGCGAGCGGGCGTTTCACATTGTCGATCCGCAGGACCGCCAGGACTATGTTCGCCGCCTCGACGCACGGAATATCGATGTCGGTGGCGCAATCTCCCGGGGACAGTTCGAAATTCGCACGTGGAATGAAGCGTATCTCCGCGAGGGGCATTTCGATCAGGACGCAATGCTGTCGCTGATCGAGGAGGTGCTCGACGAAGGCCCCGCCCGTGGTTTCTCGCTCACCCGGCTCGTCGCACACATGGAGTGGTCGCTCCAGGATTTCCCCGGAGTGAACGACCTCGTCGAGTACGAGACGCGGTTGAACTACGTGCTGCCGCGTTACAAGGATCCGGTCATATGACTGTATGACACCGCCAAGTTTGGCGGAGGCGTTTTGATCGACATCATGCGGACACACCCCATGGTCATCATCGGGGGTACTCTGCAGGTGAATCCCTTCTGGGTGCCGCCGGACGAATTTCTGCGTGAGCTCGAGGCCCGGCGGACGAAGAGAGAGCTCTAGCGTGGCTGCACTGGTTGTGGGGTTGGACGCAGAGGTAGCATCTGCAGGGCAAGCGGGGCAGCGTGGCCAGGCCGAGCTGCGCGACGTCGCCGCACTGCTGGCACTGCCACGAACCTGGCGCGGCCTGGAGCCAGCGGCGATCGCAGCCGGTCTGTGCGACGTCCTCGTCAGTCTGCTGCGACTCGATATCGCCGGCGTGCGAGTCACTAGCGAGGAGGACCACAGCTCCGTCGAGCACTACCGCCCTGGCTCCTCCGCGATCAGCAGCGCCGAGTTTCGGCACTGGCTGGCTTCCGACACGGGCGGTGAGGTCGAGCACGACGTCCACCAGGCACCCGGCCTGCGCTTGATGCGCGTCGTTCAACAACTGGACAAAGAGCATGTCGTCGTTGTGCTGGGAGCTGCGCGCGACAGCTTTCCCACCACCTTCGAGACGTTTCTCTCGCGCGTCGCCGTGGAGCAGGCGCTCGTGTCCATCCATGCGCGTCGCCTGGTGGCGAGTCTCAGTGCGGCGAACGCGGCGAAGATGACTTTTCTCGCCACCATGTCGCACGAGCTGCGCACGCCGCTGAATGCGATCCTCGGCTACTGCGGACTGCTCGACGCGGGCATTGGCGGCGACCTCAGCGTCGATCAGACACGACACCTCCAGCGCATTGAATCCGCCGCGAGGCACTTGATCGGGCTCATCGAAGGAATTCTGAGCTTCGCGCGGCTCGAGGCCGGCAGGGAAGAGGTACACATCACGTCCGTCTCGGTCGGCGAGCTGACGGGAAACGTCATTGCCCTGCTCGAGCCAATGGCGAGGCAGAAGGGGCTGACGCTTTCCTACGAGTCCGATGCGGCAGCGGGATCGATCGCCACTGATGCATCCAAGGTTCGACAGATTTTATTGAACCTTCTCTCCAACGCAATCAAGTTCACACCGGTCGGTAGCGTGACCATCCGCATGACTCGCGACGATCGTGGCGTCACCTGGGAATTCATCGACACCGGCATTGGCATCGCCGATGCCGACCTGACGCGCATCTTCGAGCCGTTTCGCCAGGCCGAGGAGACGTTGGGAAAGCGGCCACCGGGCACGGGCCTCGGTCTGAGCGTCTCGAACGAGCTGGCGAAGCTGCTGGGCGGCACTCTCACGGTGACGAGCGCGCGAGGCACGGGCAGCGTGTTCAAGCTCTGGCTGCCGCAGGGAGAGGGAGAAGCAGGCTGACTGATGCCGAGCCGACGGGAGCATTCAGTGCTGCTCACGCTTGGTTGGCGGGGCGCATGTCAGCGATGATCGGGGCGGCCCGGAAGCCCCAGAATGTAAGGTAGATGCCTAACGAGAATTCCCAGACGGCGATCGGCAGCGCCGCGAGCGCCGCGATAGGACTGATCGCGTCGATCAGCCCGAAGAGAACGCCGAACCAGCACGTGACGAGCAGCGCCGCGCCGACCAATCCGAGCGTCGGAAGCCAGCGTGGTACCAGCAGCGACTGATACATGAGCGTGCCTAACAGCACCCCGTTCACGGCCGGGATGAAGCTCTGGGCGAAGAAGAAGGTCCACTGATACTGCGCCGCCAACCCCTGCGCGACGACTGACGCAGCGCTTCCCACACCCGAGTGGCGCAGCGACACGATCGACATGAGGCTGACGATACCGACGTAGATCGTCGCTGCCTCGAGCGTGCGCGACGCGACGAAACCGACCGCGCGTGCCTGACCCTGTCGCCTCACGACCGGATACAACGCGACGGCGGTCCCGATCCCCGCGAGAGCGACGATCATCTCCAGGAGCGCGCCCACGATGACTGGAGAATCGGCAGCCGAGCCCGTGATGAAGCCCGGAGCACGCACCGGTCGGTAGAGCGCGAGCGTGGGGATCGAGACGAAGGTGAGCAGATAGAAAATGCCGGCGGCCAACGAGTACTTCCGGAGAGAGTCCCCCGCAGCTCCGATCGGCGCAGTGGCGGGTGTGTATGGCGAGCGCGTCTGAGCGGTCCTCTGCATATCTCCTCCTAGCGAGTAACTACCTCGCCGCGGCGCGCTGCCTCGATCGTGGCGATGTCGATCTTTCTCATCGTCATCATCGCGTCGAACGCGCGCTTGGCGGCCGCCGGATCGGGATCGGTGATCGCCTTCGTCAGCGCGATCGGCGTGATCTGCCACGACAAGCCCCATCTGTCCTTGCACCAACCGCACGCGCTCTCCTCGCCGCCATTGTCGACGATCGCATTCCAGTAGCGGTCCGTCTCTGCCTGATCCTCCGTCGCGACCTGAAAGGAAAATGCTTCGTTGGGCTTGAATGCGGGGCCGCCATTCAGTCCCATGCACGGGATGCCCAACACCGTGAAGTCGACGGTCAGCACGTCGCCCTTCTTGCCCGAGGGAAAGTCACCCGGCGCTCGATGCACCGCGTTGACCGAGGAATTGGGAAACGTCTTGGCGTAGAATCGCGCCGCTTCCTCGGCGTCGCGGTCGTACCAGAGACAGATCGTGTTCTTCGCTGGTGTGGCCATGTCAGTTCTCCGTGTGCGCGAATCAGCGCGGGCCTGTCGGAACGGGACGGAACCTGAAGACATCCACGCTTCCGTCAAGGTTGAGCCACAACCTCCATTCCAACGATCCCTTCTCGAACGTGGACTGATAGATGTTCGGACCAGCCGGACCGACACCCTTGAAGGTCAACGATCGGAGTGGGCCGAGCTTCGTAATCGTGGCCTGCTGTTCGTTGAGCTGTCGCCGCGTCTCTCTCGCCAGTGCGGGACTCATGAGGTCGTAGTTAGGCTTCCCAGTGCGCAATTCCTCGATGAGCCGGCGAAGAGCGGCCTCGCTACCGGGAGACGCCACCTGTGCCTTCACTCGCCGGTCGATGTCCGCCTGGATCTCCGAGCGCTTGTTCTTGCTCAACAGTGCGAGAATGTCGATCGCGAGACGATTGGGCTGCTCCTTGCCGCCGACGACATTCCGAAAGAGCACCACTCCAAGCTTCATGCCGCGGTCGTAATACATCGCCGCGAGGTATCCGGCGACGCCACCGTTGTGCCCGAGAAACGAGTAGTCATCGCGACGCATCGCCATGAAACCCAAGCCGTAGCCATTCTCCAGGTCGCGATCCGACGCCACGATGCCCTCGAATGCTTCATCGAGCATCGATCGGGCGAGCACGCTGTCTGGTGCGCGACTCAGCTCCAGGACGACGAAGCGCGCGAGGTCGTCGACGGTGGTGAAGATCGCGCCGTTAGGCACCTTGTAGCCGCGGCCGTCGCGCGCTTCCTGTGCCGCCGTCTGGTCGTCTAGCGTTCCGTCGCCTCTGACCTCATAACCGACGGCGACGTCGGAGGCGATCGCGGGCTCGATCTCGAATCGCGTACGGTTCATTCCGAGTGGCTTGAACACATGCTGACGCTCCCACTCGACGTACGGCTGCCCCGCGGCGCGACCCAGCGCTGCGCCAAGGATCGCATAGCCAATGTTCGAGTACGAGTATTCCACGCCCGGAAGCGATATGTAGTTCGTGTGAGGCAGCGCGGAGAGCAGTGTTTCTTCCCACTTGGAGACAGGCCCGGTCCAGAACGGCCCGACCTCTTCGGGCTCTCGCGCTAGCCCGGCGGTCATTGTCGCCAATTGCAGAAATGTGAACGGTGCCGCGCCCGCCGACTTCGAGGCGATCTGCCTGACTTCGGGGAGATAGCGCTCAACCGGATCGGACAGCTGAATCTTTCCGGCCGCTACCAGCTGCATCAACATCACGGCGGTGAATGGCTTTGTGATCGACCCGATTCGATAGACCGTGTTGCGATTCGCCAGACGTCGAGCCTTCATATCCGCATAGCCAACGCTGCGCGTCCACACCAGTTGTGAGCCGGAGATGATGCCCACGGTGATACTACCGATGCTGTCCCTCGCGAACTCCGCGGAGACGAGCGAGTCCACCACCTCGATGCCTTTGAGCGTCGGTGCCGGCGGCGACTGGGCGATCGCGGTCTGGGCGAGCAGGGTCCCACACGCGGCAGAAAGCAAAACCGTCTTGATGTCTATCGTCATTCGTTAGGTGCTCGCATAGCCCGGACGTCTCGAAATCGCGTGCTATCGTTGAGGCGCAATTCGCCCGTGAGGCTATCGTTCCGCACGGCGAAGTGCCAGAGCCCCAGCGGCAGGACGCAAAGGAGTTCGTTACCGCGCGATACGAAGCGGCAGGCGAGGACACCCATCTCCTCCTCCTGGCCACGTACGATCTTGCGTGCATCGATGGATACGCTATCCGCGGCTTTCATTTGCGTAATCCGATAGACGACGGTCTCGTCGTGGCACGGCGATGGCCGCACCAGGCAGACCGACGTGCCACGCCAGGTGCCAACGGCGCGCACCGCCGAAGGCTGCGATGGCAATTGCGCACTCGCCTCGCACGTAACGATGCTCGCCGCTACGACGCAGCACAGATGAATCCTCATACCCCTTGTCCTAGCGTGCGAACGCGAGCAAAGGCCAGCGCAGTTGCCGCGATGAGGCGAAGGTAGAGCTCCGGGCCGAGAAGCGGCTCGAGCTCGGGCGTGGCATAAACCCAGCGCTCGAACTCCGCGGTAGGCGTCTCGCCACGCGTGAAGCGCCAGAGTCGCGCCATGATCTCGCGTATCGGTTCCGACATCGATTCTGAGTGCGACACACTAGCTCCGTAACCCTCAATCCGCGCCAGGCAATCGAACCCAACGGGTGCCAGTCCAGTAGAGCAGCTGCGAGAGTCCTTCGCAATCGCCTTCACCAATCGCCTCGTGCAGCGATGCCTTGCGCTCCATGGCCGAGAGCGGCGCCGCATTCTGTTCCTCGTCCATCGCACTGCCTAACGCCGAACGCACCGCCGCCGTGTCCACCGTGAAGATCGCTCCGAGGCAGCCAAAGCTCGCCCCCGGAATCGCGAACGGATCGGGCAGACGGTGAAGCTGTGGTAGCGACGCGAGGCGAGGTCGCAGTGTGGTAGCGGGGGCGCCAGCATTGCCATGGAAGACGAGGATCCGCCCCGTGTCGCCGATTGCGCACAGGACAGCCCAGTCGTCGCTCCCCGCTCCAAAGAAAGCACCGTGGGCGACATTGCGGGCCGTCTCGCCCGGCCACTGAGGGATCCGACAGCCACGTTTACTGAGGGTGTCCTGTACGGCAGCCGGGAGCACGCCAATCGACCCCGGTTCAGCCATCACCGGCCGGCGAAGATCGGCCTCACTAATTCCTGCCGACTCAGCGAGCTGCTGCGTCGCATCTGGCGGAAGCTCGAAATAGAGGGCGACGAACCGCGCGGCGAGGCGCGGCCTCGTCGCGCCGCGACGGTACCACCAGCCGACGCTGTCGCGCACCGTGATCACCGTGTCGACGTCCGTGCCGCCTAACGAACCAGCGGGCCGTTGCGTGTAACGGACGGCCGAGTCGCCACCAGTGAGAGTACCGATGGTGGTGTAGCGCACGATGACGCGGGCGCTGTCTCCCGCGACGATCGCCGAGTCGATCGAGAAATCGCTCACCACCAACACCGGTCCTGGACAGCGAATTGCGCGCGGAGACAGGCACCGTGCGCTGTCCAGTGCTACCCCAGAGAGCTGATCACGCACCCAG
>DATEPP010000105.1:0-1114 GCA_035273165.1 Gemmatimonadaceae bacterium
GGCACCCGCCCCGCGATCGGCGCGACGCCCAGCGTGTTGAAGAAGCCCGGCGTCACGAACGTCGCTTCGAGTCGCTGCGGCTCGCCCTGACCCGTGAGATCGATGCCACTGCCGTTCGCCTGATACCACCAGCCGCCCATGTCGGCGATGACGCTGCGTTGTGCGCGCCAGTCGTCGAGGTCGACGGGAGAGACAGCGGCATCCAGTTTCCCGTCCGTCTTGTTGGCCGACCACACCTTGACCAGCTGCTCGGGGTGCGGAAAGGCCAGTGGCTGCAGGAGGATGCCGTTCACCATCGAGAAGATCGCCGTGTTGGCGCCGATGCCGAGGGCGAGCGTAGCGACCGCGACCGCCGTGAAGCCCCGCGCGCGCAGCAGCGTGCGCAGCGCATAACGAGTGTCCTGGCCAAGCTCGCTCAACCACTCGGCGCGTCGGCGTTCCGTCTCGAGACCCATGTCCATTCTCCGCATGTACTGCTTCGTGAACTCGACGTCTCCGAATTGCTGCTCGGCTTCTCGCCATGCGCGCTCCGGAGGGACACCGCGCGCGATGAGATCCTGTGCCCGCATCTCGAGATGAAACCGCAGCTCAGACTCGACGTCGTCGAGAACCTGAGCGCGCGAGCGCCACGGCAGGCGGAAGAGAGGACGGCGGGGTCGAGACACGTTCGTCGAGGCATTCCACACACAATGTGTGGGGAGAGACTACGGGTTGAGCTCGTGCGAGTCAAGGCGAAAGAGCAGAGAATGAGGCTGAGGGTAGAGGGGGGCTGATGGTAGAGGGCAGGGGGGTCGAGAGTGATGAGCGAAGACTGGAGAGGCCTCACTCTCTGCCCTCTGCCCTAGCTGCCCTTCCGGATCTCCAACCGACCGTTTCCCGTGGACAGACGGAGCAGCCGGCCGCCAGTGCCAATCGTGCCCCGCATGTGCTGAGGATCGAGACGCCCAACGAGTCGAATCGCGAAATCGGTACGCAGCTCGCCGTTGCCGGTGCTGGCGTCGATATCGCCATTGAAATCCGCGGGCAGCGTCACCCGAACCGCTCCCGACCCGCTGCGAAATTCCATGTCGCCGCTCGCGCTCAGCGTCTGCATCCGGACGTCGATGTCGCCGTT
>DATEPP010000106.1:0-8007 GCA_035273165.1 Gemmatimonadaceae bacterium
GAACGGGATCGTCCTCGTCGAGAAGCAGGCGTAAGGAACCAGGTCGATGGCTGAGACTACGACATTCCAGGCGGCCGCGTACACGGCCCAGGGCGCGGAACGCGACAAGGTGACGCTGCCGGCGCCGTTGTTCGACGGCACGGTCAACATGCCGGTGATGCACCAGGCGGTGAAGGCGTATCTCGCCAATCAGCGCCAGGGCAACGCTTCCACGAAGATTCGGAAGTACGTCACGGGCGGCAATCAGAAGCCGTGGAAGCAGAAGGGGACCGGCCGCGCGCGGCAGGGCTCGATCCGCGCACCGCAGTGGGTGGGAGGCGGCACGGTCTTCGGGCCGATCCCGCGGAGCTACGCGCAGTACGTGCCGCGTCAGGTGCGACAGCTGGCGCGGAAGAGCGCCTTCAACGCACGGGCGCGCGAGAACGCGATCTACGTCATCGACACGTTCGCCTTCGACACCCCGAAGACGAAGCAGCTCGTCGATCTCGTTGGCCGACTCGGCGTCGCCGATCAGAAAGTTCTCATCCTCACCGACGGCGTGAAGGAGAACGTTTTCCTCAGCGGCCGAAACCTGCCGCTGGTGCACGTGATGCCGTACTCCGACGTCTCGACGTACCACATCCTCTGGTCCGACGTCGTGCTCGTCGAGTCGGCAGCGCTCGGCGAGAAGCTCGAGCCGGCCGAAGGCGAGGAGAAGGCGGCGGACGAGGGACGGGGGACGCGCGGCGCGAGGAGCGTCAGAAAGGCGGCGTCCAAGGCGGGCGCGAAGAAGGCGGCGGCTCGCGGCGGCGCGCGGAAGGCTGCGGCCAAGCGACCCGCGGCCAAGAAGAGCGCGGCCAAGAAGTCAGCGGCGAAGTCGACCAAGAAGAAGGGGAAGTAAGCGATGCCGACCGTACACGAGATCATCGTCAGGCCGTTGATCACCGAGAAGAGCTCGGCCGCCTATCAGGATCGGAGCGAGTACACGTTCGAGGTGCATCCGAAGGCGTCGAAGCCGCAGATCCGCGCGGCGATCGAGCAGCTGTTCGGCGTGCACGTCGAGACCGTGTGGACGTCGAATCACCGCGGCAAGGTGAAGCGGCTGGGCAAGACGGCGGGACGCCGTCCCAACTGGAAGAAGGCGATCGTGAAGCTCGCTGAGGGCGACACGATTCCGATCTTCGAAGGCTGAGGTAGAACAGGATGCCGATTCGTCAGTTCAGACCCGTCACCGCGAGCTCGCGGTTCCGCTCGGTCCCGGACTTTTCCGAGATCACGCGCGAGGAGCCGGAGAAATCGCTCGTCGAGCCGCTCAAGAAGAGCGGTGGCCGCGACAACCACGGCCACATCTCGATGCGTCGCCGTGGCGGTGGTCATAAGCGCAAGTACCGTATCATCGATTTCCGTCGCGACAAGTTCGGCGTGACGGCGACGGTGAAGGAGATCGAGTACGACCCGAACCGATCGGCGCGCATCGCGCTCGTCGAGTACGCGGATGGCGAGCTTCGCTACATCCTCCACCCCAAGGGGCTGAAGGTTGGCGACTCGGTCGTGTCGGGTCCGGGCTCGGACATCCGCACCGGCAATACGATGCCGCTCGCCGAGGTGCCGTTAGGCACGGCGGTGCACAACATCGAGCTCAAGATCGGCAAGGGCGGACAGCTCTGCCGGTCGGCCGGCATGGCGGCGCAGGTCGTGGCGAAGGAGGGTGAGTACGTGACGTTGCGCATGCCGTCGACGGAGATGCGCATGATTCACGGCCGCTGTCTGGCGACGATCGGCGTCATCGGCAACGAGGAGCACGAGCTGCTCTCGTGGGGCAAGGCCGGTAAGGCGCGCTGGAAGGGACGTCGTCCGCGCGTGCGCGGTGAAGTGATGAACCCGGTGGATCACCCGCACGGTGGCCGCACACGCGGCGGCCGGAACGTGGTGAGCCCGTGGGGCAAGAAGGAAGGCGTGAAGACGCGCAACACGAAGAAGCACTCGCAGAAGCTGTTGGTCAGAGGCCGGAAGCGCGGCAAGGCGACACAGTAAGAGGAGCTAGGTGCTAGGTGATAGGTGCTAGTGAGCACCTTCTAACACCTAGCACCTAACACCTAGCACCTAATCGAGATTCGAATCATGGGTCGAAGCGTAAAAAAGGGTCCGTTCGTTCAAGAGGCGCTCGCGAAGCGCGTCGAGTCGATGAACTCGCGCAACGAGAAGCGCGTGATCAAGACGTGGTCGCGCGCGAGCACGGTGCTGCCTGAGTTCGTGGGCCACACGTTCGCGGTGCATAACGGGAACAAGTTCATTCCCGTGTATGTCACCGAGAACATGGTGGGTCACAAGCTCGGCGAGTTCGCGCCGACGCGACTCTTCCGCGGTCACACGGCCGCCGGCAAGGCAGCGGACAAGAAGGCACCGACGCCGGCGGCGGGGACGCCGACGGCCCCGGCTTCGCCGTCGCCACGGGGAGGCAAGTAAGCCATGGCAGCGAAGAAGAGGGGCGCGGGACGCGGGACGCGGGGTACGAAGAAGGGCGGCGCGAAGAAGACCGCCGCGAAGCGCGCCGGGACAAAGCGTGGCGCGACGAAGCGTGCTGCTGCTGGAGGCGGCGCGCCGCCCCGCGCCCCGCGCCCCGCGGCCCGCGAGACTGCCCCTCAGCGCCAAGCAAGGGCGCTGCAGCGCACGACGCGTCAGTCTCCGTACAAGATGCGGCTCGTGATCGACGAGATTCGCGGCAAGGACGTCAACGCCGCGCTCAACTATCTCGCGTTCTCGAAGAAGCACGCGGCGAAGCAGATCGAGAAAGTGCTGCGCTCGGCGGTCGCGAACGCCGAAGCGCACGCGCGCTCCGACAACGAGCCACTCGACGTCGATACGCTCTTCGTCAAGCACGCCGTCGTCAACGAGGGTCCGAAGCTCAAGCGGTTCACGCCGGCGGCGATGGGTCGCGCCACGCCAATTCTAAAGCGCACGAGCCACGTCGAGATCGTCGTCGCGGCGCGTCAGGGAGTTGCTCGCTAATGGGACAGAAGACCAATCCAATCGGCTTTCGACTCGGCATCTCGAAGGACTGGCGGTCGAAGTATTACGCCGGCCGCGAGCTGCCAAAGCTGCTCAAGGAAGACGAGCTACTGCGCAAGTATCTCAAGGCGCGCCTCGGCCATGCCGCGATCTCCGACATCGTGATCGAGCGCAAGCCGAGCAAGGTCGTCGTCACCCTGCACACGGGCCGTCCTGGCGTCGTGATCGGCAAGAAGGGCGCTGAAGTCGACAAGCTGCGCGACGAGCTCGCGCATCTCACCGGCAAGGAAGTCGGCATCAACGTCGAAGAGATCAAGCGTCCGGAGCTCGACGCGCAACTGGTCGCGGACAACGTGGCGAGCCAGCTGGCGCAGCGCATCTCGTTCCGCCGCGCGATGAAGCGCGCGGTGCAGAGCGCGATGCGCATGGGCGCGCAGGGAATCAAGATCAAGTGCGGCGGCCGTCTCGGCGGCGCCGAGATCGCGCGCGTCGAGGGCTACCACGAAGGCCGTGTGCCGCTGCACACGCTGCGCGCGGACATCGATTACGCGACGTCGACGGCGAAGACCACGTACGGCACGATTGGCGTGAAGGTCTGGATCTTCAAGGGTGAGAAGGTCGAGGATCGTCGCGGTACGACTTACTCGTCAGGCATGTAAGAGGAAGAGCGATGCTGAGTCCGAAGCGGGTCAAGTTCCGCAAGATGTTCAAGGGCAGGACGAAGGGGCACGCGAAGCGTGGCAGCACGGTGGCGTTCGGCTCCTTTGGTTTGCAGGCGCTCGAGCCGGGATGGATCTCCAACCGGCAGATCGAGGCGGCGCGTGTTGCCCTAACGAGGCACATCAAGCGCGGCGGCAAGGTCTGGATCCGGATCTTCCCCGACAAGCCGATCACGAAGAAGCCCGCCGAGACCCGCATGGGTAAGGGCAAGGGCTCGCCGGAAGGCTGGGTGGCGGTGGTGAAGCCGGGCCGAGTGCTGTTCGAACTGGAAGGTGTCACGCGCGATATCGCCGAGAAGGCGATGGCGCTCGCGTCGGCGAAGATGCCAGTACGCACGAAGTTCGTCGCGCGCGAGGAGGCGCACACGGATGCGAGCTGACGAGATTCGAGAGATGGGAGCGGAGGACATCGCCGCGCGCGTTCGTGATCTGGAAGAGGAGCGCTTTCGCCTCAAGTTCCGGAGCGCGACCGAGCCGCTCGAGGAGCCGTTGCGGCTGCGCACGATCCGCAAGGACATCGCGCGGCTGAAGACGATCGCGACGGAGCAGGCGAAGGGCATCGTTCGCGCGGCGCGCCCGAGCGCGCCGGCGGCGAAGAAAGGGAAGGCCAAGAAGAGCACGGCGCGTCGCCCGGGGAAGAAGGGCGCGACAAAGACGAAAGCGCGCTAACCGGGGACGAGCATGGCAGACCTGACAAGATCGAATTCGACGACCGCCGGTGAATCGGCGAAGGTGCGTGGGACGCGGAAGACACGTCTCGGCCTGGTCGTGAGCGACAAGATGCAGAAGACGGTGGTGGTGGCGATCGAGCGTCGCTATCCGCATCCCGTCTACAACAAGATGGTCACGCGCACGAAGCGCGTGAAAGCGCACGACGAAGAAAACTCCGCGAAGAGCGGGGACACCGTGCGCATCGTGGAGACCCGCCCGCTGTCGAAGGACAAGCGGTGGCGCGTGGTCGAGATCGTCCAGCGCGCGCGCTAAGGCAAGGGAGAGGGGACCATGATCCAGCAAGAGTCGATGGTGAAGGTCGCGGACAACTCGGGGGCGAAGCGCGCCCTGGTGATCCGCGTCCTCGGTGGAACGCGCCGGCGCTATGCCGGACTTGGCGACGTGGTGATCGTCGCCGTGAAGGACGCGCTCCCCAATGGCACGGTGAAGAAGTCCGACGTCGCGCGAGCGGTCGTCGTGCGGACGGCGAAGGAAACGCGCCGCAAGGACGGCAGCTACATCCGCTTCGACGAGAACGCGGTCGTGATCATCAACGAGCAGGGCGAGCCGCGGGCAACGCGTATCTTCGGACCCGTCGCGCGCGAGCTGCGCGACCGGAAGTACATGAAGATCGTGTCGCTGGCGCCGGAGGTCATCTGATATGCGAATTCTCAAGTTTCGCCGGACGGACCGTCCGCGCGCCGTCAACCGGAAGCGTCACGCGGACAATAAGGCGCGCGTGGCGATGCCGGTCGTGCGCGGCGACCAGGTCCAGGTCGTTCGCGGCGACGACAAGGGCAAGCGCGGCGAAGTGATTCGCGTCTATCGGAAGAAGGGACGCATCGTGGTGAAGGGTGTGAACATCGTGAAGAAGCATCGCAAGGCGCGCTCGGCCGAGGAGCAGAGCGGCATCATCGAGATGGAGGCGCCCATTCACGTCTCCAATGTGATGCTGATCGATCCGAAGAGCGGCGAGCCGACGCGGACGCGGATGCGTCTCGACGACGATGGCACGAAGGAGCGCATCAGCGTCAAGAGCGGCGAGGCGATTCCGAAACCAGCTCGTTAGGCGTGGCGCGTGACGCGTGACGCGAACTGAGGAATAGATTCCATGGCAACAAAGGACAACAAGAAGGGCGGAACGCCGGCCAAGGGCGCCCCGAAGCAGCAAGGCGGGGGCGGCGGTGGTGGCGAAAAGAAGCAGCGAAAGGGAGGCGGGGGCGAGGCGCATGCGCGCGGCCCGCACGCCGGCGCGCACATTCCGGCGCCGCCGCCGCGGCTCCGCGGTGTATACCAGGAGCAGATTCGCCCGAAGCTGATGCAGCAGTTCGGCCTCACGAACCCGCACCAGGTTCCGACGCTCGAGAAGATCGTCGTGAACGTGGGCGTCGGTGAGGCGATCAAGCAGCCGAAGGTGCTCGATAAGGTCGTCGAGGAACTTGCCACGATCACGGGCCAGCAGCCGGTGCGGAAGAAGGCGAAGAAGTCGATCGCCAACTTTGGTCTCCGGCAGGGTCAGGAGATCGGCGCCGCGGTGACGCTGCGTGGCGCGCGCATGTGGGAGTTTCTCGATCGGTTCATCTCGGTGGCGGTGCCGCGGATCCGCGATTTCCGTGGACTCGGTACGCGCTCCTTCGATGGCCGCGGTAACTACTCGCTCGGCGTGAAAGAGCAGATGATCTTCCCCGAGATCAACTACGATGACATCGAGCAGATCCACGGGATGGACATCACCTTCGTCACGAGCGCGGAGCGCGACGACATGGCGCTGGCGCTGCTGAAGGAGCTGGGGATGCCGTTCCGTGGCGACGACAAGAAGGGCGGCCGGCTCGCCTAACTAGGGCGGCCAAACGCAAGCACTTTTCTCCTGGTAACCATCGATGGCAAAGAAGTCCTGGATCGAGAAGACAAAGCGCAAACCGAAGTTCAAGGTGCAGGCGCACAACCGCTGCAACCGCTGCGGCCGAGGACGCGCGTACCTGCGACGCTTCGGTGTGTGCCGAATCTGCTTCCGCGAACTGGCACTGTCCGGGATGATTCCGGGAGTGCGCAAGGCATCCTGGTAGAGGTGCTAGGTGCTAGGTGTTAGGTGCTAGTCGAAAAGCCCTAACACCTAGCAGCTAACACCTAACACCTAGCACCTAACCCCTCCTCCACGTCTACGGATACGAGAGGAACGAGGAAACCCCATGAGCATGACCGATCCGATTGCCGATATGTTGACCCGAATCCGCAACGCGTGCGCGTCGCGGCATCGCCGGGTGGACATCCCGACATCGCGAGTGAAGACCGAGATCGCGCGGATCCTGAAGGAGAACAACTTCATTCAGGACTATCAGATGGTGGACACGGACGACGGCAAGCGGCTGCTGCGCGTGCGACTGAAGTACGCGGGCACCGGCCAGTCGGTGATCCGGTCGCTGGAGCGCGTGTCGTCGCCAGGGCTGCGGCGTTATGTCGGTGTGAACGAGATTCCGCGCGTCCGCAATGGCCTTGGCCTGGCCATCCTCAGCACGTCGCGGGGGATGATGTCGGACCGCGAGGCACGTCAGGCGCGAACCGGCGGCGAGTTGGTCGCCGTCGTCTGGTAAGGGAGGAGCCATGTCACGAATTGGAAAGCTGCCGATCGCCATCCCGAAGGGGGTGACCGTCGCCATCGAGGACCACACGATCCGTGTGAAGGGCCCGAAGGGTGAGCTGTCTCGCAAGATCGCGGGCGATATCTCGGTCGCGGTCGAGAGCGACACGATCAGGGTGACGCGTCCCTCGGACGAGTCGAATCACAAGGCGCTGCATGGCCTGACGAGAACGCTCATCGCCAACATGGTCGAGGGCGTCACGAAGGGCTATCAGAAGCAGCTCGAGATCTCTGGGGTCGGCTACAAGGCGGAAGTGCGGCCGTTCGGGCTGCAGCTCGCGTTAGGCTTCTCGCATCCGGTGCAGTACAAGGCGCCGGCCGGCATCAAGCTCACCGCGCCGCAGCCGACGCAGATCTTCATCGATGGCGCGGACAAGGAGATCGTCGGGCAGGTTGCCGCGGAGCTCCGCAGCCTCCGCCCACCCGAGCCGTACAAGGGCAAGGGAATCAAGTACGCGGGTGAACAGATCCGCCGGAAGGCGGGCAAGGCGGGAGGTAAGTAATGCCGGTGATGCGTCCACCAAAAACGAACGAGGAGCGGCGGTATCGTCGCCATCTTCGGGTTCGGAAAAAGGTCAGCGGCACCGCCGAGAGGCCACGTCTGGTCATCCGGCGCTCGCTGAAGCACATCTACGCGCAGCTCGTGGACGATACGGCGAGCCGGACGCTGATGACGGTGTCGAGCCACGACATCGAAGGAAAGAAGACGGTGAAGTCGACCGAGGTCGGCAAGCGAATCGCGGCGCGGGCGAAGGAAGCTGGCATCTCACGCGTCGTGTTCGATCGTGCTGGATATCGCTATCATGGCCGCGTGAAGGCGCTGGCCGACGGTGCCCGCGAAGGCGGGCTGGAGTTCTAATAAAATGTCAGAGACACATAGCGCTGGCGGAGATGCAGGGGCGGAACAGCGGCCCGAGCGTCCGCGCGGCGGTGGTGGACCAGGCGGTGGCG
>DATEPP010000107.1:0-15275 GCA_035273165.1 Gemmatimonadaceae bacterium
CTTGTCGCCGACCTTGACGTCCATCGGCACGCGCTTGTCCTTCTCAAAACGGCCCGGGCCGACGGCGATGATCTCGCCCTGCTGCGGCTTCTCCTTGGCCGTATCCGGGATATAGAGCCCGCCGCGCATCTGCTCGGCCTCGTCCAGCGCTCGCACGACAACGCGGTCCGCGAGGGGACTGACGGTCACCGATGCCGCGGATTTCGTGCTCATACGAATTGCCTCGTTGAACGGAGAGAGGGGTACGACCGAGTGCGTATTGACCAAATGGTCAGCCTTGCAACCTAGCAGATATTGACCACATGGTCAACGCACGATTACCCTTCGGCTCGGGCAAAACAGCCACTCCCACGCCCGGCGTCGCGATCGAGTGCTCGAGCGAGCTCATTGGCGATGCTGTGTGTGGTATCGCACATTGCATATCTCCGCGGTCTCCTCACCAGCGCGGGCGCGACGATTGCGCGCGAACAACCATGGCGCTTCTGGCGACGCCCGGGAGCGACCTCATGGCCGTGCATGGCGCCGTACGTTCCGACAACCGTAGCTGGCGCGAGATCGTCGCGCGCTACCAGCAACCCGACACGACGCGCGCGCTCTGGCAGCTCGCGACGACGCTCACACCGCTCATCCTGAGCTTCGTGATCATGTATTGGTTGCTCGCGGTGTCCATCTGGTGGACGCTCCTCCTCGCGATCCCGACCGCCGGCCTGCTCGTGCGCACGTTCATCCTCATGCACGATTGCGCGCACGGCTCCTTCCTCGGCTCGCGCCGGGTCAATCACTTCGTCGGTGCTGTGACGGGTTTGCTGACCCTGACACCGTTTGCGCAGTGGCGACATGAACACGCGCTGCATCACGCTTCCGCCGGCGATCTCGATCGACGAGGGCATGGCGACGTGCACACGCTCACGGTACGCGAATACCTGAGCCGCAGCCGATGGGGACGACTTCGCTACCGGCTCACGCGCCATCCGCTCGTCTTCCTCGGACTGGGGCCGATTCTCTTCTTCATCCAGCAGCGCGTCCCGGGTCGCGGCGCCACAGCAGGCCGCCGCCAAGTCGTGAGTGTCTGGGGGACGAACGCGGCCATCCTCGCGGTCGGCGGCGCATTGGCGCTCCTCGTGGGGGTGCGCGCGGTGCTCCTGATCTATCTGCCGGCCTACTATGTCGCGCTCGTCGGGGGAATCCTTCTCTTCTACGTCCAGCACCAGTTCGAGGGCACGTACTGGGAGCAGCACGAGAACTGGAGCTACGTCGATGCGGCCATCGCGGGGAGCTCCTACTTCCGACTTCCCGCCGTGCTCCGATGGTTCACGGGCAACATCGGACTGCATCATGTCCACCACCTCGGCCCGCGCATCCCGAACTACAATTTGCAGCGCTGTCACGACGAGAACGCGCTCTTCCATCGCGTGACGATCGTCACGCTCGCGCATAGCCTGCGTTTGTTCCGACTGGCCTTGTGGGATGAGGACGAAGGACAATTAGTCGGAATTGGTGAGGCTAAGGGCGCGAAATCCCAAACTGCGCTGAGTTCCTAACGGCGCTGAGTTCCAAACGGCGCTGAGTTCCAAACGGCGCGATGTTCCAAACGACGTCTGACGACGTCTGGGACTCCGCGCCGTTTGGAACTTCGCGCCGTTTGGGACGTGCGCCCTTTGGGACTCAGCGCCGTTCGGGACCTTGCGCCGTCAAATCAGTTCTAGCTCTCCGATCTCTCTGAGGCTATGTCTCTGTCGGTTGAAAACACGGTGAAATAGCTCAGAGACGTAGACATGAACCGGACAACGAAGCGGGATTCTTATACTCCTCGCCCGGAACATCATTTCACCTTCGGTCTCTGGACCGTCGGGAACGTCGGGCGCGATCCATTTGGTGAGCCTGTTCGTCCTCCGCTTTCGCCCGTAACCATCGTCGAGCAACTCGCCGAGCTTGGCGCGTATGGCGTCAATCTCCACGACGAAGATCTGGTGCCTCGGGACGCCACGAAGAATGAGCGCGACCGCATCGTGCGAGAGTTCAGGCAGGCGTTGGCGCAGAGCGGGTTGAAGGTGCCCATGGCGACCACGAACCTGTTCAGTGATCCCGCCTTTCGCGACGGCGCCTTCACCAGTAATGACGCGCGCGTCAGGCAGTACGCGCTGCAGAAGACGATGCGCTCGATGGACCTCGGCCACGAGCTGGGAGCCGAGGTTTATGTCTTCTGGGGAGGGCGCGAGGGGACCGAGACCAACGCCGCGAAGGATCCGCGCGATGCGCTCCGCTGGTTTCGTGATGCGCTCAACTTTCTCTGTGAGTACTCGATCGCGCAGGGATACGGCTATCGGTTCGCTCTCGAGCCCAAGCCTAACGAGCCGCGCGGCGACATCTATCTCGCCACCATCGGCCACGCGCTGGCGTTCGTGGAGACGCTCGACCACCCGGAGATGGTGGGACTCAATCCGGAGGTCGCGCACGATACCATGGCGGGCCTCGACTTCACCCACGGTGTCGCGCAGGTGCTCGACGCGGGGAAGCTCTTCCACATCGATCTCAACGATCAGAAGCCGGGTCGCTACGACCAGGACTTCCGCTTCGGGGCCGTGGATCCGAAGCAGGCATTCTTCCTCGTGAAGCTGCTCGAGGATGCCGAATGGAACGGGATGCGCCACTTCGACGCGCACGCATACCGCACCGAAGACGCCGATGGCGTCTGGGACTTCGCTGCCGGCTGCATGCGGACGTACCTGATTCTCAAGGCCAAGGCCGAGCGCTGGCGCGCCGATACCGAGGTTCAGCAACTACTCAACGACACCCGTTCGCGGGGCGATGGCGCGAGCGGGACGGGCGAGTCCCTCCGCTATTCGGCGGAGCATGCGCACTCCCTCGCGACACGAAGTTTCGACCTGACGGCGATGCGACAGACGGGCTACTCCTACGAGCGCCTCGACCAGCTCACGATGGAGATCCTGCTCGGAGTGCGGTGACGTGACGGAGGGCGCTTTTCTCGGCCTCGACGTCGGGACGAGCGGAGTCAGGGCGATTCTCGTGCGCCCGTCCGGTGAGGTCGTGGCGTCCGCAACCTCGTCGCTCGCCATGAGCACGCCGCGGCCAGGGTGGGCGGAGCAGGATCCGGAGGATTGGTGGGCGGCCAGCGTCGCCGCGATCACGACGGCGCGACGCGGCGCGCCTAACGAGCGAGTGCTCGCCGTCGGCATCTCGGGTCAGATGCACTCGTCTGTCTTCCTCGATCGCGAGGGCCGCGTCATCCGGCCGGCACTGCTCTGGTGCGACGGCCGTACGACCTCGCAGTGCGCCGAGATCACGCGACGTGCTGGTGGGGAGGGCAAGCTGCAGGCGATGGTCTCCAATCCTGCCCTCGAAGGGTTCACGCTTCCGAAGATTCTCTGGCTCCGCGAGTGTGAACCGGAGGCCTATGCGCGATTGGCCACTGTGCTTCTGGCCAAGGACTTCATTCGCTATCGGCTCACTGGCGTCCTCGCAACGGAGCCTTCCGACGCGTCGGGCAGCCTCATGTTCGATCCCGTGCGCATGAGGTGGAGCGATGACCTCCTCGCCGCGGTGGACATTCCACGCACGCTGCTGCCGGATGTCGGCGGCTCAGCTGAGGTGCTTGGCCGCGTGCACGGTGCAGGGGAGAAGGCAACTGGACTCGCCGTTGGAACCCCGGTGGTCGGCGGCGGCGCAGACAATGCCTGCGGCGCTGCCGGTGTCGGGGTCGTTAGGCAGGGCGACGCCGTCGCGAGCTGGGGGACCTCCGGCACTCTGCTCGCCCCAACCGACACGCCGATCGTCGAACCGGGGTTGCGTGCGCACACCTTCTGTCATGTGTCGCCAAACCTCTGGTATGTGATGGGCGTGGTGCTCTCGGCTGGGGGAGCATTCTCGTGGTACCGCGATCAGCTCGCGCGCGATCTGGCCGGTGCCCCCAACTCGGACATGCTGCTGGATGCCGAGGCGGAGACGATTCCGGCTGGGGCGGAAGGCGTCACGTTCCTCCCGTACCTGCAGGGTGAGCGCACTCCGCATCGAGACGCGTCCGCGCGCGGGGCGTTCCTCGGCCTGACTCTGGCACACACGCGCGCGCATCTCACGCGCGCGGTGCTCGAAGGAATCTGCTTCGCCCTGCGCGATTCACTTTCGCTCCTCCAGTCGTTAGGCCTCGGTCCCGCGGAGTTGCTCCTCACCGGCGGCGGCGCTCGCAGCCCGTTTCTGCGGCAACTGCAGGCAGACGTGTATGGGTTGCCAGTCGCGACGGTGAATCGCGAAGAGGGTCCCGCCTACGGCGCGGCGCTGCTCGGGGCCGTGGGTGCCGGGGCGTATTCCGATCTGACGACAGCGACGCAAGCGACGCTCACGCGCGGCGCGGTGCTCCGTCCGGATTCCGATACTCATCGCGCATACAACGTCGCCTACGCGCGCTTCCAGCGTGCGTTCGTCGCGGCCCGCCCCGATCGGCTCTAACGGGCGCGCCACTCGCCGATCTAGCTCGGGTTATCTTCGCCGGCGTCTCGCTATTCGCGCGCGAACGCCGCGTCGAACGCGACGTCCGACGCCGCGAAGTCGAACGCCTTGATCCGCGCGCACGCTTCGCGCGCCCCAAACTCACGGTCCATCCCCGCATCCTCCCACTCGACGGAGAGCGGGCCCTGATAACCGACGCGGTTGAGCGCGCGAATCACTTCCTCGAAGTCGATCCGGCCGCGTCCGATCGAGCGGAACTCCCAGCCGCGGTCTCGGTGGCCGAAGGGAAGATGACCGCCGAACACGCCTGACCGGCGGGGCGTCGCCGACCACCACACGTCCTTCATGTGCGCGTGGAAGATGCGATCGCCGAAGCGCTCGATGAAGCCCGGATAATCCACGCCCTGATACCCGAAGTGGCTCGGATCGTAGTTGAAGCCGAACGATGGATGCTCCTCCACGGCGACAAGGGTGCGCTCGGCGGACGCGATGTCGAACGCGATCTCGGTTGGATGTACTTCGAGCGCGAAGCGCACGCCGGCCTCGCGAAAGACGTCCAGAATGGGCTTCCAGCGCTTGGCGAAATCGCGATAGCCGGCGTCGATCATCTCCGGTGAGACGGGTGGAAAGCTGTACACCAGATGCCAGATCGACGAACCGGTGAAGCCGTTGACGACGGACACGCCGAGCCGCGCGGCGGCGCGCGCCGTGTTCTTCATCTCCTCGGCCGCGCGCTGCTGCACGCCTTCGGGACTCCCGTCGCCCCAGACACGCGGCGGCACGATGCTGCGATGGCGCTCGTCAATGCGGTCGCAGACCGCCTGGCCGACGAGATGATTAGCGATTGCGAACACTTTCAGCCCGTGTCGCGCGAGGAGCTCGCGCCGCTCGTCGCAGTAGCCGCTTTCGCCTAACGCGCGCGCGACGTCGAAGTGGTCGCCCCAGCAGGCCAGCTCCAGACCGTCGTAGCCCCAGCTCTTGGCTTTCTTCGCCAGAGTCTCGAGCGGCATGTCCGCCCACTGCCCCGTGAACAGCGTAACAGGTCGCGTCATCTTTTCAGCTTCCTTGCGCGAAGTCGAACCAATCGGCGCGCTCGCCGCTGGCGACGGCACCGAGAATGAAACGCACACCAGCGACACCATCCTGGACTGTCGGAAAGTCCAGGTCCAGTGGGTCGGCTGTCTCGCCGGCAAGACGGGCGGCGATGGTACGCATCGCATTCGCGTACACGTTGGCGAAGGCCTCGAAGAACGCCTCCGGATGACCCGAAGGAAGTCGTGTGGCGTGCGTCGCGGCTTCGTCGAGAAATGGATGGCCAGGCTTGTAGACCTGCATCGGACCGTCAGCCCTCCGCACGATCAGCGCGTTCGGCTCCTGCTGATGCCACTCGAGCGACGCGTCGGTGCCATACACGCGGAGGCTCAGACGATTCTCCTCACCGACCGAGATTTGCGAGCAGAAGAGCACACCCTTGGCGCCGCCGCGGTACCTGACGAGGATATTCGCGTCGTCGTCGATGCGTCGCCCTTCGACGAAGGTGCTCACATCCGCGCAGAGCTGCTCGATCTCGAGACCCGTGACGTAGCGTGCCAGATGCTCGGCGTGCGACCCGATGTCGCCGAGGGCGCCGGCGCCCGCGCGCGCTGGATCGGTGCGCCAGTCGGCCTGTTTCTGTCCTGTCGCCTCGATCCGCGTCGACAGCCAACCATGCGAGTACTCCACGACGATCTTCCGGATCTGTCCCAACTCGCCCCGACGCACCATCGCGCGGGCCTGCTTCACGAGCGGATAACCGCTGTAATTGTGCGTCAACGCGAACACGACGTCGTGCTGCTGCACGAGCCGGGAGAGCGCTTCAGCGTCGGCGAGCGTCGTTGTCATCGGCTTGTCGCAGATGACGTGGATCCCGCGTTCGATGAACGCACGGGCGATTGGGAAGTGGAGATGATTGGGCGTGACGATGGAGACGAAATCGATTCGCTCGTCGGGAGAAAGGCTGGCCTCGCGCTCGGCCATCGCCTGATAGCTGTCGTACACGCGCTCCGCGTCGAGATGCAGCTCCTCGCCCTGTGCGCGTGATTTCGCTCGATCGGACGAAAAGGAACCCGCAACGAGAGTCGCCAGTCCGTCCATCGTTGCGGCACGCCGGTGCACGGCGCCAATGAACGCACCAGGCCCGCCACCGACCATGCCAAAGCGAAGCTTGCGATTGAGGGGCATCGTACGTTTCGAGAGGAGGAGGACGCGCTCCGCGAATGACTCGTCGCGAATGCGAAAATACGCATAGCTCGCGTTCGTCGTCATCCCCGCCCGAACGAAGACACGTTATCGCTGTGCGCTCGAGCCGAGCTTATTCGGCTTCGCGACGACTGTCGTTCGCAGGCCAATGATTTGGCACCCTTCTTGTTCTTCTCACCGACCGGAGAAGAAAAATGCCCACGCCTACGGCGATTCGCCGTGTGATCATCGTCGTTCTCGACGGTCTGCGCCCTGACGCGATCGACGCGTTCGACCTGTCGAACATCCGCGCAATGGCGCTGAGTGGTGCGTCGAGCCTGTCGGCGCGCACAGTCTCGCCAAGCTGCACATGGCCGGCGATAACGTCGCTCCTCAGCGGCTTACCTCCGGAGACGCACGGTATCCTGAGAGACAGTGCGCACGTCCCGAGACCGAGAACGCGACTCGAGCCGCTGCCCGCGCTGCTTTCGCGCGCCGACTATCACACCTCGGTATTCATGAGGGCGCTGCCGGTCCTCTATCGCGGGACGGCACGTCTGATTGCGAAGGGGCTTGGCTTCGCCGAGGCTCGTTTCGCCGGCGCAACCGCCGAAGAAGTCACGATGGCGGCGAGCAAGAATCTGCGCAGCCAGGATCGCGGTCTCGTCGTGCTCCACTGGGCCGACGCCGATCAGGCCGGAGAAGCGCACGGCTGGATGACAGCGGAATATGGCGAGGCCTGTCGTCGCCTGGATTCCGCTTTCGGACTGCTGACGAAGCTGACGTCGTGCAACAGCGATCCTCACACGCTCGTCATCGCGCTCGCCGATCATGGCGGCGGCGGCGTGACGGTGAACGATCATTGTGAGGAGCACCCGCTCAACTGGACGATCCCGCTCATACTCGGCGGAGGCTCGGTCAAGCACACGACGCTCGAGGAGGCGCACCTCCTCGACGTTCCGGCCACGGCAGCCTGGGCGCTGGGGGTGCCACGCCCGGCAGGGTACGTGGGTCGCGTACTCATCGAAGCCATCGCCACCGACGACGAGCAAATCAGCGAGGCTGCAGCAGTGGCTTGACGGAGCGGCGCGCGGCGTCCCGATCTGCGGCCTTCTCATTGCCCGGATCGAGATTCCGCCGACGTTCTATTGTGCGGAGAGTGACGAGCGAGCAGGCGTACTCGTTTGAATCGGAGAGCGTCTGAGTCTCCGCACCGTCACCAGGGGTCCCCTGTGCGCAAGCTGCTCGTTATGACTGCCATCGCGTTGGTCGCGATCTTCATCGTCGCACCGCGGTTCGTGCGTTGGACCAGCACCCGCCCGAAGGCAGTGTTCGGGCGTCAGGCGATACTTCAGCGCACGTTCGTCGACAGCAACACCGTCGCGGATTCGGATGGCGTCGTTGCTGTCGTCATGGACTCGAATATCGGCGGCGGCGTCATCTCCACGCTCGTCGCGTTCACGGACGGCAAGACCACGCTCTACACCACGCGCGCCAAGCTCCTGACGTCGGACAGTCCGTCGGTCCGGGAAGCCGCCGATCAATTCCGCGCCGCGGCCGCGGCGGCGAATGCCGCGCACCATTTCCAGACGACGGCGGACTTCGATCCGCCCGGCAATGGGAAGACGCGGTTCTACATCCTCACGCGAACCGGGACGTACGCGACCTACGCGGACATGAACGTCATACTCCAGAACGAGCGGCAGCCTCTGCACCCGCTGCTCGAGACTGGTCAGGCCGCCGTCGCCGAGATCCAGCGTACGAACTGATCGTCATTTTGCCGAGAAGCGAGACCTCAAAGGATCGTCCCATCGAGCCCTTGACGGCTGCGCGAAAACAGTGTATCTAACCGATAGGTTAATTAACCTCATGGTTAGATATGTCGCCCGACCCACTCTCCCAGACCTTCGCCGCCCTCGCTGATCCGACGCGCCGAGCCATTCTCGCTCGGCTCGCGACTGGCGAGTGCACGGTCGGCGAGCTCGCCAAGCCATTTGCCATGAGCGGGCCCGCGATCTCGAAGCATCTGCGAGTCCTCGAGCGCGCGGGTCTCGTCGCCCGGGGACGCGATGCGCAATGGAGGCCCTGCCGGCTCCAGGCAGCGCCGCTCAAGCAGGTCGCGGAGTGGACCCTCGACTATCGCCAGTTCTGGGACGCGAGCTACCAGCGTCTCGACGCGTACCTCACCCATCTCATGTCGGAGGAGCAGCATGACGACTCGAAGTGAGACCGCAGCGCCCGCGCAGGCGGGGAACGCTACGCGGCACCAGACGGACTACACGACGCCTAACGACCGCGAGCTCGTCGTCGCGCGCACCTTCGATGCACCGCGATCGCTCGTCTGGGCAGCATTTACCGATCCTCGACACCTTCCGAACTGGCACACGGGACCGGCTGGCTTCACGATGCCCGTGTGCGAGATCGATCTGCGTCCCGGCGGGACGTGGCACTACGTCTGGCGAAACCCGCACGGCCGCGAGTTCGGCGCGACGGGAACGTTTCGCGAGGTCGATCCCCCGAAGCGCATGGTTCAGGTAACGAAGAGTCCAAGCGGTGAGGAGCAGACAAACACGACGACGTTCACCGAAGAGAACGGCCGAACGACCGTGACGGTCTCGATGCTCTTCGCCAGCAAGGAGACGCGCGACCAGGGGCTGCCGTACGCGAAGATGGGTCTCGAGGGCAGCTACGCGCTGCTCGACGCGTATCTTGCGTCGAAGGTCTAACGCTCAGCCGAGAGATTTCGCATGCCTCGCACTCCGAAGGAAGGCTCGCGCGTAGAAGGCGAAACGTCGGCCTCTACGCTCATCGACGAGAGGATCCGCGAGCTGGGAGACTGGCGCGGCGAGATGCTCGCCCGGGTCCGCGCTGCCATCAAGGACGCGGACCCTGGCGTCGTCGAAGAATGGAAGTGGATGGGAACGCCCGTCTGGTCTCACGACGGCATTATCTGCACGGGCGAGACGTACAAGACCGTGGTCAAGCTGACCTTCGCGAAGGGCGCGTCGTTGAAGGATCCGGCGCGCCTGTTCAACTCCAGCCTCGACGGCAACGTCCGGCGCGCGATCGACATCCACGAGGGCGAGACGCTCGATGAGCGTTCGTTCAAGCAGCTCGTGCAGGCCGCGGTCGCCCTCAACGCCACGAAGAGTACGAAGAAGCCCGCGAAGCGGGCGACTCGGGCACGCTGACAGCGGGCTGGGCCGGGTTCGGGCCGGCCGCTCGTTCCTCCCCTGGCGCATCTAAGGGAGCGTGTGCTACCTTCCCCTAGACGCGCAGAGGAAACCTTCTCCGCCTTCGCGCTGTCTCAGTGCACGTCTCACCCACGCTCCCACGCCATGTTCGCCAAAGACTCCGGCCTTCTACAGGGCACGGTCGAGCTCCTCGTCCTCAAGACACTTTCCTGGGGCCCGATGCACGGCTACGGCATCGCCAGCTGGATCGAGTCCGCCACCGACGACGTCCTCCGCGTCGAGGAGGGGTCACTCTATCCCGCGCTCTACCGCATGTCGCGCAAAGGGTGGATCAAGGCGCGCTGGGGAATCTCCGAGAACAATCGCCGCGCCAAGTACTACCATCTCACCGCCGACGGCCGCCGACAGTTCCAGGAGCAGTTCACCGGTTGGCAGCGCCTTGCTGCCGCCGTCAGCCAGGCGGTAACCTCGAAGGTGGCCCCGAGCTGGGCGAAGTGAGGACATCATCATGAGCAATAACGATCCGTCGCATCGCGATGACCGGGGCCGCCACGCGCCATTCGTCACGCCGAAGCCGAAGCGTGAGGTCAACGACGAGCTCGCGTTTCACCTCGAGGAGCGCATCCGCTCCTACGTCGCCAGTGGAATGAGTCCCGAAGCGGCGCGCCGCAAAGCCCACGAACGCTTCGGCGATGTCGAAGGCGTCCGGGAAGAATGTGAGCAACTGCTCACCGAAGACCGAAAAGCCGAGGCGCGCCGCGATTGGTTCGACGATCTGCGGCAGGACGTGCGCTTTGCCGTGCGCTCCGCCCTCAAGGCGCCGCTCTTCTCGCTCCTCGCGATCGTGACGCTGGCGCTGGGTATCGGCGCGAACGCCGCCGTCTTCGGCGTCGTGAAGTCGGTGCTCCTCGACGCGCTGCCCTATGCCGACGCCGGCCGCCTCATGCGCCTCTGGTGTCCGATCGGCAGCGGCGGTGTGACGCGCGGCTCGTTCAGCGCCGGAACGATCAGCGACATCCGCGAGCGTCAGCACTCCTTTTTGAGCTTTGGCGCGTATCAGGGCCCGCGTGACGTGCTCTACTCCAACGGAAACAATACCGAGGTGGTGCAGGGGATGTGGGTCGAGCCCTCGCTCTTCCGCACGCTCGGTGTCGCGCCGGCACGTGGCGCGGGATTCCGCGACGAGGACGGGATGCACGACACCACCACCGTCGTCATGCTCTCCAACGGCGCCTGGCAGCGACTCTTCGCCGGCGATCCCGGCATCATCGGCAAGACGGTTCGGCTGAACAACATCGGCCGGACGGTCGTCGGCATTCTGCCACGGGACTTCGTTCCACCGGATGAGGACGCCGAATTCTATCTCCCGTTAGGCATCGATCTGTTCATGCGCGATCCCATCGGCGTCCGGGGATCGCACAATTTCGGCTTCGTTGGACGGCTCAAGCCCGGCGTCACGGTTGAATCGGCGCGACGCGAGCTCGCGAGCATCGGCGCCGAGCTGGAACGTCTCTATCCCAAGGACAACCTTGGCATCGGGCTGGACGCCATGCCGCTTCGCGACGCCATGGTCGGTGATACGCGATCGCCCCTGCTCATCTTGCTCGCGAGCGCGGCACTGGTGCTCCTCATCATGTGCGCGAACCTCGCTGGCGCGCTCCTTTCGCGAACGATTTCGCGGCGCAAAGAGTTCGCCGTACGCGTCGCGCTTGGCGCGGGGCGCGGACGTCTCGTACGCCAGCTGCTGACGGAAAGCATGATGCTCGCTCTCGCCGGCGGCGCGGCCGGGCTCACATTGGCGATTCTGGCTTTGAGGTCGCTACGCGGACTCGCCCTCACGACACTACCCGCTTACGCGAGTCTCTCCCTCGACATGACGGCGGTGCTCGTGACCTTCGCGCTCGCCCTCCTGACGGGGCTCGCGTTCGGGGTCGGGCCGGCGCTCTCCGTGGGTCGCGCCGATCCGCAGGGGACATTGCGCGAACAGACGCGGGGCTCGAGCGAGAGCGCGCGCACGCGTCGGATGCGCGGCCTGCTCGTCGCGGGTCAGATCGCGTTATGCATAACGCTGCTCGCCGCGGCGGGGCTGCTGGCGCGCAGTCTCTGGGCGCTGACGACGGCGCCGATCGGCTTCGATCCGGAGAAGATCCTCACCTTCAGGGTCCAGCTCCCGAACAACAAGTATCCGACCTCCGAAGCACGCATCCAGGCGTACGACGAGCTCCGGCAGCGGTTCAATGCGCTTCCCGGCGTCGTCGAGGCGGCGAATGTCTCGCAATTGCCGACCAAGATCGGGAACAGCAATGGGCTGTTCATTCAGGACGCGCCGTGGGCGGCAAATCAACCGGTGCCGTTCATTCTCACGGCCCGCGTCTCCGACAATTTCTTCCACGCATTGTCCATTCCGCTCAAACAGGGTCGCGCCTTCACGACTGCCGACGCACCGAACGCACCACCGGTGATCATCATCAATGAAGCGATGGCGAATCGGTACTGGCCGAAGGGCAATGCGCTGGGCGCGCGCATCCACATCGGTCCGCCAAATCCGGATCTTCCCTGGATTACGGTCGTCGGTATCGTTGGCAACGTGCGCAACGACGCGACGAAGCTCGCGCCGGAGCCGATCATGTACATGCCGATTCGCCAGCAGGCGCTCGGCGATGCGTTCGTGATCCGCACGGCGCGCGACCCGCTGGCGTTGACGAGCAGTGTGCGCCGCGCGATCGCGTCCGTCGATCCAACGATGCCGATGTACAGCGTGACAACGATGCAGGCGATCATCGGCGATGGATTCGCGACGCGCCGTCTCCCAGTGGTGCTGATGACGTCATTCGGTGCACTGGCACTGCTGCTGGCGTCGGTCGGCGTTTACGCGATGTTCGCGACGATGGCGGCGGCGCGCGAGCGTGAGTTCGGCGTCCGGGTCGCACTCGGGTCGAGTCGCGGGGCGATCGCCGCGCTCGTCCTGCGTCAGGGTGGGTTGTGGATGCTCGTCGGCCTGCTCATCGGCACGTTCGGTGTGATCGCCGTCTCGCGGGCGCTGCAAGCCCAGCTCTTTGGTGTGCCGGCGCTCGATCCGATCGCGATCGGCGCGGCCGTCCTCGTTCTTGTGGTGTGCGCGGGGATCGCGCTCTTGGTGCCTGTGAAGCGCGCGAGCAGCGTCGATCCGATTACCGTACTCCGCTGATGATCCCTCGTTAGGCGGGCGTCAGTCAACCCGCAGTGCCGTCGCCGGGTCGATTGAGGTCGCGTGCCGGGCTGGGAGATAGGCCGCGACCGCGGCCACGCCGAGCAGCGCGACGCACGCCCCCGCGAGTGCGAACGGATCCGCAGGACTCACCTGGAAGAGCAGAGAAGTGAGGAAGCGGGATGCGACCAAGGCCGCAATCAGTCCGACGCCGGCGCCGATTCCGACGACGATTGCGGCGTGACGCATGACGTCCGCGCGGATGCGAGCGGGCGTCGCGCCAAGAGCCATGCGGATCCCGAATTCGCGCGTCTGATAGCGCACGAGTGAAGTCATGACGCCGAAGAGCCCAATGGCTGAAAGCACTAGTGCGACGACACCAAAGCTCGACATCAGTAGCGCGCCCAACCGCGGTTGCGCGAGGGGATCCGCCAGGACTTCATCCATCGTGCGCGGATTCCACAGCTCGAGATCGGGATCCACGTCCTTTCCGGCCGCGCGGAGCGACGGGAGCAGCCGCGGGAGCGGTGTGGCGCTCCGAATAGCGATCGATCCTTGCCAGGTGCCTTGCAGCACGGGGACGTAGATCGTGGGAGAGGCCGCTAGCAACGTGCGCAGATGCGTGGCGTGCGCGATACCGACGACCGTGCGCGCCTCCTTCTCGAACAACATGCGGATCCTCTTTCCTAGCGGATCTTCTCCCGGCCAGAGCTTCCGCGCAACATCCTCGCTCACGATCGTGACGGGCGGCGCTCCGGGCTGATCACCTTCGTTGAAGGCGCGACCGCGAAGGATCGGCACGCCGAAGACGTTGAAATAATCCGGTCCGCAAAATTCCATGTCGATGTTTGGATTCTTCTCGGCCTCGGCGTCGGTCTGGCCGTCGCGCTGGACCCGCGTCTGCCAGACACCCTCGCCGAGCATCGGCGGGATGACGATCTGCGTCGCGGCCGTGACACCAGGTACCGTCTGGATGCGCCTAACGAGCCGATCACCGAGACGAACGACTTTCGTCTCGGTGTCGTCGCGCACCGCGTTCCACGAATACCAGAAGACCGACAGATGGTCGCTGACGAATCCGACGTCCTGGTTCTGGAGACGCAACAGACTCCTCGCGAGCAGGCCGGCCCCGCCGAGCATGATCATCGCCAGCGCGATCTGACACGCCACGAGCGTCTCGCGAAGGCGTCGCCGCGGAAGAGATTCATTTCCCGCGCGCGAATCGAGGCGAAGTGGGAGGGCGAGGTTCGCGCGGGCCGACGTCAGCGCTGGCGCGAGACCGCAGAGCATGACGGCGAGTAGCGAGACAAGTATCGCCGCGGCAATCGGCGCTCCGGCCAGCTGCAGGTCGTCGAGGCGCGGCAGGTTCCGTGGAGCGGCCACCACGAGAAGATGAAGCAGCGCCGTAGCGATCACCCACCCAACGACACCTCCCGTCGCGGTAATTGCCAGCGTCTCGACGAGGAGCTGTCGCACGATGTCGACATAGCTGGCGCCAATCGCTCGGCGAACCGCAATCTCTCTCGCGCGAGACGTGCCGCGCAGAAGCATGAGGTTTCCGACGTTCATGCACGCGATCAGCAGCAGGAGCGACACAGCTGCGGTGAGAGTGGCTAGCACCGGTCGGACGTTCCCGAGGATGGTCTCGGTGAGCGTCGCGGCGTGCACGCCGCCAAAGTTGGCATCTGGTTGGAGGCGCCGTTCGATAGCGAGATACTCCCTGGCCGCCGCCGCGACCGTCGCTCCTGGCGCCAATCGCGCGACCGCAAACGCCGAGACCGTCGATTGCCAGCCTTGCCACATAGGAATCCAGTAGCCAACCCCAGCGGGATAGTCGAGGCCGGGCGGCGCCACGCCAATGATCTCATAATCGGTGCGAACCAGCGGCTCGATCAGATGACGGCCGATGACCGTCGAATCGCCGCCGAAGGTTTCGCGCCACGCGCGATAGCTGAGGACCAGCGCTCGGTGGGCCCCGACGCTGTTGGATCCCGGCACCTCATCATCGTCCGGCGTGAACAAGTGACCGAGGGCGGGCTTCGCGCCGAGCACCGAGAAGAAGTTTCCCGTCACCATGCCGCGATTGAGCTCGATGGAGCGCTCACCATAGGCGAACGGAGAGGCGGTGGCGGGCCAGTGCGCGATGGCCGCGATATCGCGCATCGTGCGAGACTTCTGGCGGACGACCGACAGCTCCTTCGTGCCTAACGTGA
>DATEPP010000108.1:0-10332 GCA_035273165.1 Gemmatimonadaceae bacterium
CGACTGCTCGTGATGGGCGCCAGATTGCGTCCCGACAGCTCCGATCTACATCACCTCGCCGAAGCCTTCGGCGCGACGCTCCTCGAGGCGGCGTTCGAGCTCTTCGACCCGCTCCACTGTGCGGCGATCGGTCCGCTGGCGCCGTTGCGCGCCACGTCGGTAGCCCTCGCCAACGAACGGGCGCGCTTCCTCCCACGCGCATGGCGGGTTGTCGCAGTTGCGCCAGCCGCGGGCAAGCTCGGGCTCGACCTCGCTGAAGTCGCGATCGGCGAAGTTCGGATTCTGACTCGCGATGTGGCCCAGGTAGTAGGCGCCGCGCACGTCATCGAAGCCACGGTCCACGACGCGCGTCTCCGACGACTCGTAATGCGTTCGGAACACTTCGTCGTCGTCGCTGCTCAGCTTTTCCGCGGCTTCGGCGATGGCGCGGCCAGTCCACCATCCTCCAATCGCGCCCGCGATACCGCCGAGTAAAGTGCCGACTGGTCCGGCTGACGAGCCGATACCGGCACCGAGCAGGACACCGGCGATTCCACCCGTGGCCTCGCCAATTTCGTCGCCCAGGCTCGGCTCGCCCGTGTGCGGTCCGAGCGCTGCTTCCTTTGCGCGCTCGATACGTCCATCGGTCGAGCCACGCTCGACGCGCTCGTCTCGCTTGTCCATCGTCGCTCCCTCTGAAGAACGTTGCGGCATCGAGAGGCGCAAGTTCGGGACCGGCTTGACACACATCGCGAGCAGTTGCCGATTGTGTCGCATGGTCGACACGAGTGCGAGAACACGCGGCGGAGCGAATCGAGATGGAGGCGGACAATCGCGCGTTCGCATCGGCACACAAGGGTGGAACTACGAGGCTTGGGTCGGACCATTCTATCCGGTGGGTACGCGGCCCGCTGACTTCCTGTCGATCTACTCGCGAGCATTCGACACGGTCGAAGTGGATTCGACGTTCTACGCGATTCCGCCGAGCAAGACAGTGCGCGGATGGGCCGACCGGACGCCGCCCGGCTTCACCTTCTCGCTCAAGCTGCCGCAGGAGATCACGCACGAACGTCGTCTTCGCGACGCCGGCGACATTGCCAAAGAGTTCTTCGATCGTGCCCGTGAGCTCGAAGAGAAGCTCGGGCCGATTCTCATTCAGCTCGGACCGGACTTCGCTCCCAACGAGCTACCCGCGCTCGCTCAATTTCTGCCGACGCTGCCGCGCGAGATGCAGTTCGCGATCGAGTTTCGACAGCGCGGCTGGATTCACGAGGGCGTCCTGGCACTCCTCGCCGAACATGGCGTCGCACTCGCGCTCACGGACGCGCGGTGGATTCCACGTAAGCAGATGATGCAGCTTGCCGCCCAGCCGACCGCGGATTTCGTTTACGTACGCTGGATGGGGCCCGACCGCGCGATCGTCGACTACTCGCGCATTCAGGTCGATCGCGCGCAGGAGCTCGAGCTCTGGTCCGGCGTTCTCTGGCCGCTCGCCGTGAAGGGAAGGTCAGAGTTCGTCTACGTCAACAATCACTTCGCGGGCCATTCGCCGGAATCGGCGCGTCAGCTGCAACGGCTGCTCCGCCAGACACCTGTCGATCCGGCCCGCCTCGGTGAACAGCTCACGTTGTTCTGACGCATCATGACGATCGCGATCGATCACCTGCCGCGACACTCGGCCCCCGCACGAGAAGTTTCCGCGGTAGTCACGGACGCGTGGCACGCGCGTGCCGTCGTGTTCGCGGCGGCGTGCGTGATGGTCGGTGTCTACTGGGACATTTCGTGGCACATGACCATCGGCCGCGACACCTTCTGGACACCGGCGCACCTCCTCATCCAAGCGGGTGGATTGATCGCGGGTCTCACCTCCGGCTACGTCGCACTGCGCAACACGTTCGCGGGATCGGACGCGCAGAACGCTGCATCGGTCGGATTCTGGGGATTCCGTGCGCCGTTAGGCGCGTGGGTGTGCGTCTGGGGATGCGGTGCGATGCTCGCCTCGGCGCCGTTCGACAACTGGTGGCACAACGCCTACGGCCTCGACGTCAAGATCATCAGCCCGCCGCACATGATCCTCGCGCTCGGCATCGTTGCCATCACGCTCGGCGCGCTCCTCCTCACCCTCGCGCGACAGAACCAGAGCACGGGTCGCGAGCGCGAGCACTTTGCATGGCTGTTCACCATCGCGGCTGCCTTCTGGATCATGAACGTCTGGGTGATGCTCTCCGAGTACTCGTACAAGGAGCTCATGCACTCGGGACTCTTCTATCGCGTCGCGGCGACGTACTATCCGCTTGTATTGCTCACCACGGCGCGCGCGAACACGCTCAGGTGGCCGGCGACCAAGGCTGCCGCGGTCTACCTCGCCGTCACGCTGTCGTTGATGTGGATCCTGCAGATCTTTCCGGCCGAGCCAAAGCTCGGTCCGATCTATCAACGCGTGACGCATATGGTGACGATGGACTTCCCGATGCTCTTGATCGTCCCGGCTTTCGCGCTCGACCTCGTCAGGCGGCGCTGGGATGGACGGTTGCGGGATCTCTGGCTCGCCGCGCTGCTCGGTGTCGTCTTCGTCGCGGCCTTCTTCGCCGTGGAATGGCCGTTTGCGAGCTTCCTCATCACGACGCATTCGCGAAACTGGTTCTTCAACGGCGACAACTACGTCTATTTCATGTCCCCTCAGTGGGTGGAACGCACCTTCCACTTCGCTGACTGGGAACCGTGGTCGCGCCCACTCGCGCCGCAGCTCGCGATCGCGGTGGCGATGGCGGCGATCTCCAGCTATCTCGGTCTCAAGTGGGGACGCTGGATGACGCGCGTCCGTCGATGATCCTGCGGCTGGCCAAGCGTGTCGCGCTCGCGCTCTTCGCTGTCGCGAGCGCTCCGGCACTGTCGTTGGCGCATGTTGGCAGCCCAGATGTTGTCTTCGATGGCAAAGCGGGACCATACGACATCCGGGTGATCGTGCGCGTCCCGCGGGTGGTGCCCGGACTTGCCGACGTGAACGTGCGCATTCTGCACGGCAAGGCGACCACCGTGCGCATCCGGCCGGTGTTCTGGCGCACTGGAGTCAGCGGCTCACCTTCTGCCGACGTGGCGAAACCGGTGGAAGGTGCACGTGGCCTGTTCGCGGGGCAGCTGTGGTTGATGGCGCGCGGCGCGTACAGCGTCTACGTCACCGTTGACGGAGCCGAGGGGAGCGGCACGGCGACCGTACCGGTAATGTCGATCGCGACGGGCCGGCTCGGCATGAGCGCTGGATTGTCCGTGATTCTCGTCGCGTTAGGCATTCTCCTCGTCGCTGGCCTCATCACGATCGTGTACGTCGCGGCGGGGGAGAGTGTCGTCGAGCCGGGACGCAGCATCCCGCCCGCCGGGCGAAAGCGTGCTCGCCTCATCGGCGTCATCGCTATCCCCGTCATCACCATCATCCTCTTTGGAGGCGCGCGCTGGTGGCAGGTAGTCGACGCGTCGTATCAGCAGCGAATGTACCGGCCTTTCGTCGCGAAAGCGGCGGTCCTTCGCGAGGCAGGGAAGCCGGTGTTGCATCTGGCGGCAGCGCTCGATCCGCTCCTCCCGGATCATGGAAAGCTGATGCATCTCTTCGTCATCGACAGCGCCCGGATGACGAGCTTTGCGCATCTTCACCCCTCGCTCGTAGATTCGTCGACCTTCTCGACGATGCTTCCGCCGTTGCCGCCGGGCAGCTACCGCTTGTACGGCGACGTCACCTTCGAGACGGGGCAGACGCAAACCATCCTCGGCACAGTGCGCCTAACGACCGACGATTCCGTCGCCGCGGCTGCGATCGCTCGCTCGGATCCGGATGATTCCTGGCGCGTCTCCGAGGGTGTCACTCGCCGGCCTGACGTGCCAACGATGGCGCGGCTCGAGGACGGATCGACGATGGAATGGCTGGCCGATTCGACGCGGCTCCGCGCCGGCGAGGATGCGACGTTTCGATTTCGCGTCCGAGATCCCAGCGGTGCCCCGGCCGCCCTGGAGACATATCTCGGGATGGCCGCTCACGCGGTCATCGCCAGGATCGACGGCTCCGTCTTCGTTCATCTGCATCCCGCCGGAACAGTGTCGATGGCAGCGCAGGAGGCCTTCGCGCTCCGCGACCGAGGCGATACGACCCCGACAGGGCATCTGCGATTGCCAGACGACACGATGACGCCGCACCTCATGCCGCTCTCCGCGGAGATCTCCTTCCCATACGTCTTTCCGCGGCCTGGCAGTTATCGCGTCTGGGTGCAGGTGCGGCGCGCCGGCCGGGTGCTCACCGGTGTGTTCGACTGTTCAGTGTCGTCGTGAGCGAAGCGAAGGATGACCGGAACGCGGCCGACTAACTTTAGACGACATGCCGCGCCGCTTGATCCTCTTTCTCATACTCGCGGTCGTACTCGCGGCCGCCTTCATCCGGCTCGGCTTTTGGCAGTTGAGCCGCCTCTCACAGCGTCGAGCACGGAACGCGGTCGTCGCTGTCCGTCTGTCGCAACCGCAAGTCCCGCTCACCACGCTCCGCCCCGACAGCACGAGCATGCTCCGGAAGGCGGTCGTCACCGGCACACCGGACTTCGAACACGAAATCCTGATAGCGGCACGCACGTATCAGGGTTCGCCCGGAGTGTGGTTGTTTACACCTATGCATATCGCGGGGCGTGACACCGCGGTTCTCGTGAACCGGGGATGGATCTACGCCCCCGACGGCGTAACGGTCGACGCCGGCAAGTGGAGAGAGGCGACAACGACGTACAGCGGCTTCGCGGAGCTCCTCGCACCTGGAGTCGCATCGAACCCAGGGGGAGTTCTCCGGCGCGAGACTCGAATCGCGCGCCAGCTCGATCTGGCGACCGTACAGAGCCTCCTGCCGTACCCGGTGTCACCGCTCTATCTCGTCGCGACCGCGCCGGACACGACCAGGCCTCAGGGAGAGCGTGTAGCACGTCTCCCGCCTCCGGCATTGGACGAGGGACCGCATCTCAGCTACGCAATTCAATGGTTCTCGTTCGCTGCCATCGCTCTGATCGGTGGAACCGCGGTGGCCGTGCGTCATCGCACGCTGTGAGCGGGCGCACGGCCTGGAGGATGCACTCTGGTTCCTCGATTTCATCGAGGAACCAGAACCGTGTAACGGCTGATACGCCCGATTGAACGGGGCGTCTTAAGACGTGTACTATGCGAGCAGTGCTTGTTTTACAGTCACTTATCCGCGAGTTCATCCATGGCTGACAAGTCAGCGGCCCTCGCCAGCGAGAAGGAAGCGCGCGACGTCGCCGAATCCGCCCGCGAAAGCGAATGGTCCGGTCCCAGCTTCGTTCGCGAGCTCTTCCTCGGTCGATTCCGGCTCGATCTGATCCATCCGCATCCCGCCGAGGATCCTGAGGAAGAGGCGCGCGCCAGGCCATTCCTCCAGAAGCTCAAGGCGTTCCTCCAGCGCGTCGACTCCGACATGATCGACCGCACGGGCGAGATTCCGGAGGAGTATGTCCAGGAGCTGCGCGAGATGGGTGCCTTCGGCATCAAGATCCCGCGCGAGTACGGTGGCCTCGGCCTCTCGTACACGAGCTACGTGAAGGCGATGGCGATGGTGACGTCTAAGGACGGCTCGCTGACGGCGCTGCTGTCGGCGCATCAATCCATCGGGCTGCCACAGCCGCTCAAGCTGTTCGGGACCGAGGAGCAGAAGCGCCGTTTCTTCCCGCGGCTCGCCAAGGGCGCAATCTCTGCCTTCGCCCTCACGGAAGTCGACGCTGGCAGCGATCCCGCCAACATGCACGCCACGGCGACGCCGACCGAGGACGGTAAGCACTTCATCCTCAACGGCGAGAAGCTCTGGTGCACCAACGGCACGCGCGCCGAGCTCTTCGTCGTCATGGCGCGTACGCCGGACGCACCGGGTCGCGATGGCAAGCCGCGGAAACAGATCACCGCGTTCATCGTCGAGGCGAGCTGGCCCGGCGTTCAGGTCGCGCATCGCTGCCGCTTCATGGGGCTCAAGGCCATCGAGAACGGCCTCATTCGTTTCACAAACGTGAAAGTCCCCCGCGAGAACATCATCTGGGGTGAAGGGAAGGGTCTCAAGCTGGCGCTGATCACGCTCAACACGGGACGCCTCACGCTGCCCGCGAGCGCCGCCGGCGGCTCGAAGGCGATGCTCAACATCTCACGCTGGTGGTCGAACGAGCGCGTGCAGTGGGGTGCGCCGATCGGGAAGCACGAGGCCGTCGCGCAGAAGATCGGCATGATGGCCGCGAACACTTTCGCGATGGAAGCGATCTCCGGACTCACCGTCGGCCTCGCCGAGCATGGCGGTTACGACATCCGTCTCGAGGCCGCGATCGCGAAGATGTATAACACGGAGCACGGTTGGAAGGTCGTGGACGACACGCTGCAGATCCGCGGCGGCCGCGGCTACGAGACCGCCGACTCTCTCCGCGCCCGCGGCGAGGAGCCCATTCCCGTGGAGCGGGCGATGCGTGATTTCCGCATCAATCTCATCTTCGAGGGCTCATCGGAGATCATGAGATTGTTTATCGCGCGCGAAGCCGTCGATCACCACTTCAAGCTTGCCTTCCCGATCGTCGCGCCGGAGTCGTCTCTAGGTACCCGGGTGAAGGCAGCGGCGAAGTCGGCGCCGTTCTACGCGACGTGGTATCCATCGCGCTGGCTCCCGCGGGCGACGAGCTATGGCGAGTTCGGCTCACTCGCGAAGCATCTCCGCTTCGCCGAGCGACGCGCGCGAAAGCTCGGCCGCACCCTCTTCCACGCCATGGTGCGCTTCGGGCCACGCCTCGAGCGCAAGCAGATGGTGCTCTTCCGTGCCGTAGACATCGGCGCCGAGCTGTTCGCCATCGCGGCGTCGTGCGTTCGCGCGCAGATGCTCGCCAAGCAGGGCAACACGAAGGCCGTCGCCCTCGCCGATCTCTTCTGTCGTGAGGCGCGGGTCCGCGTCGACGCGCTCTTCGATCGGTTCTATGGCGAGAATGACTCGGCCATCTACCGCGTGGCGCAGCAGGTGCTCCGCGGCGAGCACGCCTGGCTCGAGGACGGCATCGCGAGTCCGATCGAGCCCGACACCCAAGTCGAGGGCGACGAAGCGACGAGCGTCGAGAAGGGAGAGCCAGCGGGCGTTCGTTAGGCGCGCGCGAACGGTCGACTTCAATCGCCGACGAAAGCTGTATAGCCTTCGTCGGCGATTGCTTCTTCGATCTCCTCGACGTTCGTCTTCGCGGGATCGTAGCGCAGCGTGGCTGATCCTACGGCCACGTTGTCCACGGCTACTCCCGGGGTTGCCGTCAGGCGATTCTTCACCGCGCGCACGCAGTGCTCGCAGGACATTCCTTCGATCGTCAGCTTGAGCGATTCCATGGGTCACTCGTTCATTGGCTCGTCGAAAGATGACACCGGCGCCAAGGGGCCGGGAGTTCGGGATCGCGTCCTCGACGGATTCCGCCAGCGTTTCGGCGGCGAGCCGGCGTTCATCGCGCGTGCGCCTGGCCGAGTGAATCTCATCGGGGATCACACCGACTACAACGATGGCTTCGTACTCCCCATGGCGATCGACCGCGCGGTGTGGCTCGCCATGCGCGGCCGCTCCGACCGTCGCGTCGTCGTCCATTCCCTGGACTTCCACGAGGATGCGTCCTTCTCGCTCGACCAGGGCGCCGCTCATCAGGAGGGTTGGATCGAATACCTGCGCGGTGTCGCGTGGGCGCTCGACGATGCGGGCCGTCCAACGTCCGGCTGGGAAGGTGTGATTGCTGGCGATGTTCCGGTCGGCGCCGGTCTTTCTTCGAGTGCGGCGCTCGAGTTGGCGACAGCGCGCGGCTTTGCGGCGATCACTGGCGTGATCTGGCAGCCGGTGGCGATGGCGCGTCTCGCCCAGCGTGCCGAGAACGAATGGGTCGGCGTGAACTGCGGAATCATGGATCAGCTCATCTCGGGGGCGGGCGTGAGCAATCACGCCCTCCTGATAGACTGCCGCACCCTGGAGACACGGTCCGTTCCGATCCCGGAGAGCGTTGCGGTCATCGTGCTCGACACCGGCACGCGCCGCGGTCTGGTCGACTCTGCGTACAACGAGCGGCGTCTGCAATGCGAGGCGGCCGCGCGGATCTTCGGCGTGCCTGCCTTACGAGACGTGGACGTCGCGACCTTCGCCGCCCGCGAGAACGAGCTCGACGCCACCACGCGCAAGCGCGCGCGACACGTCGTGACCGAGAACGCGCGTACCCTTCAGGCGGCGGAGCTTCTCGAGCGCGGAGAGGTCGAAGGGGTCGGCGCGCTCATGGATGCGAGTCATCGCTCACTCCGCGACGACTTCGAGGTCTCACGTCCCGAGCTGGACACGATGGTCGCCATCGCGCGCCGCGACGGCTCGTGCCTCGGCGCGCGGATGACGGGTGCGGGCTTCGGCGGATGCGCGGTTGCGCTCGTGCGACGAGACGACGCGGACGCCTTTGCGCGATCGGTCGGCCACGCGTACACGGCGGCCGTCGGCGTCGAGCCGTCCGTGTATCTGTGCGTCGCGTCTGAGGGCGCAAGCGTCGAGCGCGTCGCACCGCCGTCGGATGACCCCGGCGGTGCCTAACGAGTCGTCAGAGTACCACGCCGTGCAGGACGACGAGCGCGACCGTGAAGTAGATGACGAGACCCGTAACGTCCACGAGCGTCGCCACGAACGGCGCCGACGCGCTCGCGGGGTCGAATCCGATGCGCCGGAAGAGGAAGGGCAGCATCGAGCCGACCATCGTGCCGAAGGTCACCACACCGATCAGCGCCAGGCCGACCGTGAGCGCGACCAGGTGCGCCTCGATCGTCGTCCCACTGTGCTGGTTGTAGTTCATGCCCAAGGGCATGCCGAAGACGTGCACTGAATGATTGTGCAGGAACTGCCAGAGTTCGATTCGCCCAAAACCGATGACGCCAAGAATGACTCCGAGCGTGAGTCCCGCCGGTAGCTCGCGCACGGCGACACGCCACCAGTCGCGGATGCCGACCTCTTGCAGCGCGAGCGACCGGATCATCAGAGACGTACCCTGCGACCCCGAGTTGCCGCCGGAGCTGATGATCAGCGGCAGAAAGAGTGCGAGCACAGTGGCCCGATCGATCGTTCCCTGGAAGTAGCCGAGTGCGGTCGCGGTGAACATCTCGCCGATGAACAGCGCGCACAGCCATCCCGCGCGCTTGCGGATCATGCGCCAGAAGCCGATCTGCATGTACGGCTCGTCGAGCGCCTCCATGCCGCCCAGCTTCTGCACGTCCTCGGTCTGCTCCTCCTGAATGACGTCGATCACGTCGTCGACCGTGATCACACCCATCAGGTGACCAGACTCGCTCACCACCGGGATCGCGACGAGGTCGTAGTTCGACGTTAGGCGGGCGACCTCCTCGCGGTCGGCGTTCGGACCGAGGGCGACGACCTCCGTCCATGCGATGTCGGAGATCTTCGCCCCGGGCTGCGCGGCGAGCAGCTCGCGCAGCGACAGCACGCCGGCCAGTCGCCCCGCCGTGTCGGTCGCGTATATCGCATACATCGCCTCGCGCCGGCCGGACCGCGCCAGCGCACGCACACGGTCGAGCGCGTCCTCGACCGTCGTCACCGCGGGCACGGAGACGAACTCGGTCGTCATCAGACCGCCGGCGGTGTCCGGATCGAAGCGGAGGAGCTGCTCTGTCTCGCGTCGCGCCTCGCTCGGAATCTCCGAGAGGACTTCCTCCGCGTGCTCCTCCGAGAGCTCGCTCAGCTCCTCGAGCGTGTCCGCTCGATCGTCTGGCGTCATCTCGGTGACGAGCTCCGCGGCCTGGCGGGCGCTCATCTGCTCGAGGATCTCGGCGCGCAGCTCCTCGTTCAGGTACTCGAGGACATCCGCTGCGCGATCGCGCGGCAGCGCCGCGAGGAAGAACGGCGCCCGCTCCGACGGCAGCAGCTCGACGACGTCCGCGAGATCCGCCGGGTGCATCTCCTCCGTCTCGGCCGCGATGTCGCTCGGCGACTCCTCGAGCAATGCGAGGATATCCGGCGCGACGAGAGCCGCGACGGGCAGATCCTCGGGATTGCGATGCTGGGGAGCCATGGCGATAGCGCTGCGCGGGACGTGGGACGTGGGACGCGGGTTTCGCAAAGGGTGACGCCTGCGCCGCGTGAATATAGACTTCCGCTCGCGCCTACTCCACGCTTCTTCATCGCATCCCTCGTCCCGCGCTCCACGCCCCTCCCATGAATGTTGCTTTTCTCGGACTCGGCGCGATCGGTTGGCCGATGGCGCGGCGCGTCGCCGAGGCAAAGTTTCCGCTCGCCGTGTGGAACCGCACCCCATCGCGCGCTCGCGAGTTCTGCGAGGCGAC
>DATEPP010000109.1:0-7095 GCA_035273165.1 Gemmatimonadaceae bacterium
AATCGATCGTGAACGCGCTGGCCGATAAGGCCGCGCAGCTCGGCGCGAGAGCTCACACCCCCGAGAAGCTTCTCGAAAGTTCAGGCCATGATATTTCGTAACCGCAGAGGACACGGAGGACGCAGAGGACTGCGAAAAGCAAAAAGCATTTGCTCTTGGCAGTCCTCTGCGTCCTCCGCGTCCTCTGCGGTTAAGGAATATCATTACTCGAAGTTCCCAGAAGCTTCTCAGGCGCGACACCCTCGGCTGCACGAACGCCGAGCTGTGATGCACGCTCCGCCAGCGCGTTCACGATCGATTGCGTCCGCCGCCTCCATCGCTCGGCAACGCCGAACCACAAGGCACGCGCGCTCACCACCGTGCCCGCAATCGCCGACCCGGCGACGATGGCGCTCGCGACGAGTGCGTTGTCCGTGACGTTGATCGCGATCGCGACGCCGCCTAACGCGGCGAGGAAGCCGATCCCGACGCTCCCGGCAGCGATGGCGACAGCCTGATCGAGACGCTCCGTCGTCAGCGCGATGCGCGTTCCGCCGGCCCGCGGACCTACCGTGAGAATGGACGTGCCGAGCGCCGACTTCAGTCTCAGTTCCACGCCGTCGAAGACCTGACGAACCTCGCCGTGCAGCCCCAGCTCCGCACGCGCCTGGTCGAGCAGCTCACCGACCTCGGTCGATCCGAGTGAGCCGGCAACGTTTCGCTCATCGTGAAATCGCGTCGGGGCGCCGAGCCAGCCAACGCGCGGGCGTGGACGCTCCAGCTCCGCCACCGCTTCCGACACGAAAGGCGCGTCGATCCCCACTTCCGCGGCGATCTCCTGAATCTCGGCGAGCGACCGCTGCGTGCCCTTTCCGTCAGCGCCCTCCTGCAGCTCGGCGGCGCGCTTGAGGATGAGCGCCATCTCCTGCTCGGAGTAGCGCTGCGATGGAGACGGCATGTCGGGCATGACCGGAGAATATGCGCCCGGTCGCGCCGCGGCGGCAACGCGTGCGAGGCGACCGAGGTCCCCGCGTCAGGCTCCGGCTTGCGGCTGCTCGCCCTCGCTGCTCGCCTCACGGTCCTTCCGCAGCCGGCGTCGAAGCGAGACCGCTTCCTTCGCTGCTTCAGCGACGATAGCGAGCGTCTCCTCGATCTTGATCAGCTCGCCCGTATCGACATCCTTCACCGACGGCGCGGCGCAGACCTCGTCGAGGCTCTTCTCGATCTTGTCCTCGAGTCGTTCGAGCTGCGGCCTGAGAGGCACCCTTGGATCGATCGACACTGCTGCTCCTGTGCGCTGTTGATCCCTGCGACTCAGGAAGCTGTCGCGAGTGCCACGCTCAACAGTCCTGTGATGTCTCTCGTGAAGCAGCGCGTGTGGAGGAATCGTCCCTCCTCACGATAGACGTTGGAGTTGAGCAGCACGTGGCGGACACTTCCGTCCTTGCAGCGCAGCCGGGCCTGGAACTCCCGCAACGTCTCGCCGCGCGACAAGCGACTGAGTATCTCGGCAATGACGTCGGCATCGGCGTGGAACTGCGCGATGTGCTTCCCGATGAACTCGTTCGCCTCGTAGCCGAGCATCTCGAGCTCGGCTCGGTTCGCCCAGAGAACGGTGCCGTCCTCCGCAACCCAGTGCATTCCCTCGGGTGCGTTGTCGAGAAAATCCTGCAACTCCGCCTCGCGACGGCGGAGCATGTCCTCGACACGCTTCCGGTGCGCGAGCGTCTCCCGCAGTGCGGTCTCCAGCTCCATGCGATGCTTCACTTCGGCCTCGAGCGCCCGCGCTCGTTGCTGGAGCACGGCCAACTGACGAAGCCGGTCGCGGTCGTCCGCCTCGAGGTACTCCTCGGTTGGCAGCGCGTGCACATGCTGCGCGCAGATGCGCTGGAAGCTCGCGGTGTGGGCTTCCTTATAGAAGTTGCCCATCGAGTACGCGCAGAGCAGCGTGAAGGAGTATCGAGCCGCGAGCGCGTTCCAGAGCTCCTCGAGTGCGATCGCCCCTTCGACGTTACCATCCTTCCAGAGCAGGTCCACCATCTCGCCATAGGCGCGGGCGACGAGATAGTTCCGTTCGCCGAGGACGCGCTCGAAGACAGAGCCAAGGGTCGCCTCGAAGAGCTCCTTGTTGGGCATCCCGCCTTCCATGAACGCGCTGAGCGTGTCGCGCGCGTCCAGCCAGACCGTGTTGGAGCCGAAGTAGTACGCGTCGACGTCGAAGCCGAGATTGCGGAGGCCGTCCGCGAATTGCCGCCGATGCGATTCGGTGGCGACGATGATCAGCGGTTGCCCGGCGCGGACTCCCTCGGCGAGGAACTTGGTCACCTCACGCGCCAGAAAATCCTCGCCGTCGTAGAACTGCACGTCGTGCCCTGGCACGCCGGCGGGAGTGGCGCGGCGGCCATGGGAGATCGTGTTCGGGGCGATGCTTTGCAGCTTCTGTTGATTCATATATCCGTCTGCGTACACTACCCCAGATGTTAATGCGGATAAACAGCTGGCGACAGCCAGCTTCGCGCCAGGGTCAGTGTTTCGGGCGCGGAACGGAAAGCACGAAGGTCGATCCCTCACCAGGATTACTGCTGGCTTTGAGATCGCCCCCCATGGCCCGCGCCAGATCCCTACTGATCGCGAGACCCAGGCCAGTACCGACATTTCCGGACGGTTGCCCGCGATCGAGTTGCACGAACGGCTCGAAGATCTGCTCCAGCTTGTCGGCTGGGATGCCAACCCCCGTGTCGCGGACCTGGACTTCCATGTGGTCCGTCGCCGCGCAGCACTGGACAGAGATGCGCCCCCCGTGCGGTGTGAACTTGATGGCGTTGGAGAGCAGGTTGAGCAGGATCTGCTGGATGCGTTCCGGGTCGGCAAATGCGACATAGCTCGGATCGCAGCAGCGATACTCGTAGCTCAGCCCTTTCTGCTCGATTTGCGGCTGTACGAGCGCCTCGAGCTGACCGAGCGCCTCGTTCATCGACACTTCCTTCGGGGTGAACTGCACCCGTCCCGCCTCGAGCTTGGCGAAGTTGAGGATGTCGTTGATGAGCGAGAGGAGGTAACGCTGGTTGCGCTTGATCCGGTCCAGGTCGGCGGCCTGTGCCTCCGTGACAGGACCGCGTATGCCCTCGACGATCAACTCGGCGTAGCCACCGATGGCGTTGAGTGGCGTCCTCAGCTCGTGCGACATGTTCGCGAGGAACTCGCTCTTCGCCTTGTTCGCCTGTTCGGCCGCCGAGCGTGCGTTCTGCTCCGCTTCGTAGAGCCGCGCGTTGTCCATCGCTACCGCCGCCCACGCGGCAATGCCCGTCGTCAGGCGCTCGGCGCGCTCGGTGAAGACGCCGACCTCCTCATGGCCGAAGAAGAGGCCACCAATCACCGTGCCATCGCGCGACATCACCGGTACGGCGAGGTAGCTGCGCACCGGAAGATGGCCCGGCGGCATCCCGTGGTGCGGGGGCATCTGTCCGTAGCGCGGATCCTTGGTGATGTCGTCGCTGCGGACAATCGCTGTACCGTAGAACGTCGGCGCAAAAACCGGCGTCGGGCGCGGATGCCCGAAGTTCTCGAATGCTTCGCGTGGCGCCCCGGAGAGCGTGTACAGCGTGTACTTCTCCCCCTGCTTGTCCACCATGTTGTAGAAGAAGGCGCCGAACTGCGCCCCGGTGAGCGCGGTGGTCTCGTCGGTGACAGTCTGGACGATGCGCTCGAGATGCAGCTCCGACGCGAGGATGCTGCCGATACGGTTGAGCGTCTCGACCTCGCCCCGCGCTGCCTCCGCTGCTTCCTTCGCCCTCGAGAGCTGTTCGTTGGCCCGCTCGAGCTCGTCGGTGAGAGCCAGTGATTCCTCGACCTGCTGCTCCAGCTCCTCCGCCTGCACCTTGAGCTGGCGATTCGCCTCCGCCAGCGACGCCTCCACCTGACCGACACGGATCGCGCCCCGGATCACCCGCGCCAGACGCTCGGGCGTGATGAGATCCTTGGTCAGGAAATCGACAGCGCCGGCCTTGATCGATCCCGCGGCGGTCAGCGGATCTGTCTGGCCCGTGAGCATCACGACCGGCACGGGCACCCAATTGCCGCGGAGCGACTCGAGCATCTCGATCCCCGTGTCGCCAGCGAGATCGTAGTCGAGGAGTACGCAGTCATAGCGTACGCCGTCGGATGCCTTGAGCATCTGGATCGCGGATCGCGCGTCCCCGGCCTCGTCGATGCGCAGGCCCGGGAGCTCGGCGCGCATCAGCGCTCGCCGCACGGCGCGGCGATCCAGCTCGTCGTCGTCGACGACGAGCACCCGCGTCTCCGCGTTAGGCGCGCCGACCGGCTCGTCGACCTGTTCGCCAAGCGCAGTGCTCATGCTTATGGCAGCTCCACAAGCGCCCAGTACTTGTTGAGCGTCGCCATCACGTCGCAGAAGTTCGAGAAGGTGACAGGCTTGAGGAGGTAGCCGGCGACGTTGAGATCGTACGCCTCGATCCGGTCGCGCTCGTCGTTCGACGTCGTGAGGACGACGACGGGCGTCGAATGCAGCTCCGGATCGCGCCGCAGCTCGCGCAGGAACTCGATGCCGTTCATCTGCGGCATGTTGAGATCGAGGAGCACCATGCGTCGCTCGCGCGGGATGCGGCCGCCGCGCAGCAGCTCGAGCGCCTCGACGCCGTTGGTCGCGACGAAGAGCGGATTGGCGATGTGATTCTTCTGAAAGGCGCGCTTGACGTTCATCACGTCCACCTCGTCGTCCTCGACGAGAAGGATGTTGAGAAGTCTCGTATCGGTGGCGGCGGGTGCGGTCACGGTGTCACGTCCTGCTGTCTGGGCCAGGTGAAGTAGAAAGTCGAGCCGCGCCCGGGCTCGGATTCGAGCCAGGCCGACCCGCCGCGGGATTCGACGGTCTTGCGCACGACGGACAGGCCGATGCCGGTGCCTTCCACCTTGTCCCGGGGTGCGAGGGTCTGGAAGATCTGCCAGATCTTCTCGCGGTACTGAGGGGCAATCCCCGGACCATTGTCAGCCACAGCGAAGCGATAGCAGTCACCGTCCAGCTCGGCGCGGACCTCGACCCGGGCGTCGGATCGGTGCGTGTACTTGATCGCGTTGCCGATGAGGTTCATGAAGACTTGCTGGAGCGGCACGCGCTCCGTCTCGATCACTGGCATGTCGGGGCCGACGACGATCGTCGTCTCCGGCGGCGGCGCGAGCAGCTCGATGACCTCTCGGAGCAGCGCGCCAACGTCGACGCGGACAGGCCTCTCGCGGACACGGCCCGCGCGCGAGTACGCGAGGATGCCGTCGATGAGCGCCTCCATCCGGTGGACGCGGCCCTTCAGGAGCTGCATGTGCTCCTTGCTCTCGCCCGCGACCTTGTCGCCGAGGTCTTCCTCGATCCACTGGGTGAGATTGGCGATGCCGCGGAGCGGGGCCTTGAGGTCGTGCGACGCGACGTAAGCGAACTGGTCGAGCTCCCTGTTCGACCGCTCGAGATCTCGCGACAGCCGCGCCAGCTCTTCGGCCTTCTGCTCGACCTCGCGCCGTGCGAGCACCTGGGCAGTGACGTCGACTGCGTGCACCATGATGCCGAACGTCTCACCGCTCTCCGTCTTCATCGGCTGGTAGACGAAGTCGACGTAGACATCCTCGAGTATGCCATCGAGGTCGCGGTCGAGCCTAACGAGCATCTCGTTCGCCGCGTACGGCTCGCCCGACCGATAGACGTTGTCCAGGAGATCGAGGAAGCCCTGGCCCTCGATCTCGGGGAGCGCCTCCCGCACCCTTAGGCCGGTCACCTGGCGGCCGCCGACGAGCTCCACGTACAGTGGATTGGCGACGACGAACAGATGCTCGGCTCCCTCGAGGACAGCGATCGCCGCCGGCGCCTGCATGAAGATCTCGTACAGCCGCTGCCGCTCCGCCTTCGCCTGCGCGAACGCACGATCGCGCGCCGCCTGCGTCTCGACGAGCGCCTCACGCGCCTCACGCTCGCGGGCGAGAAGCTCCTCCCGCTCACGCAGTGTCTGCTCGAGCCGCATCGCCTGCTCGACCGAGGTCCGCTCGTGGACGTCGAGCAGCTGCTCGAGCGCGGCAACCTGCGACCGGAGGAGCGCGACCTCGCCTAACGGGGAGCTGACGGCCGCCGTCGCGAAGGTGTCCGAACCGGTGTTGCCGTGGTCGGTCACGCGAACACCTTGCGATCGATGAACGGCAGCATCGCCAGCTTCTGATTCAGCGCGAGCGGCCGAAACATGTCGGCGACGTTGCGCGCCACGGGAACGCGGCTGAAGAGAATCGTCGCGAAGAGCTCCGTGTTCGGCAGCAGGCCCCCGAATCCGAGGACCGAGTGCACGCCGTGTGGAACGACGAACTGCTCCTGCGCGGGAATGAAGCTCGAGCCTCTGGCCTCGGCGACGTGAAAGACGTTGAACGTATGCTGATCGACGTCGAGCAGGAGTCGCTGATCCGACGCGAGGAGCGCGCCGATGTCGACGCCGAGCTGGCGGATGAGCTGCGCGATCATCGGCGAGCGGGCGACGCTTTCCTCACTCGTGAGGGGGAGTGCCTTGTGCGCATTGGACGTCCGGCGAGAATTCCACGCGAGCTCGTCCCCCGCCGTCGCGAGCAGGGACAGGCACTTGAGGTTCGGCGAGACATTGTCTGCCCCGACCACACTCTCGACGAACGCGCGCTGCCCGTCGTCGAGCGCGGCGAAGGGCTGGGTGACGAACACCCTAACGAGCACGCAGGCGGGGTTGGCGAGGTCGGGGGTGCGGAGGTGCTCGTAGAAGTAGCGCACCACGCGCTCGCCGACCTCTTCCATGCCGGATGCATGCTCGCCGAGGCGGCGCAACTCCATGCCGCAGCGGGTCATGTCGCTGAGGGAGAATCGGGTGAGATCGAACATCATGCCGTTGTGGGGCAAGAAGCAGGCTACGGCGGGCATGGGCTAATCGGACGAACTCAGCCCAGCTGAGAGCTGTCAGCACGTCAGCTGACAGCTTGCAGCTAATGAGTCTGTCCGCATCCGAATACCCCTTTTTCTGTGTACAGTCCTCGACCCGGAGAAAAGTCAGCTCACAGCTATCGGCAATCAGCTTTGAGCGATCAGCTCAGCTGGCAGCAAGGAGA
>DATEPP010000110.1:0-12589 GCA_035273165.1 Gemmatimonadaceae bacterium
ATGGGACTCGGACATACGATCTCCTTTCGCTGGCGCCCGCGTCCGCCCGACGGGCTGAAAGAAGATCGCGCGTTGTCTGCCTAACGAATCAGGTGGGCTCGGCCCTGTCCGCGGACGGGATGCGTCCTGCACGCACCGTCACGGTAACGCGGGGATGTGCCGTTGGTCAACGGGGCGGATTCTTGATGCTCACTCGATGACGGTGAGCCAGTTCCACTCGTTGGTGACGTACGCCTGATCGCCGCTCGGGCTGAACGCGATACGGCGCGGCGTGCCCTGCACCGCGACGCGGCTGAGGATCTTTCGCGTCGCCAGCTCCACGATCGTGACGGCACCGTCCGCCGGTGAGGAGACGTACAGCTGCTCGCCGTCTGGCGACACGGCGAGCCCGAACGCAGGCCCAACCGGGAGAATGTCGAGCTGTTCGAGGGTTCGGGAATCGAGCACCTTGACGCTGCCCTTCTCGCACGCCACGTACAGCTCGCGGTCATCGCTAGAGAGCGCAATGTCCTGCGCGGCGCAATCCAGCGTCGTCTGTCGCAGCGAACGGAGCGTGCCTCGTTCCAGCCGCCAGACGTCGCCGGCGGTCGAGGTCACGAACAGCCGCGCGCCCGCGTGGTCGATCGCGAGTCCTTGCAACGAGCCGCCGAGCGACTTGGACGTTGCCAGGGTGCGCGTCGAGGTATTGAACACGTACAGCCGGCCGTCCGTAGACGTCACGTACAGTTTGCGCTCGTTAGGCGAGAGCGCGAGGCGGTACGCGCTTCGCGTGGGCAGACGCACGAGATCCGAGCTGGTGTCCCCGGCGAGGCTCACAATCGTGATCGATCCGTCCTGAAAGCCGCTCACGTACGCGACCTCTCCGTCGCGCGTGGCTACGACGTCACCGGGATCCTCGCCGACCTCGAACGAGCCAACGTTGGAGCGCGAGTTCAACTGCCGCACGAGATTGACGTCCTGCTCGGTCACGAGGATCGCGCCCGTGGACGTGACGTGCAGGCCAAAGGGTCTCCCGACGAAGTTCCTGCTCAGGCGTCTCGTGCGTGACCCGGACGGATGGGTGCGCGCGAGTGGCGGATTTGGTCGCCGGCCCCAGGTCATCGCGACGCTGGACGCGGCGAGGGCGAGCACAATCGCAGTTGTGATCGAATGGCGGCGGATGCTCATGCCGATACGACGATCGAGGCGCGCGGTGTGTGACCGTGCCTCACGAGTAGCGCGCGTCTACCGGGCCAGATGTCCGGACTACGGCGACATCGATTTGCGCCGCCGGCCGAAGAGCAAAGCGGGATACGGATTTCACCGATTTGACTGATTGAATGGATCGCTCCCTGGTGACGTGAAGGCTTCCGTCGCGACGAGCCCGGACGATCAGTCTTTGTCCACAACCTCGGGAGGCTCCCGCGCCGCTACTCGGAGCGCGGCGTCACAAGGATCGAGCGGTGACATCGGTCAGATCCGTGAAATCCGTATCCATTTGCTCTTCCGGCCCGGCGGGCAGGACTTGATGCGGACGTCGTCAACCCTTCGAGAGTTTGAGTGGTCCAATCCCACCGAGCACTGAAACCCGGGCTTGCGCCATGTCGTTCTACAATGTAGAAATCACCTCACCACGCTGATACGGATGCATCTGCTTCACGAGACCGACGGACCGCCACTCCCCCGTCTGCCGGCGGCCTTGCTGCGCGCCCTTCTCCCATTCGCCGAGCGCGACGAGGTCCTTGCCGACATTCGCGCCGAGTACGGGGACATCTGCGCGCGGGAGGGTCGTGCGCGGGCGACCCGCTGGGTCTGGCGACAGGCGCTCCGCTCCGCGCCGATGCTCCTCGGATGGAATTGGTGGCGCGGCTGGTCCGGCTTCGAGCCGCGCGCAAACGCTTATCGACCTGGAGGGCTCCAGATGAGAACGTGGCTCACCGACGCTCATTACGGCGTGCGACGTCTCCGCGCGCGACCAGTCTACGCGCTCATTGCGGTGCTGACGCTCGCGCTTGGTATCGGTGGAACCGCGGCAGTCTTCGGCATCGCGCGGCCCGTGATCTTCGACCCGCTGCCCTATGCGAACGCGAACCGCGTCGGAACCTTCTGGATGCCCGGCTGGTGGACCGAGGAGGAATTCCTCTATCTCCGCGGCAAGATTCCCGGCTTCCAGATGGTGGGCGCGCAGCGGCCCGGCGACGTCACGATGCGCACCGGCGACAGACCGGCGCGGTTGCTTCCCGGCCTAACGATCACCGGCGAACTCTTCGACGTCCTCGGCGCCAAGCCATTTCTTGGACGCGGCCCACGCGTGGGTGACGACGTGCAGGGCGCCGAGCCGGTGGCAATCCTCAGCTACGGCCTCTGGAAAGAGCTCGGCGGCAAGCCGTCGATTATCGGGTCGCGCATCACCCTCGACGACGTGCCCCGCACGGTCGTCGGCGTCATGCCGAAAAATTTCTGGTATCCGAATCCATCGATTCGCATCTGGTTGCCGAAGGCGCTCGATCCGCAGGGGAGAAACGGGAGTTACACGCTCCTCGGACTGACCGCCCCCGGCGTCGACGTTCACAATCTCGATCCCTACATCAATCGCCTGACGACGATCATCGGCCAGCGCTTCCAGTATGCGGAGAGGGCCGACAAGACGAAGAATGCGAAGATCGTCCCGATGCGCGACGAGCTGCTCGGCTCGATTCGTCCCGCGGTCATCGCAACCTTCGTGGCGATGGGACTGATTCTCCTCATTGCCTGCACCAACGTCGCGGCGTTGATGCTGGGCCAGGTGGAGGGACGTGCCTCGGAGCTGGCGGTGCGGTCCGCGTTAGGCGCGACCCGAGTACGGATTGCGCAGCAGCTGATGATCGAGGCGCTGCTCATCGGCGTCGCGAGTGCGGTGGTCGGCGGCGTCTTTGCCGCACTCGGCTTCGGCGTGCTCGCGCGCGCGATGCCGATCGGCGCATGGGGGGACACCGCCGGCTTCGACTGGACGATGTTCGCGGCGGCGCTCGTCATCGCCATCGTTGCGGTACTGCTCATCGCGCTCGTCCCGGCCTTCTCTCTCTGGCAGGGCGATCTGCGCGGCGCCCTGATCGGCGCACGCACGAGTGGCATTCAGGGCCGCGGCGGACGACTCGAGCGGGGACTCGTCGTTGCGGAAGTCGCGCTCGCAATGCTGATCGCATCCGGTGCCGCGCTGCTCGTCCGCAGCGTCACCAAGCTGTACGCGCTCGACCCTGGCATCGAGACAAAGGGTATAGCCGTCGTCGATGTCCTGGGCAGCCTCAGCGTTCGCCCAGCCGATCGCGCTCAGCAGATCGAGCAGATGCGCGAGGCGTTGGCGGTCATGCCTGGCGTACAGTCGGCGGCGGTCGCGATGAAGATTCCGCTGCGCGGCGGCGGCGACAGCTTCGGGATCACCATCGATGGAAAGCCGGACGCCGAGCGCACCTTCACCTACTTCCGAATCGTCTCGCCCGACTACTTCAAGACGTTAGGCATCAAGCTGCGCGCTGGCCGCACCTTCGACGCCTCCGACCGCCCGCCCGCCGACAGCAACCCGGAGATGTCGATCGTCATCAACGAAGCGTTGGCGAAGAAGTACTTCCCGAACGAGAACCCGATCGGCCGCATCATGGGCGGCGGCTTCAACGCACGCCAGCGCATTATCGGGATCGTGAACAATGTCGCCGAGGCCGGGCTCACCGATGAGAGGGAGCCAGTGCGGTACTATCTGCTGGGTCGGCAGGCGCCGATCTTCGGCAGGAACGCGGTGACGTTCGTACTGCGAGCGAAGCGCGCACCCGACGCGCCCGCTCTCCTCGACGCCGCCCGTCGCACGCTACAACAGCTCGCGCCAGGCTACGCGATTCAGGAGACGACGACGATGGATCGCGTGTTCGATGTCGCGGTCGGACCGGCGCGCCAGATCATGACGCTCCTGACGCTGCTGTCGGCGCTCGCGCTGGTGCTTGGCGCGGTCGGCATCTACGGCGTCATCGCGCACTTCGCCGCGCGACGGAAGCGTGACTGGGCGATTCGTGTCGCGCTCGGCCTGCGCGGGTCGCTCGTCGTGAGGCAGATCGTGGGGCAGGGAGCAGCGCTGGTGATCGTCGGCGTTGTGATCGGCGCGGCCGGTACGGTATTGCTGGCGAGATTGCTCGTGTCGTTCCTGTTCGGCGTGAGCACGGTCGATCCGATCGCGTTTCTGGCGGCGAGCGTCGCCCTCCTCCTCATCGGCTGCATAGCGGCGTTCGTCCCGGCGTGGCGAACGGGGCGCGTGGACCCGGCGCTGGTGTTGAGAGATTCGTGATGAAGGGCTAGGTGCTAGGTGCTAGGTGCTAGTAACAAACGCTCCGATCCACTCGCCACTCGCCACTCGCCACTCGCCACTCGCCACTCGCCACTCGCAACCGTCAACCGTCAACCGACCATGTTCGACTCGGATTTCGTGCCGCTCGGCGTGCTGGAGGAACAGATCCTGGTCGCCGTACTCCGTACGCGCGACGACGCTTACGGGATGCAAGTGCGCCGTGAGATCGAGCGCGTCACCGATCGCGAGCTCGCCATCGGCGCCGTGTATGCGACGCTCGACCGGCTGGAGGCGAAGGGCCTGTTGAGCTCCCGTCGCGCGCCCAGTGATGGCCCATCGCGCCGCATCTTCGTCGTGAGCGCGCGCGGCGCACGCGCGCTCGCCGAGACACGGACGATGCGGGAACGGCTCTGGCGCGGTGTCGACGTTCAGCGTTTGCTGATGTTGGCGGGCGCGTGAGCACATTGCGGCGGTCGAACAGCGATCAGTCGAGGACGAGCTCGTAGTAGATGAGCGGATCGTTGCGGTAAACGACGCGTCCCACTTCGCGAAAGCCGCACTTGGCGTAGAAGGGGCCGGCGCCTGCCTCCGCGTCATATGCGTCGAGCCGAATGGCCTGCGCGGGCCAGCGACGTACCCGCTCCACGGCGTGCTCGAGGCAGCGACGGCCGATGCCCTGGCGCTGCGCCTCCGGATGCACGGCCATGTTCGTGAGATAGATAGCACGTCGGCAGCCCGTGAAATAGCTCTTGTCGATCGCCCACGGCTTCTTCGTCGCGAGACGGAAGGTTCCGAGAATCTTTTTTCCTCGGCGAGCCGCCCAGACCTCCGCATGCCGGAGATCGGCGATAACGCCACGTTCCGTCGCTTCATGCGACCAGTGGCCGTGGCCAAAGCGTTCCGTGAGATCGCGCGCCGCGGCAGACCGGAGCTCGGCGAGCGCCGGTGCATCGGCGGGTCCAACGAGTGTGAAAGAGAGCGATGTCATCCCGAGGAGCGTAGCGACGAGGGATCTGCTTTTCCGACTCTATCGCCTGCTTTTCCGACTCTATCGCCTAATGAAGGCCGCGTACATTGTCCCACCGAACGCCGAATCGTGCCGGCCGATCAGCTGCGGCGCGGCAAGCCCCGCCTCCCGCGCAACAGCCCCAAGTCGATCGAACGAGATCGGGAAAGGTACCCAGCGGCTGCGCGGCCGGTTGTCATACTCAACGATCAGGAGCACGCCTTGCGCGCCGAGCTCGTCACCAAGTCGCGCCAGCAGCGGCCCCTGCCCGGCGTCGGCAACATAGTGCAGCGAATTCGCCATCAGGATGCCGTCGCTGCTCCTCAGCGGCAACGGGTCCGTCGTGAAATCACCGCGGACGACCTCGATGAGCGCACGCTCATCGCGATCGCGGCGCCGCGCGAGCCGATCCAGGGCGTCGACCGCGCTGGGGTCGCGCTCGAATGCGTACACATGGCCTGTCGGCCCGAGCAGCGTCGCGAGCGCCATCGTGAACGTGCCACCGCCGGCGCCGAGGTCAATCCAGACGCGGCCGGAAACCCCGGGTGCAATGAGCCGAGCCGCGTCGCGCGCATCCATTCACGCGGAGCGCCCGGCGATCGCGGCGCGTCGCTCCTCGAGCGCGTCGAGAAAGCTTGACGCGTCGTCGAGCCGGAATGCGATGCGCCGCGCCGCGCGGTGCAGACCGGCCGCGATGCGCACACGCCGCGGTGCGCCCAGGACGAGCAGGACGTTAGGCGCGGCAGGCTTCGTGAGATTGAGAAAGTCGCGGCCCTGCGTCGTTCCCGCCGCCGGGAGATCGCGAAAGGTCGGCGTCGTGGCGCGCTCGATCGCGGCGAGTGGAATCACGAGGGCGAACCGCCGTCCGACCGTAAGCTCGAGGGCGTCATCGGCGAGACGGACGACGCCGACCCCCATCGCTCGATAGTCGCGGACGAGCCAGAGCACGGCGATGAGGCTCGTGAGCGTGAGCACCCACGCGAGCGTCGGTCGCCGCGCGGCGACGGCGAAGTGCACCGCCGCCGATTCGATGAGAATGACGGCAACCAGTGTGAAGGTGATCGCCGCCGAACGCGCCGATCGATACGAGAACTCTAAAGATGCCACGACCTACAGCACGTCGCTTTCTGGAGGCAAGGCAGTGTGCGCACCGGGACGAACGAGGCTAAACGTAACCGCCGCCAGTGCGCTCCCCAATCCGCATGATAGTGCCGTCACGCCGATGGTGAGCGGGAGGTCCACTGGCAGGAACGCCCACCACCACCATGCCGTCGCGCTGCACACAGGTACCGCCAGACCGGCGATTGCTCCAGCGATGACCAGACGCTTCAGAGTGAGCACGTCCACGCCGAGACGGCTCGTCGCCATGAGGAGCGCGGCGAAGACCGCGCCATGAACGGCGCCCCATCCGCCAAGGACGAGGAGGAGCCGGGCGACGACCTCGAGTGGCAGATGGAAGTACCACTGCGGGTGATCGCCCCACGAGCCGAACAGGGCCAGGGGTGCGACCACGATCACCCATGCGATCGCCCACGCCATCGCCGTCCCGACAATGCCGCGAATCCTTCGCAGAACGCGCATACGCCACCTCGCTCCGGAGCCGATGTGTGATTCATCGGTGAAGGTACGAGGCGAGCGTTAACGCACGGTTACGGGAGAATGAGCGATGACCGAGGACTCGATTAGAGTTTCGAATTCGGCTCACGCATCTCCGATCGTTGCCCGGAGCTCGATTCGCGCAAAGGACTCGAGCGTCGCTGCCCTCGCGGGCGGATGCAGCACGTTTGTCTCCGCGAACTCGGCGGCCAACGGATATGCCGTGCCCCTGATACGCGCTGCTGCGTCAGCCAGGTCGTAGTCCGTTCGCCGCAGCTCGATCTTCTCGCCAAGAAGGAGCCAGAACGCGCCCGGCCCCTGGAAGGACATGCCAACGCTCCCGGCATTGACGACGCGCGTGGGTCCGATGCGCCGATCGAACTGCATGTGGGTGTGGCCGCAGACGACGACGTCTGCCCCCAAGCCGTTGAAGAGAGGGCGAAGCACTTCCCCGGCGGTGCGCTCGGTGAAGATCTCCGTGTCGCTCCGCGGCGTCGCATGGCAGAAGAGCACCGTGCCTAACGACTCGAAGCTCAAACGGCTGGTTGTCTTCCACGTCGCGAGGACATTCGCCACCCGATCATCGAGTTGGCCTGCGGTCCACTGCATCATCGCACGGAAGGGCGGCGGCGCCGTCGTTTCCGCACCGGCGCGGATTGCGAGCACCTCGCGCTCACAGTTCCCGAGGAGAAAGTCCGCCGGACGATCCAGCTTCTGGAGCATCTCGATCGACTCGAGTGGCATGGGCCCCAGGATGACGTCGCCACCGACCACGATCCGATCGACGGCGGCGTCGCGAACGTCGCGCAGCACGGCCTCGAGCGCGGGGAGGTTCCCGTGGATGTCGTAGATTGCCGCCACGCGCATCGGCCGTCCGGCGACGCGTCGTGCCTAACGAGAGGAGTGGATCGTCGGCTGGGGAGGCCGCGTCGCCCCCGTGCCCGCGCCGGTCCGCTCGAGCGCGCCGGCAATCTCGTCGAGATCCTCCGCCGTGAGCTCGATCCGCGCCGCGTCGATCCAGCCGTCGACCTGCTCCGGCGACCGGGCGCCCACGATCGCGCCGGTGACGCCGGGCCACGCGATCGTCCACGCGACGGCGGCGGCGGCGACGCTCGTATCATGGCGTCCGGCGATCGGCAGCAGGGCGTCGCGGAGGGCAAGATTGCGCGACAGCGCCGGCTCCTGGAACTGGGGCGAGCGTCGGCGCCAATCATCGGGTGCCATCGCGGCAACACGATCGGCGCTGAAGCGATCCGTGAGAATGCCCGACTGCATCGGACTGTAGACGATCACGCCCGTATCGTGCGCCGCGCACCACGGAATCTGGCTCGCACCGGTGTCGCGCCGAATCAGCGAGAACGGCGGCTGAAGCGAGTCGACGTGACGGATCGCCTCGCATCGATCGAGGAGCGCGACGTCGAAGTTCGAGACGCCGGCAAGCCGCACCTTTCCTTCTTCGACCAGTCGCTGCATCGTCGCCCACGAGTCCTCGATGGGCGTGCCGTCATCACTCGGCCAGTGGAACTGGTACAGGTCGATCCGCTCGACGCCGAGCCGGCGCAACGACGCCTCGCACTCCCGACGAATCGACTCCGGGCGGAGGTTGCGCTTGTTATCCGCCATCGGATGCTGCTCGTCCCAGATCAACCCGCATTTAGTGAATACGAATGGTCGGTCCTCGCGCGGCATCGACCGCAACAGTCGGCCGACCAGCTCCTCCGAGTGGCCAAGTCCGTAGACGGCGGCGGTGTCGATCCAGTTGATCCCCCGCTGGGTGGCGTGGCGCATCGCCGCGATCGACGCCTCATCGTCCTGCGGCCCCCAACCGAAGGACCACCCGCCACCGCCGATCGCCCACGCGCCGAAGCCGACCCGGGTGATCTCCAGTCCACTCGATCCGAGCGCGCGCGTGGGCAGTGTCATCGAGACCTCGGCAGGGTGAGGGTGAAGCGTGAGCCCTGACCAATCTTACTGGTCACGGTCAACTCTCCGTGCATCATGCGCGCGAGGTCACGGCTGATCGCGAGCCCGAGTCCGACGCCGTCGTGCTCGCGTGTGAAGCCCGTCTTCACCTGCACGAATGGCTCGAAGATCGACGCGAGCTTCTCGGTGGGAATGCCCTCGCCGGTATCGCTGACCTGAAAGTGAACGCTGTCGCCATCGGGCTCGCATTCGATCGTGATCTCGCCGCCGGCCTTTGTGAATTTCACGGCATTCGACACGAGATTGATCAGGATCTGATGCGTCTTCTCGCGGTCGGCATAAACCGCGAGCCCAGGATCGCAGCGGCCGTGGCGATACTTGATCTGCTTCGACGCGACCTGCGGCTCCGTGAGCGCATCGAGCACGGCGAGAATCTCGTTTACTGGCACGGCCGCGAACTCGAGCTCCACATGGCCGGTTTCGAGCTTGGCGAAATTCATCAGGTCATTGATGAGCCCGAGCAGATGCCGCTGACTTCGGCGGATCTTCAGAAGATCCTCACGCTGCTCGCTCGTCACCGGGCCACGGAGTCCCATCTCCAGGAGCTCGGTGTAACCGGCGATTGAATTGAGCGGCGTACGGAGCTCGTGGCTCATGACGGCGAGGAAATCCGTCTTCGCCTTGTTGGCGGCCTCCGCTCGCGTTCGCGCGAGCTGCGCGTCGAGCAGTTCCCGCGCCGTCTCGTCGGCCTTCTTGCGCTCGGTGATGTCGATGCCGAAGGCGATCACTGCCTCCAGCTCCCCGTCGTCCGCATAACGATTCGCCGTCGTCCAGAGGATCCAACGCCATTCGCTGTTCCTCGTCCGCAGTGGCAGCTCGAACCCCGTCACGTCCTGCCGCAGTACCGCCCGTGCCAGCTTCCGAGCCTGTCCGGTGTGTTCGATGGGAACGAGCCGCTCCCACCACGAATGGCCGATCAACTCCTCCGGCTCGTAACCGAGGAGGGTGCGAATGGCCTCGTTGACGAAGATCGTCTCGCCGTCCGGCGCGATCTCGCACACCAGCGCCGGGCATCGGCTGATGAGATCTCGATAGCGCGCTTCGGAGTGCGCGAGTGCCTTCTGCGCGCGACTGAGGAGGATCGGCGCCGCCGACGACGGGTCGACGCCGCTTGCTGCTTTGCGTATCGGCGCGTCGCTGTCGGCGCGTGGAGGCGCTATCGTTCCGGCCGCCTCGAACGACGAGGAGGTCATATGAATGCCAGGTGCTAGGTGCTAGGTGCTAGAGTTCGGCACAGTTCGACTGCAGTACGATTAGCACACGGTGTGCCCGACGGCAGGACGATTTGCCCCCAATTTTCTGACCCTTCTATGCGACGCTTTCCATCATTCGCCGCGCTTGCGACCGTTCTGCTGATTGCCTGGACCTTTGCCGCCGAGGGCCAGCCCCCTGGCCGCCGGCCGACCACCACCATCCAGCCGGGCGAAGCGTGTCCGCCGGGCACGACCGAGATCCGGCCACGGAGCTGTATGGCGCCCGAGCTGCCGCCACCGAGTATCATCGACTACCGGCCGCGATCGACGCTCGTCACCCCAGCGCACATCGTCACCCGGGCGAAATACCCGGCCATCGACTTCCACGGCCACCCGGAGGGGTTGCTCGAGTCGGAGGAAGGGCTGGCCCGATTGGGAGCGGCGATGGATAGCCTGAACGTCCGCATCATGGTGTCGGCGGACAACCTGCGAGGCGATCAGCTGCAGCGCGTCCTGGCCGCGGTCCACGCGTCGCCACGGATGCGCGACCGGGTCCGTATTCTCGCGGGTGTTGATCTCCGCAATGTCGGTCCCGGCTGGGCGGAGCGCGCGATTGGCGACCTCGAGGCCAGTATCAAGGCAGGGGCGGTGGGCGTCGGCGAGATCTCGAAGAGCTTCGGGCTCTCGATCCGCAAAGCCGACGGCAGCCGGCTCCGCCTCGACGACGCCGAGCTCGATCCACTTTGGGACGCGTGCGCACGACTCCGGATCCCGGTCTTCATTCACACAGCCGACCCCGAGCAGTTTTTCGAGCCGATCGACTACTCGAACGAGCGCTGGCTGGAGCTCGCGCTCTTTCCGGGGCGTCGATATCCGCAGGATCGCTTCCCGAGCTTTCAGGAGCTGATGACGGAGCGGGACAACCTCTTCCGCAAGCACCCGAAAACGACGTTCGTCGCCGCACACATGGGCTGGCAGGCGAACGACCTCGGACGCCTCGGCAAGCTGCTCGACGAGATGCCTAACGTCTACACGGAAGTCGGTGCGGTGCTCTACGACATCGGCCGCCAGCCCCGAGGCGCGCACGACTTCTTCGTGAAGTATCAGGACCGCATCCTGTTCGGAAAGGATTCCTTCCAGCCCGAGGAGTATCCGTACTACTGGCGCGTCTTCGAGACGCGCGACGAATACTTCGATTATTACCGCGGTTATCACGCCTTCTGGAAGCTGTACGGCATCGATCTGCCGGACAGTGTGTTGAAGAAGGTCTATTACCAGAACGCGCTGAAGATCACGCCCGGCATCCCGCGATGAGCTAAGCCTCGGACAACGACAAAAGAACTGGTCAGTGTAAGAAGTGGGCGAAGTGAGAAGTGGTTAGTGGTAAGAGACGGCCCGTCACTATATTCCTGATCGTGCCCGCCGGCGCCGGCGGGCGGAAATCTGGAGATCGCATTGAGAGCTCCGCCTCGTTAGGCGGAGCTCTCTCGTTTTCGGGAGGCTGGAGCGAAGATCGTTGCAGGCGATTCAGCCATCGCGACGTCGACAGCGAGTCCAGGGACGAGAGGCCAGGAGCGAGACAGCAGGCGTGAGATAAACAGCGACGCGAGACTTGAGACAGGCCTCAGTGCCTGATACCGCCGTCGATCTCACGCCTGTCCTCTCGGCCCTGCCAGCTCGCACCTGGACTGGCCCAGCGACGTCGCGACCCATGCTCGGCGATCAGCACTTCGCTCGCTCTGACCACCTGCACGACAACCCGAAATTCCCGGAAGAACCCGTTCTCGAACGAGGAGGAAGCGATGTGGTTCACGGTTCTCGATGAGAGCACTCCGATTGGCTTCGTCGAGTTGGCGAGCGGCGCGCTCGTCGCGGCGCCGATGATCCGGCTCCCCATGTACGAGCGCGTCGGTCCCACGACCCGCGCGGCAACCGACGCCCTTCTGCAGCTCGGGCTCTTCGGCGGCGCGCTCCCCCCGTTACCGCCGGTCTCGCGCGAGTTGATGCAACGCCGTCGTTCGCTCAGCCGCGCTGCCCGACTTCAGCTCGTCCTCGTCGACGCACGCGGAGCACTGGCCCAGACCGCCTTTGTGAACCTGCTCCAGAGTACGGAGGAAGAGCCTGTAGTCCTCGTGGCGGGATTCGGTCGCGCAAGCGCGCACGTCGGCGCCGTTCAACGCAGGAAACCCCGAAGTGCAGGTCCCTCGCTGCGCTCGGGATGACACTGTCATTCCGAGGAGCGAAGCTCCCTCGCGCTCGACGCAGATAGCTATGGACTATGGACTGATAGCTGCCGAGACGGATCGGCCGACCCGCGCCAGGAACTCCCGAATCATCCGGATGTCGTGTCGCGCGCCGATCTGCTCGGCAACGTTGAGGGCATGCTCATGACAGCGAATGGCGTCGTCCCGGTCGCCCAACCGCTCACTCACGGTCCCGATGAGTCGCAGGCACTCGATCTCCCGCCAGCGATTGCCGCTCGCTCTGAAGTAGCCGAGGGCGGTGCTCGCCTCCTGGATG
>DATEPP010000111.1:0-39227 GCA_035273165.1 Gemmatimonadaceae bacterium
CAGTCGTGGGCTGGTGTCCGCTAGAATTTCGCGGTCAGTCCCGCGGTGAGGGTCCGGCCCGGAAGTACCGTGAGGTCATCCGGCTCGCCGCGCTGAACGTCGAGGAGGTTCCGGCCTGAGAGTGTGAGGCCGAGGGCGCCAACGAGTTGGCGCGTGAGCTGCAGGTCCACGCGCGTCACGCCCGGGTAGGTGCGCCAGAAATCGCGGAGCTGCGCCCCGGTCACAGGCGCTGACCAGCCGGAACCGGTAGCGAGGGCGAGTCCGTCGTAACCGATCCAATCCGAGGCGCGGGCGATGCCGAGCGCGGACGACCAGCGTAGCGTGGTCCAGGTGGCGGTGACGCCTCCCGTTCGCGCCGGGATGCCGAGCATGCGATCGCCAGGACGCAGGTCGCCGCTGTAAGCATACGCTAAACGCCGGATCCGGCTGTCAACAACGGAATAGCTCCCGGAAACCGAAAGCCGGCCGAGGAGCCATCCGCTCTCCAGCTCCCAGCCGCGATTGCCGATCTCTCCGACATTCTGAAGCGCGTAGAGAAGATGTCCGTCGCCCGGACCGGGCAGGAGCGATGAAGTTATTGCGACTGACTGGATGAGATTGTACGCCGTCTGGTCGAAGCGCGTCACACGAATCGTCCAGCTCCGGCCGATACTGGCGTCGACGCCCACCTCTACCCCCGACTGTTCCTCGGGAGCGAGCGTCCCCTGCACGATCGCCTCGCGAGCCAGCCACGAAGCTCGCACCGCCGATCCCGCCGGACGGATGCTCCGACCGTAGGATGCGCGAAGCTTCGTCGTCAGGAGCCCGAATTGGTGGAGCACGGCACCGCCAACCATCGGCAGACTCACGAGACCACCCGTCCCCGCCAGGCCCGCGTCATGCTCGAGCCGCAGTCCGCCCGTGGCGAAGAAGGCGCCGCGCCACGACGCGTCCACCCGTCCGACGAAACCGGTGCTCGCCTGCCAGCCAGCGTACGGGGAGAAGCGTCCGCCTAACGACGCGTCGGCGGAGCGCTGGCTCAGCACGGAGTGTTCGGCAGCAACACTGACCGTTGTCGCCGCGCCGTCGGGAGAACCGAAGTGACCCTCGCTGCTCGCGCGCAGCGTGGCGCGGTCGGCACTACCCCGCGCCGCACGCAATGCCGAGTCGGCAGAGCCAGGAATTCCCGTTTGCGGCGACGAGGCATCGCCGGAGAGACGGTAGCCGTCCAGACCCACCGTCAGTGCGTGTGTCCACGTCTCGTTGGCGAACAGGCTCGCCGTGCTGCCTAACGTGTACTCGCGAATCGACTGCGATGCGGATGGCGATCCCGCGGCCCCCACGCGATCGCGATCGGGCGAGTGGCTGTCTCGCCATGGTTCCGACTGCAGCGCTATGGGCGACTGAGTCGTCGCAATCAGTGGATTGGTTGCCTGACCCGCTTCCTTGGTGTAGAAGCGCGCTGTACCAGTGACCATGCTGCGAGCGCCGACGAGCCGGAAGCCTCCATCGCCGCGTGCATCCCAGCTTCCTCCGCCCGGCACGTACGAGCCGACACTGCCAACCGAGAGTGACAGCGCCGAGGATCGGATATCGTCGCCGGCGCGCAGGTTGAGCGCATGCTCCTGGACGAGGACCGGCCCCGTCGCGAAGGTGCTGTGCGCGACGCCTGCGCTGCCGCGGATCTGCGCTGGTTCGCCCGCGGCGCCGTCGTGCCGCATGATGATGTTGACGACCCCGCCGATCGCGTCCGCGCCATAGAGCGCCGCGCCCTGTGGCCCGCGGATCACCTCCACGCGTTCGATGGCGTCAGGGCTCATTTCGGTGAGCAGCAGCGGATTCGCGACCTCGATCCCGTCGATGTAGACCTTGGGATAGCTCACCTGGAACGAGCTCGCGCCGCGCAAACTCCCGTAGTGCGCGACAATGCTCGACGGCGCCTGATCCCAGACCCAAAGTCCGGGAACGACGCCATTCAACGTTTCCGAAAGTGTGCTTCCATTCTGCCTTGCCAGCTGGGCGCGATCGATCACGACCGAGGAGCCCGTGATGACGCGCGCCGGTGCGCTACTCGCCGTACTGGTGACGAGCACTCGATCGAGCACATTGACGCTCTGCGTCGCGTGCGTGGCGGCCGACCGGTGCTGCGCTGGGGCAGGCGCGAGAACGACCTGGTCGTCGCCCGCGACCACTGGCGAGACCATACTGCCGTCGAGCAGATCCGCGAGCACAGCGCCGGCGGCAACAGAGTCATACGACACGCACACACGGCGGTCCAGCGGAACGAGCTCGGCCGAGTACGAGATGCGGAGACGGGCCGCGGCCGCGAGCCGATCGAGCGCGTCGCGGAGAGCGAGATCGTGATTGTGAAGGCTGACGAGTCGGTCGAGCGGAGCAGGCCAGACGCGCGCACCCAGCGAGCCGATGTGCGTTTCAGTGGTGCACGTGGGCTCAGCCTGCGCCGTCGTCGAGACACCGATGGCAAGCACCAACGAGCCGACGCGAAGCAGTCGGCGAGAAGAAGCGGCGCGCGTTTGGAGCGCGGGGATCATTGCGCGCGGGAGCTTGGTGTCGAACGATGGACGATTGCGGTGTCGCCTCTGCGCTCGATGTCGGTGCCGAGCCCGAGGCCGATGACGCGAAGCACTCGATCGATCGGATCACCAGCGAAGGTCATCGTGAGATGGCGTTCGGCGAGGCTCGGATCCTCCACACGCAACACGACGCCGTACCAGCGTCGAAGCTCATCGCTCACTTCTGGCAGCGACGCGTCGCGGAAGACGAGGCTGTCCCGCATCCATGCGAGATACTGTCCCGTCGCACCGATATGTCGGCTCGTAACTCGGCCATCCGGCTGCACCGTTCCGACGTCGCCGGCAACGAGCAAGAGACCACTGTCCGCGCTGGCGGAGCGCAGCCTCACCGATCCGGACGTCACCACGACCTGCACGAAGCGTCCGCTGTCGGCCCGCACTCCGAAGCTCGTACCGACATCGCGGACGCTGACATCTCCCGCGCGAACGACGAACGACCGCGTGGTATCGTGCACCACATCGAAGTAGGCTTCACCATGCAACTCGACCTCTCGCGTCCCACGACCATAGCTGGCGGCGACGACGAGCCTGCTCGCGGGACCGAGAACGACGCGGGCGCCGTCCGGGAGACGCAGGGAATCTCGTTTGCCAACCGCGGTAGCGAAGGTTCGGCCCGCTCCTGCAGTGGCCGCGGGGGAGCGTTCGCCACTATCCCGTTGAAGCACGAGTCGCGCCGCAACCACGACCGCGGCCGCGGCCGCGAGTATGGCGGCGGCACGCCACATCGACGCTGTTCTGCGAGAGTAGCGCAGCTCAGGTGGCGGGCGCCGGGCAGAGGACGCCGGATCGCCTCTCGTAGAGTCACGCCGTTCGATGACGCGGGCGAGCGCGCGATCGACATCGATGTCGGACTGCTCGCTCGAGGCGAGGCCTGCCAACGATTTCTCCAGCGCCGCGACGAGCGCCGCGTCTGCTTTATGCTCTTTCAGCCACTGTCCGATCCGCTCCGATTCCGCAGCGGAGCTCTCGCCAGCGAGATAGCGGGCGAGCGCCTCCCAGTCTGTCGAAGACTCCGGGGCGTCGTGATCGGGGAAAGTCGGCGAGTCGTTTTGCATAGGGTCGTGATGGAGACACGCGAGCTCGAGTGTCCCCTTATCGACGCAGAGCATGTCCACCGCAGGCTACACGCAATTGAATCTGCAGCCAACCGTCAGGACGTGGGTTCAATGAGATTCGCGAGCCCCTGGTGACAGCGCCAGTGATCGAAGATCGCGAGCTGCTTGCCCGCCTTCGAGCAGGTGAGACGGGTGCGTTCGATGCGATCTTCCGCGCGAACTATGCACTCCTCGTGCGCGTCGCCGAGGCGATGCTCCGCGATCGCTCGTCAGCCGAGGAGATCGCCCAGGACGTAATGCTCGAGCTCTGGCGTCGAAGGGAGTCGCTCGACGTCACCGAGTCGGTGCGCGGCTACCTGCTGCAGGCGACACGCAATCGTTCGCTGAATACGCTCCGGCACCGGGCCATCGAACGGAGGAGCGAGCCGCAGCTGGCTGACGGCATCTCACACCTGCCATCCACTGACGCGGCGGTGCGGGAGAGTGAGATCGAAGTCGCCATTCACGCGGCGATCGGAGAGCTGCCGGACCGCTGCCGCCAGGTGTTCGAGCTGAGCCGGATCGAGGGACTGAAGTACGCGGAGATCGCGACGCGACTCGGGATCTCGGTGAAGACGGTGGAGGTGCAGATGGGGAAAGCGCTGCGAATCCTCCGAGGCCGACTCAGGCCGTGGCTTTCCTCCGGCGATACCGTCTGACCGGCAAACTTCAGATCTCGGGAATCCTTCTTGGTCGCATGCGGGCGTCTCACCCACGACAGCGAGTCCAGGGTCGAGAGTTCAGGTTCGAGTGGTAAGGCGTGAGCCGAAGGTCTCAGGCTCACGCCTGGCCTCTCGGCCCTGCCATCTCGAACCTGGGCTCGCGGTACCGGGTGAGATGGTGCTTGGCGAATGAAAAAGAAGGATCCGATCTCTCAGACCCGAGATTTCAGTTCTCTGCCTTACATGTGCCAGCCGAGCAAGTTCCACTGCGCGAGCGACCAGGTGAACAGCAACGCAACAAAGACCGCTGCGCTGTAGCGGAGACGCGCAGCGGTGGTGCCGGCGCGAAGGCGCCATTGCCGCGCAGCGAAGTAGACGGCGCCGAGGATACAGAGCAGCGCGATGATCGGCAGGGCCAGGGCGATCTTGAGGGAGGTGAGCGGCCCCTGGAGGAGGCCGCCCGATCCGCCGACGATCACGAGCACGGCGACGATGAAGACGAGATCGAGCAGCGCGGGCGTCACGAGGAGCCATCGTCCGGGAAGGGCGTCATCGAGGCGCGCTTCGCCGAAGCGGCGCCTAACGAATCGGCCGATCGCGGCGAGTACGACGCCGATGAAGACGAGGATGCCGAGGCCAAGCAGGATCCAGTGCAGCATCACGGACTGGCTGAAGGGTACACGCTCCATCGTCATCATCGGCGCTTCGCCGAGGAACCCGCGGCTGATCCGTCCCTTGTCGTCCGCCTGGAAGGCAACGAGATCCCCACCGAGGTCGTCGCGGTAGAGCAGCGGCCCGACGGGCACGAGCCTCATGTCGCCTAACGCCGAGTGCATAACGAGACGGCCGCTGTCGGCGGCGGCAATGCGAATGTCGCCGGCGAGGCCGATCGCTTTCTGGAAGGTCGTGTACGAGCGCCGATTGAACTCGTATTCCCCGGCGACGCGCTGTGCCTCCTTGACCGCGTCCGCCGACGGTGCGACGGGCGGAGCGGGCGTCGGGTAGTAGTGATCGAGGAACTGGGTGAGGAACGGGCCGAAGCTCAGCTCCCCGCCAGTAACCGTGTTGTAGGAGACGAAGACGCCGAGCTTCTCGTCCGGGACCAGCGCGAGATCGGTATGAAAGAAGCGCGTATCGCCGCCGTGGCCGATGATGCGGAGACCATGGCTCGACTTCTCGTAGAAGCCTAACGCGAAACCGGGAAGGCGCGGGTCGTGGCCGAAGGCGCGGCTGTGCATCAGGCGCGCGGTGGAATCGGCGAGGATGCGCTGGCCATTGAGGACGCCGTTGTCGAGATGCGCCAGCATGAACTTCGCCATGTCGGTGGCACTGGAGGCGATCGAACCGGCGGGCGCGGCGTTCACGATCTCGAACTTCTGCGGTTGGTAGCTACCGCCGCCCCAGATATAGCCCTGCGACATGTCCGCCCGAAGGCGCTCCGGGAGTGGCTGGCGCGTCGTCGTCTGCGTCATGCCTAACGGGAGGAGGACGTGTTTCTCGATATAGTCGTCGTACGACTCGCCCGAAACGCGCTGGACGACGTAGCCGGCGAGGGCCGTCGCGTAATTCGAGTACGACGAGAAGGTGCCGGGCGGGCGGACGCGTCCAGGGATGTGCGTCGCGAGCCATCGGCCCAGCGGCATCATGCGCGTGGTATCGTCGGTGATGAGATCGCGACCGTCCTCCTCGAATCCGGGCGTGTGCGTCATGATGTGGCGCATCGTGATCGGCTGCTTGTACGTCGCCGGGATCTTGAAGTCGATGTACTGATTGACGTCGGTGTCGAGGTTGATCTTCCCCTGCTCGACGAGCTGCATCACGGCCGTCCACGTGAACAGCTTGCTCGTGGATCCGATGCGGAAGAGCGAACGGTCGGCGTCGACAGGCGCGCGCCGAGCGACATCGGCGTAGCCGTATCCTTTCGCGTAGAAGAGCGCACCGTCCTTCACGACAGCGACGGTGGCGCCGGCAACGTGCTTGTCGCGCAGGTTGGCGGCCATGACGCCATCGAGAAAGGCGGCGAGCTCCGCGCGGTCGTGAACGCCGCGAACGGCCGCCGGAACCGCGGGTGCCGGACCGAGTGCCTGCTGCTGCTCTTTGCGTGGAGTGGGGACGAGCGGCTTGATCGACGGTGGCTGCGCGGCGGCAACCGAGGCGACGGCGAGCAGGAGGACAAGCGGAAGCGAGCGGCTGATTCTCATCGCGGCTGAGCCTGTGGGTTCGGGGCGCCCAATCATGGCTCCGCTCGGGGAGAAATTCCACCTGGTGGCTGGTGGCTGGTGGCTAGGTGCTAGGTGCTAGGTGCTAGGTGCTAGGTAAAAAGCATTTCGCTCCGAATCACTCGCCACTCGCCACTCGCCACTCGCCACTCGCCACTCACCAGTCACCAGTCACCAGTCACCAGCCCAGACTCCTCCGAAGATCCACGCGCATGGCGCGAAGGATCGATGGAAGGCTCGCGGCGAGGGCAATCGAGAGCATGATCACGCTCACGGCGGTGAGCACGCTCAGCGAGCGAGGCCCTACGCCGAAGACGAAGCGCTCGAGCGAACCGCCAAGGAGAAGCACGACAAGGATTCCGCCACCGATTCCGGGGAGTGTCAGTCGCGCGAGTTGCGCGAGCACGGAGCGTCCGACGTCCGCGGGCGCCGCGCCGAAGACGAGTCGCAGCGCGTACTCACGTTCGCGGGTCGCGACGAGCTGGCTCATGACGCCATAGCTCCCGAGCGCGGCGATGGCGAGAGCTCCGACAGCAAAGATCAGGAGCAGGAGCGTGCGGAGCCGCGGCAACGCGTTCGCCTGCGCGACAAGCTCGTCGAGACGCGCAACGTCGTGGGCGGCGATGAGCGGGTCGGTAACGCGGAGCGCGCGCCGCAGCGCGGCGATGGTCGCATCCGTCGAACCGCGCGGCCTGACGACGATCGACATCTGGGTGGTCGAGAGCTGCGACCAGGGCAGGTAGACGGTCTCTCCGGGCGGGACACTGCTCCCCGCGTCCATGACATTGCCCGCGACGCCAATCACCTCGACCGGCACGGGTGGCTTGTCAGCGCCCGCGAACCGATAGATGCGCTTGCCAATGGCGCTCTCGTTAGGCCAGGCGCGCGCCGCGAGGCTCCGACTGACGATCGCCACATTCGGCGATGCCGAATCGTCCACCGTCGTGAAAGCGCGGCCCGCCAGCAGCGGGATACCGATCGTGGCCAGGTAGTTGGGTGACGTCCGGCGGATGTGCAGCAGCAGCGGCTCGGTCGGGAGGGTGCCGTCGGGAAGCTCGATGAAGAAGCGAACGCCCCAGAGTGCGTCGCTCACCGGCAATGTCGAGGTGAACGCGGCAGCCGCGATCGATGGCTCGCGCGAGAGATTCTCGAGCAACTCGCGGCCGAAGCGCGCGCGCATCGGCGCCTGCTCGTAGGCCGCGCGCTGCAGATTGATCCGGGCAACGAGAAGATCGCGAGCATCGAAGCCACTCGGCACTCGCGAGAGCTTGGCGAAGCTGACGCCAAGGAGCGCGGCAGCGGCGAGGATCACGACGGAGAGTCCCGCCTGCAGCACGACCATCGCCTGTTGCCAGCGCAGCGCTGCCGGGGAGAGCGTCGTGCTGCGCGTTCCGCCGGAGCGCAGCGAGACGGCGAGGTCCGTATTTCGAGTGAAGGCCACGGGCAGCACGCCGGCGGCTAGTCCACAGAGCATCGCGACGATCGCTGTTGTTCCGAGAACGAAGGGATCGACCCGGATCTGACTGGTGAAAAAGGTGAGGGTCTGGCTCAGATCGAGTCCGCGAAGCCAGGGCACCGCGATGGCGGTGGCGGCAAGACCAAGGAGCGCACCCGCGCCGACTACGGTGAGGCTCTGGAGAAAGAGCATCCGTACCACTCGTGCCTCACCGGCACCCAGCGCCTGCCTAACGGCAAGCTCCTGCCGCCGCTCGAAGCCCCAGGCGAGAAGCAGTGACGCGAGATTGAGCACGGCCAGGAGCAAGAGTACCCCGGCGCCGACCTGGACGAGGAGCACGGTGGAATCCGCGCCGTCGAGCAGCACGCCGCGCAGCGATCGCATCTCGTACCAGAAGTCCTTGTTGTCGACGGATGCGGCAAGAGCGCGTTTCGTGAGAGTCGCCGCTTCGGCGTTGGCCGCGGCGAGCGGGCGGCCGTCGGCGAGACGCGCGTACACGGAGAGGGTTCTGGCGCCGGTGATGGCCGTACGCTGCCGCAGCACGATGTCGAACGGAAGCCAGACGTCGGTCGTGACAGGCTGCGAGAAGCCAGCTGGCATGACGCCGATGATCGTGTGCGGCTCCCCGTTCAGGAGCATCGTTCCGCCCAGCGCCGATGGGGCGCTTGCGAAGGAAGAGCGCCAGAGGGCCTGACTGATGATGACGACGCGTGCGGGCTGTGGGCCCTCCTCCGCACTCGTGAATGCGCGACCGATGACCGGGTAAATGCGCATCGTGGGAAAGAAGCTTGCCGTGACGCGCGATGCCTGGAGGGGCCGCGACTCGCCGTGGTCATCCCAGCTCGCCACACCCTGACTGATGCAGGTCACTGCGGCGAACGCCTGCTGCGTGGCCTGCAATAACAGATAGTTCGGGTACGCCTCGCTGAAGACCACCGAACCACGACCGGGGAGATTGCGTACGGGCGCGACGAAGAAGACGCGATCGGGATCCGGTACGCCGATGCTGGAGAAGAGAAATGTCTTCAGGATAGAGAAGACAGCGGTGTTCGCTCCGAGTGCCAGCGCCATCGTGAGCACGGCGACGGCGCAGGCAGCCTTGCGACGCAGGAGAAAGCGGAGACCGGCCTCGCGGCCGAGGGAGCGGAGGATGGAGCGCATGATAGCGGTACGGATTGGGGAGCCCGGTTCGTCTCCGCCACGCTATGCCGGTGTCGACTATGCGTCCAACGCAACCTCGTCACGCACTGCATAACGATCGTTCATGGAATGCGTACCTCCACCGGTCGACCGACGAATTCGCCGAAGCGGCGCGCTTCGGCCGCGACGCGGTCCACTTCGCGGCGTGTCAGCTCCGTGTGCGCCTCGAGAGTCACCACGACTCGGTCCTTCTCGAGCGCGCGTCGCCAGACTCCGACGAGCTCTCCGTTCACGACGATGACGTGCGGGATCAGCGCACTCCCGCCGGTCACCGTGGACGTCGCGCGCACACGCTGGCCGATCGCGCTCCTGTTGCGGAATCCGATGAAGTACTCGTCGTAATTCGGAAGGAGCCGAGCCGAAAGCGCACGCCGCGGTGGCGCCGGTGAATCAGCGGCAATCCAGTGATCGGTCTCGCCAAAAGTCAGCCGCTCCAGGCTCGAGCCGAGGAGCGCGATGCCGCGTCGCGCGTCGCTGACGGTGAGGCCGGACCACCAGGAGAAGTCGTGCGGCGTCGCCGGGCCGCGTGTCGTGTAGTATCGCCGTGTGAGCTCGGCCAGCGCCTCGTCGCGCGGAAGCGCGGGAGTCGCAGGTGCGCGCTCGTCGAGGAGTGCGTAGGTGAACTGCTTTCCGCGCCGCGGCCCACTCACGACGACGCCATCCAGCTCCGCCTGCATCATGAGATGCCCGAGCCGCTGCCCGCTCGCGCCAGCAATCCCTCCACGCGCGAGCGCGCCAGCCAGCTCGCTCCGCGTGAGGGAGTTTCCATGCGCGAGGGCACGCGTGAACACCCGGTAGGCGCGGCGATAGACGCGATCATCCAACTCCAGACGTCGATTGACGGGCGCCATCATCGCGCTCACGCGAGGACCGGTCAGCGCGAGCATCCAGCGAATGTCCGAGGGCGCGACGAAGTGCCAGGTGGGCCGGAGAAGGTGCGTGCGGAGAATCTGCCCGGTCTCGAGCTCGGCCTCGATCTCGTCATCGGTGCGGCCGGTGGTGCGCTGCGCCACTGCCCATTTCGCACCGCCGTAGTCCTGTGCCTGCATCGCGCCAAGGGCGCGCACCACATCCGCGCCGCGTTGCGGCCCGGCGGTGGTGAGGAATTGTCCGGCGAGGCGTCGCCGGCAGATCTCGTCATGCATCCCGTATCCCTCAGCCGCCCTCGATCGTTTTGTGGGGAGACCCTGACGTCTCATCGTAGCTCTCACCTACCTCCCCACCAACTCCCATGACCCTCTCGCGCCGTGTCCTTGCGCGTGCAGGCGTGCTCGCGTTCGGCGCGTTGACGCTTGCCGCGTGCAGCGACTCCAGCACCGCTCCACTCCCCGTAACGGCCGATCAGCTCCAGTCGGTCGGCGAGTCCGCCGCCATGGAGATCGAAGGCGCCATCGCGTCGATCACCTCGCAGGACATCATGAACACGAACGGCGGCGCTCCGAGCTTCTCGCGCGTGCCCCGCTCGACGCCGGCGATGATCGGCGGCCTCTCGCTCAATCGTTATGCGGTGAGCCGCAGCACGACCGACATCTCACAGTGCGGCGTGCCGTCGCAGGATCCGCCGGTGGACAGCGATGGCGATTTCGTCCCGGACAACTTCAGTGTCACCTTCGCGCTCCCCGCGTGCCACTTCGCCGATGCGTCGGACAGCTATGACGTGACCGGCGTGCTCCGCGTGTCGGATCCGCAGCCGGCGGCGGCCGGGATGGCGCTCAGCTTCGCGCTCGACAACTTCAAGCTCGCCTTCTCCGGCACCGACGGCAGCGGCTACGTTTCGCGCAACGGCACGGCTTCGGTGAGCGTGACCACGGGCGGCCTGTCGCAGAGCGCGACGTGGACCGACAATGCGGTGTTGACGGGCGTCGCGAGCGCCAGCGACAACATCAACTGGACGAACACCTTCGTCGCTGCCCAGGGCCAGTCGATCACGGCCGGCCAGCCGCTGCCCGACGGCGCATTCTCGCCTAACGGGAGCGTGACGATCCACCAGGGCAATCGCGAAGCCACCTTCTCGGTGACGACGATCGATGCCCTGCAGTACAGCGCCTCGTGCGCGGCCGGCGTGGCCCAGGGGACGTCGCTCTCGCCATTCAGCGGCGGCCGCGTCCGCGTGGCCGTGAGCAATCAGCAGAACAGCGGCTACGTGGATGTCACGTACTCGGGTTGCAATTCCGCGACGGTGACGCTGGTTCAGTAAGCGCTATCGCAGTGTCCGATGTTCCGATGCGGCCGTACACCGAACCGGGGTGTACGGCCGCGTCGAGTATTTGTGGCCGACAGCGCTGGAAAAAGACAAATCGGCCCTGCCGCGAAGATCAGGGACGCGTTACAGACCAGAACGGTGGCCTGCGGCGGATCAGATTGCGATTGAACCGGGACGAAATGTAAGATCCCCCGTTGGGAACGTTTCGTTCTCGCTCTGCATCTCGTCACCGGAGTCGTCCCGTGAAACGCGAATCGCTCGTACCACCCCTCTCGCTCGCGATTGGGTTGATTGCCCTCGGCGCGTGCGCGACCTCCAGCTCCACCGGCACGGGTCCAGCTCTCGCGCCGACGCCTGACATGTCGGCCAGTGCGCCGAGCCCGGATCCCCGCGTCGGACTCAGAGCCGGCGTGTTCAACGCCGCCGAGGCCGCGTGGAACATGCGACTCGTCTCGACGACAAAGCCGTCAGCCGCGTTCCTTTCCACCGAGTCGCCGAGCGATAGCCGACTCTGGAACTCGGACCTCGGGTTCACGGGCCATTACGCGATTCAGGGAAACTTCAGCGGCTATCAGGTGTGGGACATCTCCGATCCGAGAAAGCCGACGCTGAACAGCGCGTACGTCTGCCCTGGCTCGCAGAGCGACGTCTCCGTGTATCACAACCTGCTCTTCGAGTCGAGCGAATCGCTGAACGGCCGCACGGACTGCGGCACGCAGGGCGTGACCGACACGGTGAGTAAGGAGCGCGCACGCGGGATTCGCATTTACGAAATCAGCGACATCGCACATCCGAAGCTGCTGAAGACGGTGCAGACCTGTCGCGGCTCGCACACGCACACCGTCGTGACCGATCCGAACGACAATGCGAACGTGTACGTCTACATCTCGGGCTCGGCACCGGTGCGTTCGTCAAACGAGCTCGCCGGCTGCTCGGCACTCAATCCGGAAGAGGATCCGAATAGCGAGTTGTTCCGGATCGAGGTGATCCAGGTGCCGGTCGCGCACCCCGAGGATGCGCACGTCGTGAGCAAGCCGCCGATTCTGGCGAATCTCCAACCGGCCGTGCGCCACGGTGAGCTCGCGGCCGACTCCGTCGCCGCGGCCGCACTGCGCGCTCGGGCGCAGGGAGACAATCGGCCGCAGCGACCGGCGGGCCCTCCCGCGCCAGCGCGCGGGCCGCAGCAATGTCATGACATCACCGTGTACCCGGCGATCGGTCTCGCCGGCGGCGCATGCGGCGGCTATGGCGTGCTGCTCGACATTCGCGATCCGGCGCATCCGAAGCGCATCGGCGCGGCGGCCGACTCGAACTTCTCCTTCTGGCACTCGGCGACGTTCAACAACGACGGCACGAAGATGCTCTTCACGGACGAGTGGGGCGGCGGAACGCAGCCGCGCTGCCGGAGCACGGACAAGCCGGAGTGGGGCGCGGACGCGATCTTCACGCTGTCAGGCACGGAGCTGACGTTTAGAGGTTACTACAAGCTCCCCGCGGCGCAGACGACGACGGAGAATTGCGTCGCGCACAACGGGTCGCTGGTGCCGGTGCCGGGCCGCGACATCATGGTGCAGGGTTGGTATCAGGGCGGGGTGTCGGTATTCGACTTCACCGATGCGGCGCACCCGAAGGAGATCGCGTACTTCGATCGTGGGCCAGTGAGCAAGGATACGCTGTACGTCGCAGGATCGTGGTCGGCGTACTGGTATAACGGCCACATCTACAGCTCGGAGATCGCGCGCGGACTCGACATCTTCGAGCTCACTCCCAGCCCGCTGCTCTCGCAGAACGAGATTGACGCCGCGAAGCTGGTGCACTTCGACGAGATGAACATTCAGGATCAGCAGAAGCTCGTCTGGCCGGCAGCGTTCCCGGTCGCGCGGGCGTACATCGATCAGCTGCAGCGGTCGGGCGGTCTCTCGGCGGCGCGGCTCGATGCCGTTAGGCAGGCGCTCTCAGCGGCGGAGTCGGCGTCCGGCGCGGCGCGCGGCACAGCGCTCACGCAGCTGGCGACGTCGCTCGACGGTGACCTGTCCGGCTCGAGCGACGCCGTGAAAGTGCGGATGCTGCGGGATGTCGTGAGGCAGCTGGCGAGCCAGTAGGCTGTCATCCCGAGCGTTAATTGTCATCCCGAGCGAAGCGAGGGATCTGCACGTCCGCCTCCTGAACCATCCCTGCGGCGCAGCCTCTGACGGGAACGCTGATGACGCTGACAAGTCGCAGAGACCGCTGAGAAAAGAGCGGAAACGCCTTTTTTAAAAAAGGACGTTCCCGCTCCTTTTGTTGTTTCTGGGAAATCTGCGCGATCTGCGACATCTGCGGCCATTCCCCGTTGCTTTGCTCAGGGATGCGTCCGGCGAAAAAAGAAAGCAGATCCCTCGTCGCTTCGCTCCTCGGGATGACAGTGATTACTTCGGCGTGGCTTTCTTGATCGTGAAGCCGGCGACCTCGGTCCAGTAGACACTCTGCGCATCGACGGCGATACCGCTCGCGGGGAAGGCGAGATTCTCGAGCTGGCGGACGAGTGTCGTCGGAGTGCCACCAGAGACGGAGATCTTGTTCAGCTCCAGCTGGTCGATCCAGTAGAGCGAGGTGCCGTCCGTCGTCAGGCGGCGCGTCTGATCGACTTGCGAGGGTGTCGCCAGGGTCGTCGCTGCGCCACCGCCGGCTGGTGTCTTGCGAATGCGCTTGCCGTCCCACTCCGCGTAATAGACGTTCGCGCCGTCGACGACGAAGTCCGTAATACCGCCGCTGGTCGTCGGAATAATCGTCTCGGGCGTGCCCCCCGTTTTCGCGACGCGGTGCACGGCATCCTCGTGCTCGAGCCAGTAGACGTGCGTGGCATCGAGCCGGACGACGGAGCCAGGCGCCGTGCCGGTCGCGAGCGTCGCGGCGACGCCGCCGGCGCGCGGTAGCCGGCGAATGGCGAGAGTCGGGCCTTCTTCGAGCCAGTAGACATTCGCGCCATCGAGCGCGACGTCGCGCACCGCGGCATCGCCGATGAGCACACGCTCAACACGGCCGCCGCTCGCCGGAACGCGCTTGATCGTGAAGCCGTTCGCGAAGTAGAGATCAACGCCATCCGTCGCGAAGGGCCCGCCACCCGCGGCCTCGACGAGCGTTGCCTCGCTCGTCCCGTCGAGATTCGCTCGCGTGAGATTGCCGAAGCCTTCGACTTCGCCAGTGCCGCCGCCGGCCGTCCAAGCAAGATGCGTCCCGTCGGTCGATATCATCACCGGGGCCGAGATGCCAGCGCGGACGACCGCTGGCGTCCCGCCGGCGGTGCCTAACGTCTGAATCGATCCTGTCTGGCCATGCGAACAGCACGTTGTCTCGATCCAGAAGAGTGACGCACCGGCTCGGGTGAGACTGACCGGCGACGTCAGCGCCGTGGCGAGCGGCGTCGATGTGCCGCCGGACTTCGGAATCGCCTGGAGTGAGGTCGCGTCGATGGCGTAAACGGTGGTCGCGTCCTGCGCCAGATCGCGCAGGAAGTTGATTTGACTTCCGGTGGTTTCACTGAAGAGCACATCTACGGTACCGCCAGTGGTCGCCACCTTCATGACACGCGAGGTGGAGCTGTTCGACGCGTCGGCGAAGTAGACCGACGATTCATCCACGTCGATGCCGGCAATGGGCGACCAGCTCGCGGGAACGAACCCCGGACTGGGAGGCGCAATGCGACCGTTGAGCAGACCGTTGACGAGCACCGTCACTGCGCCGCCGGTGCTCGGCACCTTCTTGATCATGCTGCCGACAGTGCCGTTTGCGTCCACGGGCACGACGTTCGATTCCTCCCAATAGACGAATCCATTCGCGACGGCGAGCGACACGATGGGCTGCGTCGTCGTGGCAAGCGTCGTTGCCGTGCCGCCGCCTTTTGGAATGCTTCGAATGGTGAACGTGCAGGCGGGAGTGCAGCTCGCGCTGCCGACGGTGTTCACCCAGTAGACATTCGCCGCGTCGATCGCGAGCTCGGGCGTCGCGCGCGCAGCGAGGTCGCGCTCGCCGTCCGCGAGCAGCGTCGTGGCAGTGCCATCGAGCGTTGTTCGAAAGAGCCGGCCACCTGCTATCCAGAAGACATTGTCTCCGTCCGGGACGGCATACTCGGGGATGGGGACGTCGTGAACGAGGACTGTGCGGTCACCGTTCGCAAGCGAGATCCTGTTGAGCGGCGTGTCGCTGGAGTCCAGCCAGAAGAGCGTGTTGTTCGTGACCGCGAGTCGAACAGGAAGGGGCGCTGTCGCGATGAGCGCGACGGTCGGTGGTGGCGGCGGGTTGCCGCCGCCACCACCACCGGTCGTATCGACCGGCGCTACAGTGGAATCCGACCCACATCCTGCAACAAGAGCGAACGCGATCGTGCTGATGCAGCAACGGTACGACGACTTCATACTATGCTCACCGCCCTCTCGATGCTGCCGACGAGCGCAGTGCATTCCATCGCGCCATCGCGGCATTGGCCTGCGCGCGTGCTCGGTCCGCAGCCGCGACCTGCGCGGCGGTCGGAGTGACGTCGGCACTCTGCATCGCCATGGCGGCGGCGAGGAGCGCGTCGCTGGCACCGTTCAGCGTCGGTGTCGCGTTTGCCGCGGCGCCGCGCCGGCCAAAACCACCCCGACGTCCGCCGCCCCGAGCCGGCGGCGCGAGCGAATCGAGCTGCGCCCGCAGTGCGCTGTTGGCGGACGACGATGCGAGCGTGCGCGCCTGAAGGTAGGCCGCGTGCGTCGCGACCGCGCGGTCGTAGAGATCACGGGAGAGCGTCGCGAGCTGCGCCAAGCCGGCGGCCGGAGTCCTCACCCTGGGATCGAGCCGCAAGACGAGAGGCTGAGTGAGCTGCTGGCCGTTCACCGTCAGGCGCACCGTGTAGTTGCCGGGCGGCACCCACGGCGCGTTGACGAGCGCGTAGGTGCGATGCGGCACGGCACCGGTGGCGTCGTCGTCGCTGTTAGGCATCGTATCTCCGACGGTCACCGGATTGAAGCGGAGATCCCACCAGACACGATGCATCCCGCGCTGCGTGGAAATGACCATCGGTGGTCCCGGCCAGTAGAGAGGCAACGGGCAGAAGGGCGCGTTCGGATTCTGCTGACAGACCCGATTGTATGCGGCGGAATCGAGTGCCGGGTGGGGACGCAGCACGGGATCGTTGCTCGAGTAGCTGCGGACGACCTTTCCGCCATTCTCGAGAATCTCGAGCTTCACTTCGCCGGAAGCATCGTTAGGTAGGTAGTAATCGATGATGCCGCCTGGCAGCGGATTCTCGCCCGCCGGCAGCTCCGGCGGCCACGGCGTCGGATCGTTCGTCGCGAAGCGCACGCGCACGGCGGTGTTGGGCTTGAAGAGGTACGCGGTCTTCGCCGCGCGCGCTTCGGCCTCCTGCCGGAGCGGCGTGACGTTGTCGAGGATCCAGAAGCCGCGGCCGTGCGTTCCGGCGATCAGATCGGCGCAGAGGCAGGTGGAATCGTCCTTCAGCTCCAGGTCGCGCACCGAGATCGCTGGCATGTTGAGGCGCAGCGACTCCCAGTGGCCGCCGTCGTCGAAGGAGACCCAGACCTGCGTGTCCGTCGACGCATAGAGGAGGCCTGGCTTGCGCGGATCCTCTCGGATCGAGTTGGTGACGGCGCCGGGCGCGATGCCGGTGTTGATCTCCGTCCACGTGCGGCCGCCATCGTGGGTGCGCCAGAGGTGCGGGTTCATGTCGTCGACGCGCATCGTGTTCGCCGCTGCGTACGCGGTGCGGTCATCGAAGTGCCCGGCTTCGATGTTGAAGATGCGCGTCCACGGCTTGATCGCCGGGGGCGTGACATTGGTCCACGTCCTGCCGCCGTCGCTCGTGGTCTGAATCGCGCCATCGTCCGTGCCGGCCCAGAGGATGTTCATCTTTCGTGGCGAAGGCGAGAGCGCCGTGATGCTGCCTAACGGCGCCGGCGTCACGCCGCTCGCGTACTTGCCCGCATTCGCTGGCACCGCCCACGTCTGGCGTGTGAGGTCCGGGCTGATGCGTGTCCAGCGGTGGGCGTGGTCGGTGCTCTTCCAGACGACGTTCGAGACGTAGTACAGCACCGTCGGATCGAGCCGCGACCACGCGATCGGCATCGTCCGCACGTTCCGATTGGCGGCGCCGCCCTGAGGCAGCTTCTCCGTCAGGTCCGGTCCGACTTGTGTGGTCTGCCCCGTACGCCGGTTGTAGAGCGAGACGCCCTGCCGCTCGCTGCCGTACACCATATCGGCGTCGCGGGGATCGGGCGCGGCGATGCCGTACTCCTGGATGTTGACTGGATGCCAGTCGTGGAAGGTGATCTCACCATCCATCGAGCGGCTGGCGACGCACGCCGAGCCGGAGTCCTGCTGGCCACCACACACCCGATAGACGAAGGTGTTGTCGGTGGACACGTGGTACATCGCCGCCGTCGGTTGGGTGTACCAGTTGCTCCACGACGCGCCGCGATTCGCGCTCACGACCCCACCCTGATCGCTGACGAGGATGAGAATGTTTGGATCGTTCGGATTGATCCAGAGCTGCTGATAGTCGTCGCCGCCGGGCGCGCCACGAACGGCGCTCCACGTGATGCCGCCATCCTCAGTCCGCCAGAAGACGGTCGAGCAGGTGTAGACGACGTTCGGATTCTTCGAGTCGACGGCGAGCTCCGGCAGGTCGCCGCCGCCGATGCGTCCGAGCGGCCGGTTGTCCGGCTCACGACCCGTGACCCCTGCGCCGTTGACGAGCGTCCAGTGCGCGCCGGCGTCGGTCGATTTGTAGAAGCCGATCACACCGCCGCCGAATCCGACTGGTGCCGCGGGAGCACCGGGCGCGGCGCCGGCGATCGTTGCATAGAGCGTCTTTGGATCGCTCGGCGCAATCGCGAGATTCGCCTGCAACACGGTCGGCAAGCCATCGCTGAGCTGCTGCCACGTGGTGCCGCCGTCGGTCGACTTGAAGATGCCGCCATTGGAGCCGCCGAAGGATCCGCCTTCGATGAAGCTCTGCTGCTGCTGCCAGAGTGCGGCGTAGACGATGTTCGGGTCGCTGGGATCGATCTTGACGTCGTTGGCACTCGTGTACTCGTCTTTGTAGAGAACCTTCTGGAAGGTTCGACCACCGTCCGTCGAGCGGAAGATTCCTCGCTCCTCGTTAGGCCCGTACGGATGGCCGAGCGCGGCGACGAAGACGCGGTTGGGATCGCGCGGATCGACGGCGATCATGGCGATCATCTGCGTGTCGTGCAGGCCGAGGTTCACCCACGTGCGGCCGCCGTCGGTGGACTTGTACATGCCGTTGCCGGTCGCGAGATCGGGACGGATGATCCCCGCGCCGCTGCCGACGTAGATGATGTTCGGATCCGACGGCGCGACGGCGATTGCGCCGATCGAGCCGGTGGTCTCGTGGTCGAAGAGTGGATGCCAGGTCGAGCCGTAATCGGTGGAACGCCAGACACCACCGTTATCGAAGCCGATGTACGCGACGTTGGGCTGGCTCGGCACGCCGGCAACGGCGCGAGCGCGGCCGGCGCGGGTCGGGCCGATCTCGCGCCAGTGCATGTCGGCGTAGGCGTCATTCTGTGCGCGAGCCGTCGTCGCCACGACGAGCAGGGCAATGAGAGCGATTGAGCGGGGCACGCGAAGATTCTCCGGGGAGTGACGGAGAGGAGTATGCGCGACGCCTTGGGCGAGGCCAAGAGGGGGGTCGTTGGTACGAGGCATCTCGCCAAATTTGGCGAGGGGAGTCGCAAGAAAGACGCTCCGCAAGCCATCGCCAAATTTGGCGAGAGGCCTGCATACTCTTGCACCGCTCGGCAACGCGCTGATCACGTTAGTCGCCCGGATCAGCGCAGATTCCCCGCATGCCTCGCGATGTCGTCAAAGCGCCAATCGCCGCGCTCCGCCAACAGCTCGCCGACGAGATCCTGCGACTCGTAGACGACTTCCCCACTGTCATTTCCGCTCAATTGCTCTGTATCGACGAACGGCGTATGGCCGATCTTCGCCATGGCCGCGCGCAACGCTTCTCCCTCGAACGGCTTATCCGCATGCTCGCTCAAATTCACCGCCGAGTTGATCTCACCATTGTCAACACCGGTCCGCCCATCCTCCGATGGCTTCCGATTCTCCACGAGCGCAAGCGAAACTTTCGATGCGAGTGACCCGAAGTTCCACTGCCAATCGCCAGGTGGATCGAATGAAACTCGTCGTCATCGGACTCGCACTCGCAACCGCCGCCGCGCCGCTGAGCGCTCAGGCCACCCAAGCCGGGCAGGTCGGAGTTCCCGACACCCGCGCCGGACGCGTGCTCAGATCGTGGCTGGACGCCTTCAACAGTGGCGACGCGGCCAAGATGGATGCGTACTACCAGCGTTATGAGCCCGATAAGTCCGCTGAAGGACAGATGCCCTTCCGGAACGAGGTCGGCGGCTTCGATCTGGTGAGCATCGAGAAGAGCCAACCCTCGCACGTCGAGTTTCTCGTCAAGGAACGCAAGGGCGACCGTCGCGCCTTCGGATCGTTCGATCTGCCCAGTGAATCCGGCACGGTGAAAAACTTCTTGCTTCAGGCCATCCCCCCGGGCGGCTCTGTCGCCGATTTCCGCATCGATGCCGCCGAGCGAGCGCGGGTCATCGACGGCGCCATCGCGAAGCTCGACGAATCCTACGTCTTTCCGGAGACGGCAAAGCGGATGGCGGACACCGTTCGCGCGCGCCAGAAGCGCGGCGAGTACGATGCCGTGACCAACGGCGCGAGCTTCGCGCGTGTCCTCACCGAAGACTTCCAGAGCGTCAGCCACGACCGACATCTGCGGGTGAATTTCAGCCCGCGAGCGCTCCCGGTGCAGAACGGCTCCGGGCCGACGCCCGAACAGATCGCGGGGATGCGGCGGCAAATGGAGCAGATGAACTGCGGCTTCGTCAAAGTCGAGCAGCTCGAGGGGAACGTTGGCTACGTGAAGTTCAACATGTTCGCCGACCCCGATATCTGCGGACCGACCGCGACCGCGGCGATGAACTTCGTCGCCAACTCCGACGCGCTCATCATCGACCTCCGGGACAACGGCGGTGGCGCTCCCAAAATGGTCGCCTACATCTGCTCGTACCTGTTCTCCCAGCGCACGCACCTCAACGATCTCTGGACCCGGAAGACCAACAGCACGCAGGAATTCTGGACCTCGGACGTGCCCGGGAAGAAGCTCGGCGACAAGGTGCCGGTCTACGTGCTCACGTCGAAGCGCACCTTCTCCGGGGCGGAGGAGTTCACGAACAATCTGAAGACCCTCAAGCGCGCGACGATCGTTGGCGAAACCACCGGCGGCGGCGCGCACCCGGTGAATGGCCAGCGGATCGATGAGCATTTCGTGATCGGCGTCCCCTTCGCTCGCGCGATCAACCCGATCACGAAGACGAACTGGGAGGGCACCGGCGTCGAGCCGGACGTGAAGGTCCCGGCGAGCGAGGCTCTGACCGCGGCGCAAAAGCTGGCGGACAAAAAGCCAGCGGCAGATTGACGAGGCCGAAAAGGTTTCGGCGGTGGGTCGTCTGATGTGAGCAGACCGTGGGCCGGCGCCGTGCGCCGGCCTCTTCCCCTCCCCATAGGAGCCGTTATGCGCACCTCACGTCCGGCATCGCTCCTCGTCGCCGCCGCGATCGCAGTGATCTTTGCACCATCGGCGCGCGCGCAGGATGCCACCCAGGCCGGAGCCGCCAAGTCCGCGGCGACCGTCGAAGCATCGGTAGGCACGGCAGTAGCCGACCACGCGCTCACCGGCGCGGCCGAGTCCTTCCCGAAGGGCACGGCGAAGCTGTACTGCTTCAGCAAGGTGACCGGTGCCGCCGACAGCGAGGTCGAGCACGTGTGGTACAAGGGTGACGCCGAGCAGGGTCGCGTGAAGCTCAAGGTCGGCGGTTCGCCCTGGCGGACCTACAGCACGAAGACGCTCGGCGAGGACGCCTCCGGCGACTGGCGTTGCGACGTCGTGCAGAATGGCACGGTGCTACAGTCGGTGAAGTTCAAGGTGGAGTGATCACGCTGGGAGGTTGACGGTTGGCGGTTGGCGGGGTCGCCGTCAACCGTCAACCGTACAGGCCGAGCGCGACCCGAGCAGGCGTCGCGACGGCATCCTCGATGGTGAGGCGGACGCGCCGGATGGCTGTCGGCGTGAACCGGACGAGGCGACGAAAGCCTATTGTCGTACCGCGCGCGAGCGGTTGCCATGCTCCGCCGTCCGACCCAGTGAGCGTGTAACGCGCTACCCTTTGGCCGCGGGCCACGTCCTCGCGGAGATCGGCAATAGCGACCTTCCGCGAGCGGCCGACATCGATCTCCAGAACCGCCGTCCGATTGCCGGTCGGCCGCCAACTCGCTCTGCGCCCCGCGGCCAGATCTTCGGCGAAGAGACTCGTTAGGCGACGGCGCGCGGCGAGCAGATTGGCCGCGTCGCGCTCGTGCAGCAGCCCAGCGGGCGTTGGCGGCACGTTGAGGAGGAGCTTCGAGTTGCGTCCGACGGAGGAGAAATACAGCTCGACGAGATCGTCGACGGGTTTCACACGCTCATCCTCCGCCGGATGATAGAACCAGCCGGGCCGGATGGAGACGTCCGTCTCTCCGGGACGCCAGACGGAACCTCGCGGATCCCCATGCTGCAGCATCTCCATGACGGCGTCACCCGACGCGCCGGGATACGGCACGGCGGCTGGATCGACGGGAGACCAGTTGGTTTCGGCCGCGATGCCGCGCTCGTTGCCGATCCAGCGGACGTCGGGACCGGCGTCAGAGAAGATTACTGCCTCGGGCTGGTGTCGCCTAACGAGTCCCCAGATCCGTGGCCAATCGTAAACCTGATGCCGCCCATTGGGTCCTTCGCCATTGGCGCCGTCGAACCAGAGCTCGCGGAGCGGACCGTACTGCGTCAGGAGCTCGGTGAGCTGCGCGCAATAGAAGTCGTTGTAGCGAGGCGAATCACCATAGGAGGGCGCGTTGCGGTCCCATGGAGAGAGATAGAGCCCGACACCTAACGCTTGGGCGCGGCAGGCGTCAACGAGCTCGCGCACGACGTCGCCCTGGCCACTGCGCCACGGGCTGCTGGCAACGGAGTGGCTCGTAGTCTTCGTCGGCCAGAGACAGAATCCGTCGTGGTGCTTGGCCGTGAGAATGAGGACACGCGCACCAGCGTCGCGGGCAACGCGCGCCCATTGCCGTGCATCGAGGTGAGTGGGCGCGAAGATCGCAGGATTCTCGCTGCCGTCACCCCACTCGCGATCGGTGAAAGTGTTGACGCCGAAGTGGAGGAACAGGGCGAGCTCGTCACGCTGCCAATCGAGTTGCGACTGTGTCGGACGCGGCCGTGCGATGGCTCCGAACTCGAAGCGCTGCGCGAGGAGCGCAGCGCTGGCGGAGAGGAGAAAATCGCGACGGGCGATCATGAGTGGCGAGTGGTGGGTGGCGAGTGAGGAGTAACTCACTCACCACTCGCCACTCTCGACTCCTTACTGTCCGGGCACCTGCGAGCATCCCGGTTGCGGCTGCGGATTACGCTGATTGCACTCGTCCTGCGGAAACATCACGTACGGGAACGTCTTCTCGTTGATCGCCGTGTTGATCTTCGGCAACTGCGCGAGACGCCCGTAGCGGCGGTAGTCCACCCATCGGTGGCCGCCCTCGAAGAGGAGCGAGTACGTGCGATCGTACAGCAGCTCGTCGACGAACGCGTTCAGGTCGGCGAAGCCGGCGAGTGGCGCGAGGCCGCCGGAGTTGACACGAATGAAGTTGATGTCGTCGAGCGCGGCCTGGACGTTGCCGCTCTGGTAGTTCGCTTCGGCGCGGAGGAGGATGAGCTCCTCGTTCTTGAGAATCGGGACTGGCGTCGTCGACGTGGGATAGATCGTGAACTTGTTCGTCCCCTGGACCTGCTGGACAACACGCGAGACGCCGGGCGCTGTCTTGGTCGACAGGCGCAGATCGGGCTGCCCATTCGCCCGCAGCTGCGCACCGTTCAGGATCGACGGATGAACGTAGAGTCGCGTCGGCGTCGGATCGAAGAGCGGATTCGGGATATCACCGGCGGCCGTGCTGTACACGTGGTACACGCCCTTGGCAAGCGTAGCCGCGGTGCCGCTCGAAGTGTCGATGAAAGACTCAGTGAGCGCAGCCAGCGCGAGCGCCCACTGCTTCCGGTAGACCTCCGTGCGCGCCTTGATCCCTCGATTGAATTGAAGGAACGTGGCTGGCGTGTTGAAGCCCGTGAACCCCGAGTGCAGCGGGAACGGAAAGGCCGCGCCGCCCGCCTGCAGGTGCACTTTTGCCTCGTCGAGCAGAGCACTGATACGGGTGAGCGCCACGTCGGGCCCGACGATCGCGCCTAACGGCGCGGACGGATCGGCCGAGATGTCGACCATGATGCCCGCCACATCACGGATACGGACCTGGGTCAGCAGCTCCATGGCCATGACCGTCTTCACGAAGCCGCGAATCGCTTCCTTCTGGGCGTTCGAGTAGGTCGAGACCTTCTCCACCGCCGCGAGAATGACCGCGGCCTGCCGGAGATTCCGGTATCCGGCGGTCCAGCTCATGTCCTGCACGAAGCCGCCTGGCTCGATCGGACCCTGCAAATATCCGAGCACGTTCCGCGGCTCGGCCTGATCGAGGTTGTACGACTCCTTGCCGAGGATGCCCATCGCCGACGCCTCGGTGCCGACGCGATCGCGCAGGCTGATGACGAGTCCGACGACGGCCGTGTTGACGGTGTTCGCGGTAGGACTATTGAGGAGCTGGTCGAGGTTCGGGTTGTTGTAGTTAGGCACCGTCACTTCCTGACAGGCACCTAACGTGACAGCGGCAACCACGACAACCGCCTTCCACAGAGATGATTGCCGCATGGTTAGAACCTCACCTGAAGATTGACGAAGTACTGCTTGCTCGCTGGATAGGCGCCGAGCTCGCGATTACGCTGCACGGCGTCGGGTGTGCCGCCGAAGTTCTGGAAGTCGGGATCGCCGCCGCGGAACTTCGTCCACGTCTTCAGATTGCGGCCGCTCACCGAGATCTTTGCGTCGCGTCCACCGGCAAGGAAGCGGCTCGTGTAGCGCTCCGGGATGTCGTAGCCGAGGGTGAGCTCGCGCAGCTTCCAGTACGAGATGTCCTGGTAGTAGATGCGTGTCATCTTGAGATAGGTATCCGTGCGCCACTTGCCTAACGTCTTCGTCGGATCGGGGCTCGGATCATCGTAGTCGCGCGAGTTCTGACCGAGGTCGAAGTGGCGCCAGGTGCCGGCAGCGACCATCCCGCCGTGCTGGCGGTCGAGGAGCCCATACAGGCTCAGCCCCTTCCAGCTGATCTCGTTACCGAGACCGGCGGTGTAATCGGGGTTGCCATCGCCCATGTACACAGGGACGACATTACCGACGACGCGTGCGGCGCAGAATGCCTGATCGGCGGCCTGATCCTTCCCGACGGGAACGTGGTGCGCGGGACAGGTGCCGGCCACGGCGACCGTGTCGTTACCGACGAGTTGCGTCGCCGATTGACCTTGCTTGATCTGCACCGCACCTACCTGCGCCGAGCTGAAAAGGAACGGGTCAACAGGCAGCTTTGTGATCACCGCGCGGTTCATCGCGAAATTCACGCGCGTGTTCCACGTGAGACCGTGATAACCCTGGAGCGGGAAGGCGTTGAGGACCGTCTCCAAGCCACGGACGCGCATCGAGGCGCCGTTGTAGACCTCACTCGAAAAGCCCGTCGTCGGCGCGAGCGTCCGCGAGATGAGCAAATCTGAAATGTTGCGCTCGAAGCCGGTGAGCTCGAGCTGGCTGCGATTGCCGAAGAGCGCGAAGTCGATTCCGCCTTCGAGCTCGCGTTGGCGCTCCGGCCGAATGTCGGCGAAGCCGCGCGTGCCGCTCAGCGTGAAGCCACCAAGTCCCGCGATGCTGCTCGAGTTGAGAGTCGTGAACTTCTGGCCATAGAGCGGCAGGTTACCGGTCTCGCCGTACGCAACGCGGAACTTGACCTCGTCCAGGAATCCCGGCTTTGGCGACGCCAGACGATACGAGGTCGCGAATTTCGGGAAGTAGTAGAGCTTGCCGACGTCGCCGTTGTTGCTGCTGCGATCGGCGCGCACGCCGGCGGTGAGGAGGAACTTGTCCCAGAGCAGCGCTTCGCTCTGCGCGAAGATTCCGTAGTCCACGGTGTACTGCTTGAAGTTGTCGAGGCTCTGAACCGTGCCCGCCTTTGGCTCATCGAGTCCGCCGAGCAGGTTCTGTCCGACGGTGCGCGCGATGCTCTGGTCGCGCACCTCGTACTGCGTGCCGAGTTGGGACGTCAGCGACATCCAACCCTTCGGGTTGTACACGTGCACGCCGTTCAGGTTGAGATTGTACTGAATGTTCTGCGCGTACGACGCGGCCGCGGTGCCCGGCAACCCGTCGTTGGTCGGCTCGAATTGCAGCTCGGGTGGCGAGAAGATGTCGTTCCGCTGGGTGAGCGCGTCGACGCCGCCGACGGCGCTGAACCGCAGCTGATGCGCGCCGCGCTCGAAGGCGTTGTAGTTCAGCCGTCCACTGTTCACGACGCGCCAGACGACCTCGCGGTTCTTGAACAGGTCGATCGTCTGGAATGGATTGCTCGGATAGAACGGGTTGATCGGATAGGTGCCGTCGTCGCGCTGACGGAAATCGAAGAAGCTGGGCATCTTCGTGATCGTGTAATAGATCGAGTTGCCGGAGTTGTCGTTGCCGAACAACCCACGATCGTTCGCGTTGCGCATGACCTCCGTTCCGACGTCGAGCGTCGCCTTCGACCCGAGGTTCTGGGACAGATTGAGGCGAAGGCTCTTCTTGTCGGCGAAGGTATTCTTGACGATGCCGTCGTCACGCTTGAGCAGCGTCGAGACGAAGTACCGCGTGTTCTCGCTGCCCCCATTCACGTTGATCGCCGTCTCGTAGTTGAGCGGCTTCTCGCCGAAGATGAGATCTTCGTAGCTGAAGTGGTTGTTCGGATTGTACGCCGTCGCCCAGAAGGCATCACCCAGTGTGTTGCTGGGGTCGAAGACAGCCTTGGCCGCGGCGAGGCTCGGGAAGGTGCGCGAGCCTTCTTTCGACGCGAGACGGGCAGTGCTCAAGCTCGAGCGAATCGAGAATTCGGGCGCGCCCGCACGGCCACGCTTCGTCGTGATCATGATGACGCCACCCGACGCCTTCGATCCGTAGATCGCCGCGGCAGCCGCGCCCTTGAGCACTTCGATGGTCTCGATGTCGTCCGGATTGAGATCGGCGATGCGATTGACCGGGCTCTCCTGCCCAGGCGCGGTGATGGTCGAGCCCGAGGCACGGGTGACCTTGTTGAGACCCGGGTCGATGGCGACGTCGCTCGTGATGACGCCGTCCACGACATAGAGTGGCGTCGCGTTGCCGAGGATCGACGAGGTGCCGCGCAGACGAATGCGATTGCCGCCGCCCGGCGCGCCGGTGTTCTGCTGGATCTGCGCGCCCGCGACCTTGCCCTGCAACGCATTCTCGATGCTGACCGCCGGCACTTTCGTCAACTGCTCGGCGTCGACGCTCGCGACGGAGTTGGCGAGGTTGCGTCGTGAGATGCCTGTCGCCTGACCGGTGACGACGATCTGATCGAGCTTGAGGACGTCCTTGCGCATAACGACGGTGATCGTCGTCGTGCCGCTGGGGACGGCGACCTCTTTCTGGGGATAGCCGATGCGCTTGACGAGGAGAACGACGTCCTGCGTCGGCAGCGTGATGGAGAAGTTGCCGTCGTCGCGCGCCATCGTGCCGACGGTGGGGTTGCCCTTGACGGTGATCTGCGCACCGACGAGGGGTTCGCCCGAGTCCGCATCGTGGACGCTGCCCTGCACGGTGCGCGATTGCGCTTGTACGGTGGCGGCGCAGCAGACGACGAGCGAGGCGACGAGCCAGGAAGTGAAGCGAGTCATGCGTGCCTCAGGAGGGTGGGAGGACCTAACGGCGGGCAAGGCTGCAGTTGGAATCGCGTGGCGTCAAGACTTGAACTACTCGAAAGAGCGCAAAGAAAAAGGGCGGGCCGAAAAGAGCGGTCCGAGAAGAGCGGTCCGAGAGAGGCGGTCCGAGAACTACGGGCCGAGAATGGCGTCGAAGACCGCGGGCCTAGAAGATTCCTTCGGCGGCGAGGTAGATGTTCATGGGATCATCGCCTGGGATCCTAACGAATCCAGTGCCGGGCGGGCCGCCGTAGCGTTTGATCCACGCCGCGGCGAGGCCGAACTCGTCGAGGCCGAGCGCGACCGTGACGCCCGAGGGGGCGACGGACCACGAGTCGCGCCACCGCTGCGGAAGTCCAACGCGGAGGCCCGCCGGCGTCGCGCGCGCGCCGCGCATGTCGAAGAGCGCGGCGTCGTGCGGAACACCGAGCAGCTCGTTAGGCGCCGCCCAGTTCATCGCCGTCATCGACGGATACTTGCCGGTGGCGAGATCCATTGGGTAGATGAGCGGCGGCTTCCCCGGCCAGACGACCTTTCCGCCGGCGTCGAGATAGCGCCGGAGCAGCGATTGCCCGAGCGGCGTGGTAACGACGGCCGGCGGCGCGTGGTCGATGGCGAACACGAGCGTGCTCGGCGCGTGGTCCGCGATGCGGGCGGAGAGGAAGGTGGCGAGTGCCGCCGCGTCGAGCGTCTGGTAGCCGCGATTGGCCAAATAGCGGGCAGCGAGCTCGGGCTGCCTAACGGTTGCCGCCTTCGTGTAGCTGCTGTCGAAGAAGACCGCGCGATGGATCGCCGGACCGGCGCCGGTACGGAGCGCATACACGCCGCCATCCGTACTGCCGACGAGGACGAGATCACCGGCGATCACCGGCGACGAAAAGAGCTGCGCCCCCGTGCGGAACATCCAGCGTTCCGTGCCCGTGTCCCGATCCACGGCATGGATGCGACCCGCCGCGTCGCCGAAGTAGACGATGCCATTCGCCACCGCCGGTGATGACCAGACCGGCACGTCCGTTCCAACGCGCCACCGCTCGCTGCCTGACGAGTCGAGCGCCTGGGCGAAGTGCGCGTCAGAGCTCCCCGCGAAGACAACGTGCTCACTGACGGCCGGCGAGGTGATCACCCATGAGATCTTGTGATCGACGCGCCAGCGCAGCGAGCCCTTGTCCGCATCGATGGCGTACAGAAAGCCATCGCGCGCCCCGACGTAGACGACACCGTCCGCGACCGCCGGCGAGGACTGAATGCTGCGACGATCGAAGCCGAACGAGCCGGAACGCAGGCCGACGCCTTCGGTGTCGTAGCGCCAGCGTACGGCGCCGGTCTTCAAGTCCAGGCAATAGACGCGTCCGTCGAACGACGCCGCGTAGACACGTCCATTCGCGATCGCCGGCGAGGCACGCACTCGCCCCTCCGTCTGCGCGCGCCACTTCTGCTTCCCGGTTGCCGCGTCGAGCGCGTAGACGCCGCCGTCTCCCGCGCCGACCACGATCGTGCCGTCCAGGTAGGCTGGGGAGGAGAGAAAGTAGTCACCGCTCTCGTGTCCCCACGGGAGTGGCAGATCGGGCCCAGTCGTTATGCGCCAGCGGCGGGTACCCGTTGCCGCGTCGACGGCGAAGATGCTTCCGTCTCGAGCCGTCGCGTAGACGAGGCCACCTCCAACGGCAGGCGAGGAGTTGACCGCGCCGCCGGCGTCATATCGCCAGCGCCGCTCGCCGCTGGCGAGGTCCAGCGCATAGAGATGTCCGTCACCGCTGCCGACGTAGACTGTTCCGTTCGCGATGGCCGGCGAAGAGATCACGTCCCCGTCGGTGGGGGCGCGCCACGCGAGTCCGAGCAGCGTGGGACCGCCGCCCTGATAGATGCCCTGATGCGCGGGACCACCGCGGAACATCGATTCCGGCGGCGGCGCCTCGAGCCCCGAGGGTTTCCCAAGACCGAGTCCGACGACGAGGAGCGCGAGAGCCGGTACTCCACGAGCTGAGCGCATGTTGGTTCAAGATTGGTTGCTGACCGCTGAATCCGCTGCCACCCGGTGAGGGTGGACGAGGGCGCCAAAGTCGGCGGGCGAGCTGGATTCTTCCACAGGGATGTGCCGAAGCGGCCGCGACCCGTGGCGATGCGCGGGCAACGAAGCTTGAGCTTTCCGCGTACCCCCGTCATCATCCGCTCACCCTTCTCGAAGTCACAACCATGAAGAAAACCGCCCTCGCCCTCACCCTCGCCGGTGCGGTCGCCGCTTGCTCGAAAGCGCCGCCGGCAACCCAGCCGTCGCCGTCGCAGAGTCCCGCGCAGTCGCCAAGCCGCGGGGTCGGGACGGTGGCCGCCGCTGACAGTCAGGAGCGCGGCGCCGGCGGAGTCGGTGGCGGCGCCGGGCTCGGCGCAGCCCGGCCGCGTCCCTACAATAGAGTCATCACCCGAGAGGCGGTGACGCGCCGCGGCATGTTCGCCGTGCATCGCGTCGGCGATCGGCTCTACTTCGAGATACCCTCCCACGAGATGGGGAAAGACGAGCTGCTCGTGGGCCGATATGCGTTCGCGGCGGCACCGACGCCTCAGGGCCGTAATGGCGGCGGAGGCGGACCTGGCGGCGGCTTCGGCGAGTACGCCGGCGATGAATTCGCCGAGCGAACGCTGCGGTGGGAACGGAGCGGCAACCGCGTCGTGCTGCGATCACCATCGTTCGCGATCACGGCCGACACGTCGCTCAACGTGTACCGCGCCGTCGAGCACTCGAACTACGGGCCGATCATCGCCGTGCTCAACGTCGAGTCGTACGGTCCGGACAGCTCCGCCGTGGTAGATGTGACGCGTCTTTTCACGACGAACGTGCCGGAGATCGCGGCGATTCGAGGCAACATCGACGCGACGCGGTCGTTCATCGAACGCGCGATCGCGTTCCCTGACAACGTCGAGATCGAAGCGACGCAGACTGGCGTGCCCGGTGCCGCTGCCGCGGCAGGTCGCGCGGGCGGGGCCGGCGGAACGGGCGCCACTCAGCAGGCGCAGAGCGTGGTCGCTCACTGGAGCATCGTCAGGCTCCCGGAGCAGCCGATGACTCCCCGCCGCGCCGACGAGCGCATCGGCTTCTTCAGCGTGCGCACCGTCGATTTCGGCAGCCGCGATCAGCGAGCGGTGACAAAGGAGTACATCACGCGCTGGCGTTTAGAGTGTTCTAATCGGCGCGAGGGGAACCTGTGTTACCCGAAGAAGCCGATCGTCTACTACGTCGATCCGGCGACGCCGAAGCAGTGGCAGCCGTACATTCGCCAGGCGATTCTCGACTGGCAGCCCGCGTTCGAGGCGGCGGGCTTCAAGGACGGCATCATTCCCGGCGAGGTGCCGGCGAACGATCCGGACTGGTCGCCGGAAGACATCCGTCACACGATGGTGCGCTGGCTCCCCTCGACGGTGGAGAATTCCGTCGGGCCGCACGTGAGCGATCCGCGCACGGGCGAGATCCTCAACGGCTCATCGCGCATCTTCCACAATCTCATCTCGTTGATGCAGGCGTGGTACTTCACGCAGGCGGCGCAGGTCGATCCACGGGCGCGGACGATCCCCTTCCCCGATTCGCTGATGGGCAAGCTGCTGGAGTGGGGCGTCGCGCACGAGATCGGTCACACGTTAGGCTTGCAACACGACCAGATCGGCAGCTCGACATATCCGGCTGATAGCGTGCGCAGCGCAAGCTGGGTGCATCGCATGGGTCACAGTCCGAGCATCATGGACTACTCGCGGATGAACTACGTCGCGCAGCCCGAAGACAAAATTCCGCTCAGCGACATCACGCCGCGCGTCGGCCCGTGGGACAAGTACACGATCATGTGGGGCTACAAGGAAATTCCCGTCGAGTCGGCCGACGACGAGCGCGCGACGCTGGAGCAGTGGACGCGGATGCAGGACACGATTCCGTGGTATCGCTTCTCCGGCAACAACGCGTTCGGGCAGTACGGCACGCTCAGCGAGGCCGTCGGCGACGCCGATCCGGTGAAGTCGACTCGGCTCGGCTTCAAAAACATCGCGCGTGTCATCGGCTACATCCCGAGCGCGGGAACGCGCGCGGGCGAGGACAACGAGCTGCTCAAGGAGCTCTACGACCGTACGGTTGGGCAGTGGGCGACGGAGGCAGGCCACGTCGCGACGGTGATCGGCGGCGGCGCGGTGCAGTATAAGGCGGGCGGCCAGTCTGGCGCGGTGTACACGCCGCTGTCTCGTGCGCGTGAAGTCGAAGCGATGCGCTTCCTCAACGAGGAAGTGTTCAGGACCCCAAGCTATTTGATCCGTCCCGACATCGCGTCGCGCATCGAGGCGGAAGGAATGTTGTCGCGCATCGGCGGCGCGCAGAATCGGGTGCTGACGTCCGTGCTGAACGACAGTCGGATGAACCGGCTGCTCGAGGAGGAAGCGCTGGCCAAGGGGAGCGGGGAGGTCTACTCGCTCGCGGACATGCTCGACGATCTGCGGAAAGGAGTGTGGAGCGAGCTGGGAGAGAGCGCGCCCAAGATCGACGCGTACCGGCGGCAGCTGCAGAACAATTATCTGTCGACGATCGAGCGGAAGCTCAATCCTCCGGCGACGGTGTCCCCGGCGCCAGGTGCGGGTGGGGGTTTTGGGTTCGGCCCGCCTGCGGCTCCGCTGTCAGAAGACGCTAAATCGGAGCTGCGTGGAGAGCTGGTGACATTGCAGGCGGAGGTCCGGCGCGCCATCCCGAGGGCGGGCGATCGTGAGACGCAGCTGCATCTCGCGGGTGCGGACCATCGGATCTCGGAGATCCTCGAGCCGAGGAAGAGTTAGCTCCGCGCCGCGGCGAAGAGCAAAGGGATACGGATTTCTGTATCCTTTTGCTCTTCGTCTGCAGAGGAGATAGCGCGGTCGGTCTGAGGCGCGGCGGTGAGCCTTGGGATGGAACGAAACATCCGGCGGCCGGATTGTTTCTTTTTCTGCCCCGGTCGAAGTGCGTGTAACCGACCGTTGCAGACCCGTCAATTGTTAGGCGCGAGCGCTTAACGAGTACCGTCGTTTTCGACTTTTTCGGCTCGGGCTCGTGTCGTCTGCATCGCTGTTGGCCCCTCGTGCAAGGGCCTAGGGACACAAATTTGACCGTTTCACATTGTTGTTCCTTACAGTAGATTGACGCCAACGCAGTGACCCCCGAGACCTCAGGTTGAGTTCTAGGTCGGGTCCCCAGCACTCCCTTGCTGGTGTGTCTCGTCACTGTCGTTTGGTCCCGTTGCCCCACCCTACCCACACACAGGTAAGCGTCATGGGTCTTCCACGCACGGTCGCGAAGCGGCTTCTGGCGTGGTGTGCACTTCCCCTCGGAGTGCTCGCCACCACGGCCGCGATCGCGCAAGCACAGCAAGGCAGCATTACTGGGCGAATTACCGCCACTGGCAGCGGTGAGCCGCTCCAGGAATCGCGCGTCGTTCTCGTTGGTACGAGCCTGTTCGCAACAGCGGCGCAGGACGGCCGCTACGCGATCCGCAACGTTCCCGCCGGGAGCTACACCGTCCGCGTTCTCCGCGTCGGCTACGAGGAGCAGAAAAAGCCGGTGCAGGTTGCCGCGGGCGAAGCCGTCACCCTCGACTTCAGCATGACTCCGGTGGTCGTGAAGCTGACCGAGGTCGTGACGACCGCGACGGGTGACCAGCGCCGCTCCGAGCTCGGCAATGCGATCGGCAGCATTGACGTCGCCAGAGTCGTCGAGACGTCGCCGGTGAGCAACGTCCAGGACGTGCTTGCATCGCGCACCCCGGGCGTCCAGGTGACCGGCGGCTCGCAGGTCGGCGGTGGCTCACGCGTTCGTATCCGCGGGAACAACTCGCTCAGCCAGGCGAACGACCCGATCTACATCATCGACGGGATCCGAATGACGAGCAACACCGGCTCGTCCTCGTTGTTCACCGGCGGCGCTCAGCCGAACCGCGCCAACGACATCAACCCGGACGAGATCGAGAACATCGAGATCGTGAAGGGCCCGTCGGCGGCCACGCTCTACGGCACGGACGCCGCAAACGGCGTCATCGTTATCACGACGAAGAAGGGTCGCGCCGGCGCCGCGCGCTGGAACGGCTGGGCCGAGGGTGGCTTGCTCCAGGACAACAGTGACTATCCCTGGAACTACACGATCGCCGGGCATACGTCGACGTCGACCTATCGAGAATGCTCGATGCCGGTGATCGCCGCGGGGATCGCGACGCCGAGCGCGAGCTCATGCATTCCGGACAGTCTCCGGCAGTACAGCCCATTCCATGATCCGAGCGCCACGCCGATCGGCCAGGGCCACCGCAGCAAGTTCGGCGCGAACGTCCAGGGTGGTTCGGAGTCGCTCCGCTATTTCGTCTCCGGCGAGCGCGAAGACGAGATGGGTGTTCTCAAGCTGCCCAGCTTCGAGAAGGACCGCCTCAACTCGGCCGGCACGCCAATCCCGGACAACCTTTCGCATCCGAACGATCAGTACAAATACAGCTTCCGCTCGAACCTGAACACGTCGGTGTCGCCGAAGCTCGACCTCGGCTTCACGGGAAACCTTATTCACGTCAATACCCGCTACGCCACGGAGTCGAACGCGACGGCTGGTATCGGCTCGCAGATCTTCGGCGGCGCGGGCTACCCGGACAACGGCACGGTGTCCGGACTGGGCACGCCGCTCCACGGTTACCGCGCGTGGACGCCTGGCTACACCTTCCAGGAGCTGAACGAGCAGCGACTCAACCGGTTCATCACGAGCGGCAACGCCAACTGGCGTCCGTTCAGCTGGATGCAGAACCGTGCGAACGTCGGCCTCGATTACACGAGCCGCGTCGACCTGAACCTGAACCGCAACGGTCAGGGCCCGCCGGTGAACTCCACTTATCGGAAGGGCTTCAAGGAGGACATCCGCACGGGACTCCGGAACTTCTCGTTCGATCTCGGCAGCACTGAGACCTTCAACCCAACGCCGACGCTGAACTCGCGCACGACGTTCGGCGCGCAGTTCGTGAATTACCAGCTCGACCAGAATGACGCGTTCGGCGGTCAGATCACGCCAGGCACGCAGACCCCCAACTCCGGCGCCTCGCAGTCCGCGACGGAAGCCTCGACACTCACGAAGACGTTCGGCGTGTTTGTCGAGCAGCAGGTTGGGTTCCGCGACCGGTTGTTCATCACGGGAGCGGTGCGCTCGGACCAGAACAGCGCGTTCGGCACGAAGTTCCAGCGCGTGTTCTATCCGAAGGCGAGCATCTCCTGGCTCGCGTCCGACGAGTCCTTCTTCCCCAAGCCGACCTGGCTCGACCAGTTCCGCGTCCGGGCGGCATGGGGCGCAGCAGGCGTGCAGCCCGGCCCTAACGACGCGCTCCGCTTCTTCAGCGGCGTGACGGCGAGCCTCAAGCAGGCCGACGTTGCCGGCGCGACATTCACGGCGTTGGGTAACCCGGAGCTCAAGCCCGAGCGCACGACGGAGTTCGAGGGCGGCTTCGACATGGACTTCCTGAACCGCCGGCTGCACTCGGAAATCACGTACTACAGCAAGCTGACGAAGGACGCCTTGATCGACGCGATCGTGGCCCCGTCCGCTGGCGCCGCGAACACGGTGAAGGAGAACGTCGGCTCCGTGAAGAACGCGGGTGCCGAGCTCGCGATCAACACCCAGATCATCGACCGGAAGAACTTCGGCTTCGACGTGACGCTCAGCGGGTCGATGAACGACAACAAGCTCGTCAGCCTCGGTCCCGTTCCCCCGCAGATCAACACGACTTGGCGCGCTGTCGCGGGCTACCCACTGTTCGGGTTCTGGGCTCAGCCAATCACCGGCTGGGAGGACAAGAATGGTGATGGTATCCTCGTCCACAGCGACGATCCGACGAAGAATGAAGTGTTCGTCGGTGCGGACCCGATCTTCCGCGGGTATTCCTCGCCACGATATCTGTCGTCGTTGCAGCCTGGCATCGATCTCTTCGGCCACCGGTTCCGTATCGCGTCGCTCTTCGATTACAAGGGCGGCTACAAGTGGTACAACAACACGGAGCGCATCCGCTGCGTCAGCCGCCAGAATTGCAACGGCCTGATGAACGCGGAGGTGGTGAACGGCAAGATCGTTCCACGCGCTTCGTTCGAGGAGCAGGCGATGGTCGTCGCGACGCGCGACGATCCGTCGAAGACGCTGGACGGCTTCTTCCAGCCGGCGTCGTTCGTTCGGTGGCGTGAGTTCACGGCGACGTGGAATCTGCCGGAGAGCTGGGCGGGCAGGTATCTCCGCTCGCGCTCTGCATCGCTCAACTTCGCCGCTCGCAACCTGCACCTCTGGACCAAGTACCGTGGCATCGATCCGGAGATCGATCGTCTCGCGGGTGAGAGCGGCGCTGCCGCCAACGCGCCAGGCGAGGAGTTCCAGACGCTCGGCATTCCGACTTACTACACGCTTCGTTTCAACCTCGGGTTCTGAGAATTCATAAATGCGAAAACTGAACATTCGAGGCGTCGCACGCGCGCGCGCGGTGTTGCTGGGGTCCGCAATGGCCCTGGCAGCGCTCGCCAGCACCGCGTGTCAGGACAGCCTCCTCAAGGCAACCGATCCCGATCTGATTGCGCCATCGGATCTCGATACGCCAGAGGGCGCGGACGCGCTCCGCATCGGCGCGCTGGATCGCTTTCGCCGCGCCACGGGTGGCGACGACGCAAACGGCAACGAGAGCACCTGGCTCACGGGTGGTCTCCTCGCCGACGAGTGGGGTACGTCGTCGACGTTCGTGCAGAACGACGAGATCGACGAGCGCCGCATCAAGACCGACAACTCCACCGTGACGTTCGACTTCCGCAAGCTGTCGCGGGTTCGCACGGCGGTAGATCAGGCGCTTCCCCTGATGAAGAAGTATCGCGCCGACTCGACGGTGAACATCGCCGAGCTCTATCTGGCGCGCGGTTTCGCCGAAATGCAGCTCGCGTCGGACTTCTGCAATGGGATTCCGCTGAGCGATGCGTCCAACGCGACGTCGCCGACGGACATCACCTTCGGCACGCCGCAGACGGTGATTCAGGTCTTCACGACCGCGATCAAGTCACTCGACTCCGGGTACGCTCTGCTGGTGGGCAAGGACACCGCGAGCGATGTCGGCCGCGCGATCAAGGTCGCCAAGGCGCGCGCACTGCTGGGCGTCAATGCCCAACAGAATGCCGCCGCGGCCGCCGCGCTCATGAACGGCATACCGACGACGTTCAAATATCAGCACACGTACTCTCTCAACGCGGGTGACAACGCGATCTGGGGTCAGCCGCGCAGCGGACGGCGCTACAATGTCGGCGACAGCCTCGAGGGCAACGCACACGATATCCTTGTGAAGAACAACATTCCGTTCTTCTCGTCGAAGGATCCGCGCGTTCCGTCGAAGTATACGATCAGCAAGAACAAGGTCGACACCACCAAGTCTGACACCACGAAGTCGCAGGATGGCTTGACGTTCTCACGGACGACGGACATGTGGGGACAGGAGTCGCCGGTTGACGTGGCTAACGGTATCGATGCTCGCCTGATCGAGGCGGAGGCGGCGTTCCTCTCCGGTAACTACGCCACGGCGACGACTGGCACGCTTGCAATCCTCAATGCGCTCCGGGCGTCCTCCCAGGTTCTCACGAACAACTTGACCGTTGCAGCGAATGCACTCCCCGCGCTCACGGATCCCGGCACGGACAGCGCCCGCGTCGCGCAGCTCTTCCGTGAGAAGGCGTTCTGGACGTTCAGTCGCGGTGAGCGGTTGGGCGACCTGCGGCGGCTCATTCGTCAGTCACCGTACAGCACCTGGTACAACGCGAGCAACACATTCCCCAGCGGCACGCACTATCGGGGCGGCACGTACGGTCCGGACGTGAACCTCCCGGTGCCGAAGGATGAGGAAGGCAACAACCCGAACATCACACAAGGCTGTATCGATCGCAACGCGTAGCCGCGGTTCGCAGTGAAGTCGAGAATGGCGCTGATCTTCGGATCAGCGCCGTTTTCATTCGCGCGCGAGAAACGCATCAGGGGACATAAAACGGCCGTCTGCGCGCCGTGGTCTTTCCGTACAGCAGAGCAGCCTGTCCCGAGTAGCCGGAACAGGTGGTGGGCGTGGGAGCAGGGCCTGCGTTTTGCCCTCGTTGGTGCTCTACTTCAGCTCACTTCCACGATGAAAACTCGCTCATCACTCGGCTTCGTTCTCGGGGTGCTGCTCGTCGCGGCTCCGGCCGCGGGTCGGGCGCAATCCGTTGGACGCATGGTCGGCTATGACGTGCTGCATGCGGGCGGCGATATCGTCGGCACGTGGGCGGCGCCGTTTCATTCGAGCGCGCGCGACTGGCTGGGCGCGGGAGCCGTGTTGGCACTCAGCGCTGCCGTCTCGCCAGTGGACGACGACATCGATCGCTGGTTCATGGATCACCAGAAGGATGGAATCTTCTCGTCGCTGAAGGAATTTCGCGAAGGCGGCGCCGCTTTCGCCGGGTCGACGATCACGCCGGCCGCACTCGGCGTCTACATCATCGGCGTCGCGACGAAGAGCCGTGGCATTCGCGACGGAGTCTGGGGATGTGTGGCGTCGTACGCGGCGGAGAGCGTGGTGCGGACGCAGGTGATGTACCGGCTCGTGGGGCGTCTGCGTCCCGACAGCATCCGCGGCGATCATGTGCAGATACGGAGCGAGCAGGGCGATCAGTACAAGTTCTTCTTTCCCGGCAGCAATGCGTGGGGAAAGCATTCCCTGCCCGCAGGCCACGTCGCGAACGTGACAGCCTGCGCGTCGTTTCTCAGCCACCGCTTCTCGAATCCGTACGTGACGATCCCGGCGTACGCGATCGCGGCGGGCGTGGGCGTGGGACGTCTCGTCGATCGGCGGCACTGGACGTCGGACACGGTGCTGGGCGCGCTGCTGGGCTATGCGGCGGGCAAGGAGGTCGCACAGCGCTCACGCGAGCGGCTGCATCGCGACGAAGGAGCTGACAACGACGGCAACGGCGGCGGTGAGCTGCTGCTCGGGTCGATTGATGGCGGGATGCTCATCGGGTGGCATCTGCGGTTCTGAGCGGTGCGCGGGAGGGCGGTTGTCATCCCGAGGAGCGAAGCACGAGGGATCTGCTCCTGATCGCTCGGACCTCCGATGCCACCAATCATCCGGGCATCTACTGGTCAAGAACGAAACTGCCGGAAACGGCCCGAAAGAGCCGGAAACTGGAAAGAGCGGTGGTTTTCCAAACGATCGCAACCGCTCGTTAGTTGTTTCCGTGCATTTTCCGGCCGTTTCCGGCCTTTTTTTTTCAACCAGTTGATGCTTGCTACAACAAGGAGTCAACGATGGTCTGAGTGATTCAACAGCAGAACCCTCCGTCGCTTGCGCTGCTCAGGGCAAGCTCGCTTCGCTCCTCGGGATAACATTGAGAACGTGCCAGCCGCCACTTCTTACCGGATTCATACAGCACGCACTACCACCACGACCTAGCTTGACGGCGCAGCCTCAACGAGCGACGTCCCATGGAAGCAGGTCGAGTCAATCGCCGCGAGTTTCTATCGGTCGGCCTCACCGCGCTCGGCGGTCTCGCTATTGGCGTGCGCCTCGTACCGGCCGGCGAGGCGGAAAACGCAAAGGTGTTCGCGCCTAACGCTTTCGTGCGCATCGAGCCGAGCGGCGACGTCGTGGTCGTCGTACCACGGCCGGAGATGGGCCAGGGGTCGCGAACGGCAATCGCGATGCTCGTCGCCGAAGAGCTCGAGGCCGACTGGAAGCGCGTTCGCGTCGAGCAGGCTGATCTCGACGAGGAGAAGTACGGGCCGCAGTACGCTGGCGGGAGTGCGGTGGTGCGTACTTCGTGGATGCCATTGCGTAAGGCTGGTGCCGCGGCCCGAATGATGTTGCTGCAGGC
>DATEPP010000112.1:0-6537 GCA_035273165.1 Gemmatimonadaceae bacterium
GAATGACGCGAATCAGGGCGCGAATCGCACCGGGCGCCGAGCGAGGTCCTCGCTCAACGAGCCCGGACGACCAGTCTTTGGAACGACCTCGGGGGAGCCTCGGGACGCCTGAGTCGTGATCGGTGTGCAGGTCACAAAGACTTCTCGGCTCGTTGCGCATGGACTTGTCACGCCCGAGGAGCGATTCGCAAAAATTCGCGTCATTCGCGTCCAAAGAGCTCTGGCCTCTCCACGCGAGACCATTCCCCTCGCACTCCCGAAATTCCCCGAAGAACCCAAATTTGGCATGAAGCCGCCGTGCACCCCCGATCGACTGCTCGCGCACGGCGCAATGATCCCTATCGTACAGCCCCGATCGACTTCTGGTGAGGGCGCGCGATAGCGTCGCGAGAGCAGTGTGGCCGGAATCAGACCGGCGCTGCGTGATAGCTGGCAGCGAAGCGAAGGTGGGCTGGACGGGCCGAGTGGCAGGACGCGCTCGGCCCGACTCGCTTGGCCACGTGCGCTTCGCCTCCGCGGGAGCCATGTTCATCGGCCCCGAGGCCCTCACGCACGACGGAGACTGACATGGACTACACCATTCGAACACTGAGCGGTCGCGACGTCTCGCTGCCCGGCGAGACGGTCGAGGAGCTGCGCGGAGCGCTCCGCGGCCGACTGCTCGCGCCAGCGTCGCCCGGCTACGACGAGGCGCGCGCCATCTGGAATGCGATGATCGACCGACGACCCGCGCTCATCGCGCGCTGCGCGGACGCCGAGGATGTCGCCACTGCGGTTCGATTCGCGCGAGAGCATTCGCTGCTGGTCTCGATTCGCGGCGGTGGCCACAACATCGCCGGCAACGCTGTGAGTGACAACGGCTTCATGATCGACCTCTCGACGATGCGCAACGTGCAGGTCGACGCGACGCGTCGCATCGCGCGCGTGGACGCCGGTGCGACGCTCGCGGACGTCGACCGCGAGACGCAGGCCCACGGCCTCGCGACGCCGCTTGGCATCAACTCGACGACGGGCGTCGCCGGACTCACCCTCGGCGGCGGCTTCGGCTGGTTGAGCCGACGCTTCGGCTTGTCGAGCGACAATCTGCTCGCGGCGGACGTCGTGACGGCAAAGGGTGAGCGGATCCACGTCAGCGCGAACGAGAACGCGGACCTCTTCTGGGGACTGCGCGGCGGCGGCGGAAATTTCGGTGTCGTGACGAGCTTCGAGTTCGCACTGCATCCGGTGGGCCCGACGGTGCTGGCTGGTCTGATCGTGCACCCATTGGCCGACGCGAAGGACGTGCTGCGCTTCTATCGTGAGTTCGCACCCGACACGCCAGAGGAGTTGGCCGTCTGGGCCGTGATGCGCAAGGCACCGCCGCTTCCCTTCCTGCCGCCCGAGTGGCATGGCAAGGAGATACTCGTTCTCGCGGCCTGCTACTCGGGCGACGTCGCGGCTGGCGAGCGAGCGCTAGAGCCGCTGCGCAAGTTCGGCCGGCCGATCGCGGATGTAATCGGACCGCAGCCATTCGCCGCCTGGCAGACGATTCTCGATCCGCTCCTCACGCCGGGAATGCGCAACTACTGGAAGTCGCATGACTTCCTCGAGGTCAGCGACGGTCTGATCGACGTTCTCGTCGACTTCGCCGGCAAGCTCCCCGACGCGCACACGGAGATAGCGTTTGCTCAACTCGGCGGCGCCATCAGCCGGCGAGTCAACAGCGAGACGGCATACGCCCGGCGCGGTGCACAGTATCTCATGAACGTCCACGGCCGGTGGGCAGACGCGGCCGACGACAACGCCGTCGTTGGCTGGGCGCGCGCGCTCTTCGCCGCCGCGGCACCGTTCTCGACGGGGAGTGTCTACGTCAACTTCCTGAGCGCCGACGACGAAGCCCGCGTCCGCGCCGCGTACGGAAGCAACTACGACCGGCTCGTCGCGCTCAAGAATCGCTACGATCCGACGAATCTCTTCCGGGTGAACCAGAACATCCAGCCGACGGCATTCTCGCTCCCGGCGGCGGCGTCGGAGCAGCGCGCGACAACATAGTCTCCAGGACCGATACCTGTCGCTCTCGGGACGTACTCAGTCCACGCGGAGCGACAGGTTCGGATCTACCCGCGCCGCGCTCAACGCGGGAGCCGCCGTCGCGAGAAGACTGACGCCGAGGAGCACGGCGGCGACAGTCACATAGACGACTGGATCGTTAGGCGACTCCTGAAAGAGGAGCGCGGCGATACCGCGGCCCGCCGCGAGTGTCGCGACCGCGCCGAGGGCAATACCCAACGCGACGAGCCGCACGCCCCTGCTCACCACGAGTTGCACGACGCTGGACCGCGTGGCACCCAGTGCGATGCGCACGCCGATCTCGCGTCGGCGTTGCGCCACTCCGTACGCGATCACGCTGTAGAGTCCGACGCTGGCGAGGGCGAGCGCGAGCACTCCGAACGCGACGAAGATGGTCGCCCCGATCTGCCAGCTCCGCATCACCGGGTCGATGACGTCGCTGAACGGTCGTACGCTCACGTACGCCGGGCCGGGCATGATCGATTGGAGCTGTCGTCTCAACGGCTGCACGAAGTTGGGCGCCGAGCCATGGACGCGGACGAACAGCATGCCGGTGGACATGGAGAATTGCGTGATCGGCAAATAGTAGATGTAGTCCCGCGCGTCGCGCAGCGTATGGAGGCGAAGGTCCTCGGCCACTCCGACGACGGTCGCGCAGGGCGCGGTACGCTCCGCGACGCGAATGCACTTGCCTAACGGCTCCTGTCCTGGCCAGAGCGCGCGCGCCATTCCCTCGCTCACGATCGTCACCGGCGGCGACGTCGCGGCGTCGCGGCGATCGAATTGCCGGCCGCGGAGGATGCGCGTCCCGACGGTGCCGAAGTAGCCGGGACTCACGGCCTGCAGGTCGAAGTTGCCAAGGAGGTCGACGCTGTCGATGCCCGCGACGTAGAGCGCGCGTCCCTCGAAGCCCCAGAAGGGCACTGAGCTCGCGATCGTTGCGTCGACGACGCCGGGCAGCGTTCGCGCCTGCTCGACCAGTCGTGCCTCCAATGCAATACGCCCGATGGAATCGAGCCGCGCGCCGCGTTGCTGCACCATGACGAGGAGCACTGGATCGACGTCGTAGCCCAGGCGCAGCGCGCGCACATGTTGGAGGCTGCGGACGAAGAGTCCGGCGCCGACGAGAAGCACCACCGACAGAGCGGCCTGCGCGACGAGTAACGTGCCGCGTCCACGGGACGAGCGAGATCCGGTGTCGCGAGCTCCACTCGACAAGGAGTGGGTGAGGTTCGTGTTGAGTGCGTCCAGGACGGGCGCGAGCCCGGTAGCGGCAGCCGCCAGGATGGCGATGCCGATCACGACGAACAGCATGCGCGAGTCGCCGAACACGCCTGAGCTCAGCTCCGGGGGAAGGAACGCTCGGCGCATCAATGCTCCGCCCCACTGCGCGAAGAGGAGACCGACGGCAGCGCCCGCCCCCGCGAGCAGAAGCGATTCGGTGAGGTGCTGGCGAACGAGGCGTCCCCGGCTCACGCCGAGTGCGCAGCGGAGCGCGGTCTCGCGGCGGCGGACGATGGCACGCGCGAGGAGCAGGTTGGCAACGTTCGCGCACGCGATGAGGAGCACGATGGCGGTAACGCCCCCGGCCCAGGCCGCGAGCTTCCCCTCTGGCCCAGCGAGCGGCCCGCGCGCCGACTGCAGCGGAGCAGCAATCGCGCGGAGCTGCGTAATCGACGAAGGTGACTCGTTCGCCGCGGCCGCCTCGCGGAGCCAGCTTCGCTGATACGCCGCGGTGAGGTCGGCACTGGCGACGGCCCGGCTGACGCCTGCCTTGCGCCTAACGATCATGCCGAGCCAGTGGAATCCATAGTTGGCGACGTAACTCGGCCCACGCGCATCCATACCGAACGTCGACAGCGGGATGTACACGTCCGGCTCCGTCGTTTCTTCGACGCCGCGAAAGCGTGGCGGGGAGACGCCGATGATCGTGCACAGCGTGTGACCGACGCGCAGCTGCCGCCCCAGCACGTCCGGACGTCCGCCAAAGTCCTCCTGCCAGAAACGATGGCCGATGACCGCGACCGGCGTTCCGAGTGGCACACTGTCTTCGCCCGCGGTGAAGAAGCGGCCTAACGATGGTGTAGCGTCGAAGAAGTCGAAGAAGCTTGCGGATGCACCGACGACGCGGCGTTCGCGCGCGGCGTCGCCATCACCGACCGCAAGCTGCCGGGACGTGTACGCCGCAACGGCGGAGAACGAGCGCGTCCAACGCGCGAGATCCGCGTAGCGGGGATACTGAAACCCGTCGCTGATCCGCTGTACGCGGTCGCGCACCCGGCTCAGATAAACGCGATCGACCTGCTCGGCGTCGTGCAGGTATTCCGGCGGGCGAAAGAGCAGTCGATCGATGATGTCGAACATCGCCGCGTTCGCGCCGATGCCGAGTCCGAGCGTGAGCATGACGCTCAGCGTGAAGGCTGGCCTGGCCCTCAGGCCGCGGGCTGCGTAGCGCAAATCCTGGAGTAACGTCTCCAGGAACACGGTTCCGCGCGCGTCGCGGCTTTCTTCCTTGGTGCGGTCTACACCGCCGAAGGCGATCCGGGCTTGACGCACGGCGTCTTCACGCGCCATGCCGAGCCGCTCGTATTTCTCGGCCTCACGGGCGATGTGAAAGTCGAGCTCCTCGTGGAGCTGTCGTTCCATCTCGCCGCGTCGGACGAGAGCGCGCAACCGGTAGCGCAGATCGCTCCACAGCTCGGTCAACATGTGCGAGGCTCTCCCCTTGTGCTTCTACAAGGGCACACGCTAGCGCTGGTCTTCGGGGAGCGCAAGGCGGGGTCTGGCGCGCCTTATCGGCATCGCGACCCCTGGCATTCCAAGACCTGATCACGAATTTCGCGAATGAACGCGAATTGTTCCTTGGTAGAGAGGGCTCCTCGCGCTACGAGCCGGGATTTCTTTGGGACGACCTCGGGACGTTTCTACCGTGGCCTCGACTGGTGTGCTGTTGACAAAGAGAACGGATGCTACGGAGGCCGCAGAAGGTGTCACTGCCATCGGAGAAATTCGCGTTCATTCGCGAAATTCGTGCTCAGGTTTTTCAGACGTGGAGCGGTCGAGATGCTTCCGAGCGCCCCGGATTGACGAGCCGTCCCCCTCGCGCCACTCTTTGACCGCCAGACCAAGCCATTGGAGGAGTCATGCAGCGTCGTGAGATGCTGAAGGTCATCGGCGCTGCCGCCGCCCTGCCGTTCGTCCCCGCGCGCGCCGACGCCGCCGTTCGGCTCGCCGAGTCGGTGCATCGCCGGCTCGACGCCGAGCGCAATGCAAGTGGTGGAAGTCGTGCCCTCGGCGTGTTGTCGCCTGAGCAGAACGAGCTCGTGACCACGATCGCGGAGATGATCATCCCCGAGACCGATACGCCGGGGGCAACGGCGGTGCACGTGAACGAGTTTATCGACCTGCTGCTCGCGGAGTGGTCGAGTGACGAGGATCGAACGCGATTCCTCGCGGGGCTCGACGCGATCGATCACGAGACGCGCGCAACCTACGGCAAGCGCTTCGTGGAGCTCCCCGAGCCGGATCGGGTGGTTACCTTGCGCGCGCTCGACGCGATGCGCGACGCGCAGGGTGGCGCGGGTCGAGCCTTCGGCGAGCTCAAACGCCTAACGGTGTATGCGTACTTTACGTCGGAGACCGTTCAGAAGAACGTCCTCAAGACCGTGATGTGGCCCGGGCGCTACGACGGATGCGTCAGCGTCGCGTTACAGGGAAGCGGCGGCGCACGATGAGACAGAAGCGACGGTACGACGCGATCGTCGTTGGCTCGGGGATGACGGGTGGCTGGGCGGCGAAGGAGCTCACCGAGCATGGGCTGGACACGCTGGTGCTCGAGGCCGGGCGTCCGATCGATCCGAATCGGGATTATGTCGAGCACGTGCCCGAGTATCAGGTGCGCTTCCGCGGATTGGGCGATCGGAAGGCGTTGGAGCGCGACCAGCCGATGCAGAAGGACTGCTATGCCTGTGACGAGTGGAGCGGCAAGTTCTTCGTCAACGATCGCGAGAATCCGTACACGACGCCGGACGGAAAACCCTTCCGCTGGATTCGCGGCCGACAGGTGGGCGGACGCTCGATCATGTGGGGGCGGCAGGTCTATCGCTGGAGCGATCTCGACTTCGAGGCCAACGGAAAGGAAGGCGTCGGCGTCGACTGGCCGATTCGTTATGCGGACATCGGGCCGTGGTACGATCACGTCGAGCGCTTCATCGGCATCAGCGGACAGAGGGAGAATCTGCCGCAGCTCCCCGATGGCCAGTTTCTGCCACCGATGGCGATGAACTGCGTCGAGCAGCAGGCGCGTGAGAACATACTCAAGTCGTTCGGCGGTGAGCGCGTCATGACCATAGGGCGCGTCGCCATTCTGACGCAGAACCACAATGGTCGGGCCGCATGCCACTACTGCGGGCACTGCGAGCGCGGCTGCGTCACGCTCTCGTACTTCAGCAGCGTCAATGCGACGCTTCCCGCGGCGCAGAAGACCGG